>JAIBCM010000003.1:0-300000 GCA_019694135.1 Verrucomicrobiia bacterium | reverse complement strand
ATGGCAATCAATGCCTGATGTTCCATTGTTTTGGCCTGTATTGTTTAAATACCATTGTTTGGGGAAAAGTGGATCATTAGGAAATCCGCGTTTGCTTTTTTTTCTAATGAGAAGAGGTTCTGCAGAGAGAACGAGATTGGAATTTTGTCTTAATATTTGAGTGGCACCCAAGGTATTGCCTGTTTTTGAAACAATGAAACGATGGAAGTTATCAGGCAATCCTCCGGCTGGTTTTTCAACGGTAGCGTTGAGTTGTTTTGCTAGAGGAAGGGGATCAGTGCCGGGTTTGAGTTCGACTAGAATTTCGTCGCTTAAGAGGCAACGTGTTTTTTCGTTTCTAGGTTTTCCTTTTTCGTAAAGGACAAGATAAATGTTATATTTTTTGGTGTTATCCAAGGATTGGGCATATTGGTGAAGGGTTTCCGCAGAGGCTTTAGTCGGGAAATGAGTAGCTGGAGCATGGCGAAGAGGCAGTTTGCTTTGGATGTAAATTTCATCTTTAGCGACTTCCATCGTTCGTGGATAACCAGCGTTGTCAATGATCATTTGATTGGGTGTTGTCCATAATGATGGGGAATGATTTAATTCAGCCAACGCTGAAACTAGGATAAGATAAAAAACAAAAACCATCGAAGGATAGTAAAAGTTTTTCATGCAAATAAGGTAAGTGGTTTTAAAAAAAAGCAAGTATGTTTGCTTTTTGTTAAGACGGTAAAAGAGTCAAAGATGAAATACTTAGATAAGGTGTTAAGGCGCTTTAATTTTTTTAATAAAATTTCTTGCATCTTTTTTTGTTGCGGATTAATTTTTTGTTCCAGTGACCACGACTGCCATCAAAAAGGCTAATGGAAAAGGTTTCCATAAACTCTCGGGCATGGGTTGGGTAAATATGCTTTTCGGGGTTTGGACATGGTTGGTTTTTGCTTTTCTTTATTTGCCAATTCTATTGCTGATTATTTTTTCTTTTAATAAATCCAAACTGAATATTGTTTGGACCGGCTTTACATTGGATTGGTATGTGAAGTTAATGCATAACCAACCGATTATTCGGGCTTTGCGCAATAGTTTGATTATTGCCGGTTTTACAACGGTAATTTCGGTAATATTGGGGACGGTAGGAGCGTGGTTGCTCTATCGCTATCGTTATCCTGCGATGCGCACGTTGAATACTTTGATTTTTATTCCCATGGTCATTCCGGAAATTATTATGGGGATTAGCTTATTGATTCTTTTTACCGTGGTGAGTTTTGGGTTGGGTTTTATGACGATTATTATTTCGCACGTAACGTTTTGTTTCCCTTTTGTATTGGTAGCGATTCAAGCGCGTTTGTCGGGTTTAGACCCTTTTTTAGAAGAAGCGGCGATGGATTTAGGGGCAACGCCTGTTAAAGCGTTTTGGTTGGTAATCGTGCCTTATTTATTGCCAGCGATTTTTTCGGGCACTTTGATGTCGTTTACTTTATCTTTGGATGAGTTGTTGGTGACTTATTTTGTGGCAAGTCCTTCTTCAGCGACTTTGCCGATGAAGGTTTTTGGTATGGCGAAGGTGGGATTGAATCCGATGTTGAACGCGATTTCGACAATCTTTATTTTAGGAACGGCTGTTTTAGTTTTGGTGTCGGAATACAGTAAAAAATTTAATCGATAAAATTTTATAAACCCTAACTTGGAAATGAGAAACCTAACTATGAAGAAAATGAAAAAACAAACATTAATCTGTTCGTTGCTAGCGATGATAGCATTGTCTGGCTGCGGTAAAAAAGAAGAGAACAAGATGGCCAACGAAGAAAGCGGCAAGCCGATGGCTAAAGAAATTAACCTTTTTGCCTGGTCAGAATATGTGCCGCAAGCCGTGATTGATGGGTTTACAAAAGAAACTGGCATTCGGGTTAATTACGAAACTTACTCGTCCAATGAAGAGATGTTGTCAAAACTCTTATCAGGTGCGACTTCTTATGATTTAATTCAGCCCTCTGAGTATACGATTGAGGCTTTGATGAAGCAAAATAAGCTGGCTCCTTTAGATCATTCTAAACTTCCTAATTTGGAAAATATTGGAGAGGAATATAAGAATTTAGCGCATGATCCTGGTTTAAAATATAGTGTGCCTTGGATGGTTGGTACAGTGGGCATTGTTGTCAATACAGATGTAGTAAAAGATCCGGTGAAAGGTTACAAAGATGTTTTTAGCGAGAAATATGCCGGTCGTATTGTGGCGCTAAACGATAATCGAGAATGGTCTTCTTGGGCGTTGGCCGCTATGGGTTTACCAATTAATGATGTGACACCAGAAAACTTGCAAAAAGTTCGTCCACTTTTGGCTGAATGGGTGAAGCGAGTAAAAGTGTTTGATTCTGACAGTCCTAAAACAGCTTTGTTGAACGGAGACGTTGACTTGGGTGTGGTTTGGAGTGGAGAAGCAGCGATTCTTTATAATGAAGATCAAAAGTTTGTTTATGTTTTACCAGAGGAGGGCGCCCACATGTTTGTGGATAGTCTTGCTATTCCAGCTGATGCGCCTCATCAAGAAGCGGCTCATTTGTTTATTAACTATATTTTACGTCCTGAAGTTAGCAAATTGATTTCAGATGATTTTCCTTATACTAATCCTAATTTGAAGGCGCGTGAGCTTCTTTCACCGGAACAACTCAACAATCCAGCCAGTTATCCTACAGCTCCAGGGCATTTGGAGATTTTCCGAGATATTGGAAAATCAGCTGCTGATATTGATCAGTTAATGACAGATTTGAAGAGCTCTTAAAAGAGGATAGACTATGAATTTTGCAGCTGGCGCAGACCAAGATTTTCAAGGCAGGCAAAGGCCCGCAGGTTTGATGGGATGGCTTTTAATGGCACCTATGCTTCTGTGGCTGCTTGCTTTTGTGGTAGCGCCAGCTCTGATTCTTTTAGTCTATAGTTTTTGCGAGCGCGACGCTTTGGGGCAAGTAGTTTATAAATTTAATTGGAGCAATTATACACGCGTTTTTAATCCGATTTATGTTAAAATTCTACTGCGTTCCTTGTGGTATGCTTTTCTTACCACAGTATTGTGCGTTGGGATTGGCTATCCTGTGGCTTATTACATAGGTCGTGCACGTGAGGAGGTGCGCAATAAATTGTTAATGCTAGTCATGATTCCGTTTTGGACGAGTTTTTTAATTCGCACTTATGCCTGGATTACGATTTTAAAATCGGAAGGACTTTTGAGTGGCATGTTGCAATATACACGCATTATTTCAGCGCCTTTAGAAATCCTTTATACACCCAGCGCCATTATTATTGGTTTAGTTTATAGTTATGTGCCCTTTATGATTTTGCCGATTTATGGCAGTGTTGAGCGTTTGGATAACGCTTTGATCGAAGCAGCCTGTGATTTGGGTGCTGGTCCTGCGCGGGCTTTTTCGTCGGTTATTATTCCTTTGACTCAACCGGGAATTGTGGCGGGCATTTTGTTGGTTTTCATTCCTTCAATTGGGATGTATGCGATTTCGGATTTGATGGGGGGAGCTCGCGTTCCTATGATTGGAAATGTTATCCAGAATCAATTTTTACAAGCGCGCGATTGGCCATTTGGAGCCGCTCTTGGTATGACTATTATGATTCTGTTCGTCTTAGCATTTTGGCTCAGTTCTTATCGAAAGACATCTTAACAAGCTTGTTATAAAGCATAAAAATCACTTGACTTTTGTTATGTGAAATGGAAGATTAATAAAAATGGTAGGAGGAGTTTGTGCGAATTAATGATATAGATGAGCTGTTGAAAAATTCGTCCCTTTATCGAGAATTTCTCGCGGAACGGGAGGAGATTTTAAAGCACAAATGGATTGAAAGCGAAAAAGTGGGACGCGATGTAGGCTTTGAAAAAGCGTTGATCGATTGGACCATGAAACATCGAGCACAGTGGCGTCAATCTCGGGCCTCTTTTCATTCTTCTGATGAAGATGGAAGGTAATCAGCTTTCTTGCTGATTTTTTTTATTTTTAAGCGAGTTCATTTTGCTTTTTTATTTTTTTTCTTTATGACGTCCTCATGAAGGAAGCGATTTTGGCTTTGGAAGATGGTTTTATTCTTCGAGGCAAAGCAGTGGGTTCGTTGAAACCTGCTTTAGGCGAAGTCTGTTTTAATACTGCAATGACCGGTTATGAAGAGGTGTTGACCGATCCTTCTTATAAAGGGCAAATCGTTGCTATGACTTATCCCCAAATTGGAAACTATGGCATTAACGAAGAAGATCAGGAATCGCTCCGGCCTCAAGTTAATGGCTTTGTGATGCGCGAACTTTCTCCGATGGTTTCCAATTGGCGTTCTCGTTTGTCCTTGGAGGAATATTTATTAAAAAATGATATTGCCGCTATCGAACAGGTTGATACTCGCGCATTGACCAAACATTTGCGAACGCGTGGCGCTTTGCGAGGAGTCATCACTTCCGAAAAACTTTCTGATGTCGCGGCTAGCGATTTGGCAAAAAGCTTTTCTTATGAAGGCGTGGATTTTGTGAAGGAAGTCACTACAAAACAAACTTATTTTTGGGATGAGAAGGGCGAAAAGAGTTCTGCTTGGCCGTTTCCTCAATCTTCTTTAGAACCCTTACGTTATCGTGTTGTGGCTTATGATTTTGGTATGAAACACAATATTTTGCGTTGCTTGCGACGATCTGGGTTTCAAGTCAAAGTGGTTCCCGCCAACACTTCGGCAAATGAGGTTTTGCGCGATAATCCTGATGGCATTTTTCTGTCAAACGGTCCTGGCGATCCTGCCGCGCTGACTTATGCGCATCGCAATATTCGAGATTTGATTGGGAAAAAACCGATGTTCGGCATTTGTCTGGGACATCAAATTATTTCCTACGCACTTGGCGGCAAAACGTTTAAACTTAAATTTGGTCATCGCGGCGCCAATCAACCGGTAAAAGATTTGCGAACAGGAAAGATAGCCATCACTTCGCAAAACCATGGTTTTGCTGTGGCTACGGATTCTTTGCCTTCAGAAGTAGAGGTGACACAGGTCAATTTGAACGATAACACGTGTGAAGGTCTTGCCCATCGCACTTTGAATCTTTTTTCCGTGCAATATCATCCTGAGGCCTCGCCGGGTCCTTCGGATGCGAGCTATCTTTTTCAAGAATTTGCCAAAAGAATTGAATCTTCTCAAAAATAACGCTACTTTTTTAAATTATGCCACGTCTATTGGGTCAATCCTCAGAACTAGGAGAATTAGCTTTTGATCTTGCCGATCCTGAAATCACGATCGGTCGAGCGGAAGGCAACGCGATTCGTATAAATGACGGAAGCGTGTCCAGTCGTCACGCTGTGCTTACGTTCACGGAAGATGATTATACTATTAAAGATTTAAACTCCACTAATGGCACTCGTGTAAATGGCACAAAAATTGTGCAACAAAAACTACAACGTGGCGATGTGGTTCATATCGGTAATTTGCAGTTTCAATACCAATCAGAAACTGGAGGCGCGATTCAACCGTTGCCCGAGCCTACCCAAGCGCAGCAATTTAACGTGGCTAACCAAAGCGCGCGACCAACCAATTTTGTAAATGCGGCGCCTTTTCCAAAAACTAATTCGGCAAAAGAAGAGAAAAAATATTATTCCCTTCTTACCCTAATGGGAATTTTAGCGGTGTTAGCGGTGATCGGCTGGGCGCTTCGTTTATTTATCTTAGACGTCAAATAGAATCTTGTTTATGCCGCTCGATATCAAAGCGCTTGTTAATCAGCGATTGGGGGATAATTATGAAACGCATTACCGTTATCTCAATCACACCCTTGTCAAAGTGCATCGCACCATCGGATTTGATAAAGTTTATGTACGAGCCAAAGGTGCTTATCTTTATGATAAAGAAGGTAATGAATATTTGGATTTTTTAGCCGGCTTTGGTGTATTTAATATCGGTCGCAACCACCCTGTACCGCAACAGGCTATTCGCGACGTTTTAGATCTCGATTTGCCCAATATGGTGCAAATGGATTGTGCTTTTCTCGCTGGCATTTTGGCAGAAAAACTGGTGGAACGATTTGCCAAACAAGGAGCATCGCATTTGGATGCGGTGTTTTTGTGCAACAGCGGCACCGAAGCTGTGGAAGGCGCTTTGAAATTTGCGCGCGCCGCTACAAAACGCCCTCGCATTTTGGCGTTAAAAAATTCTTATCACGGTCTTTCCTATGGTTCGCTTTCGGTGACAGGAAATCCTTATTTTCATGAGGGATTTGGTCCTTTTTTGCCCGGTTGCGAGCATGTGAATTTAGGCGATTTGAACGAGTTGGAACAAGAACTCAAAAAAGGGGATGTGGCGGCTTTTTTAATCGAATGTGTGCAAGGGAAAGGGATTAAATTTCCTAAAGACGACTATTTTCAGCAAGCGCAAGCTTTGTGTCGACAACATGGCACATTGCTTATTTGCGATGAAGTGCAATCCGGTTTGGGTCGCACAGGCAAATGGTTTGCATTTGAACATTGGAATCTTGAGCCGGATATTGTTACCCTCGCCAAAACATTGAGTGCGGGCTATGTGCCTTGTGGTGCGATTGTGACCCGCCGCGCTATTTACCAAGCCACTTTTTCACGTTTGGATCGCTGCATTGTGCATTCCACAACCTTTGGCAGAAACAATTTAGCTGCGGTTTGTGGTTTGGCTGCTTTATCCGTTTTGGAAGAAGAAAACCTGGTCGAAAATGCGGCGAAACAAGGAAAAATTCTGGAAGAGGCATTGTTGGTGTTAAAGCAAAAACATGATGTGATTTATGATATCCGAATGAAAGGGCTCATGTGCGCTATTGAATTTGGTGAACCCAAGTCGCTCATGCAAAAAATGGGTTGGAAAGCGATTCACAAAATGGACAAAGGTCTTTTCCCTCAACTCATCGTCACGCCACTTCTTACGAAACATCGTGTTATGACGCAAGTCGCCGCGAATAATTGTGATATTGTGAAGTTTTTGCCCCCACTGGTTATCGGTCAAAAAGAGATCGATTGGTTCGTGAATGCTCTGGATCACGTCCTGCTTGATCTCAGAAAATTTCCGGGCCCGCTCTGGGAAATGGGTGGTAATTTCTTCAAAGCGATGAAATCGGACATTTCGCAAAAGCCCGAGCCTATTACGGCTTAAACCGTTTCGCTTCGAATCAAATCATCCCAAGTTTCACGTTTTCTTATAAGGCGATGATTGGAATCTTTGACTAAAATTTCTGCAGGTCGGGGTCGAGAATTGTAATTGGAAGCCATGGTGAATCCATAAGCGCCTGCGCTTAATAAAGCGATGTAATCACCTTGTTTTAATTCGGGCAAGGGACGATTTTTGCAGAAGACATCGCTAGATTCGCAAATGGGGCCAACAATATCGGTAGAAACTAAAGTGGACGAGGTTTCTAAATTATCTAGTGGAACAATTTCGTGGTAAGAATCGTAAAAAGCGGGTCGCACTAAGTCGTTCATTGCGGCATCGACAATGACAAATCGTTTTTCACCGGTATTTTTTACGAAAAGAACTTGAGTAACGAGTATGCCTGCGTTGCCAGCTATATAACGGCCGGGTTCCAAAAGAATTTTTAAATTTAATTTTTTGAGTAAGGGTAAAATCGCTTGAGTGTAACGATCCGGTGTCAACAGATTGGGATGCGTTTGCCACCAGCTTTCTGCACCACTTTCTAAAGCAGGATCGTAGATAATTCCCATGCCACCACCGATATCAAAAAATTCGAGGTCATATTTTTCTTTCAAGCTTTGAATGAGGGGCAATAATTTTTCAATGGCTTGTAAAAATGGTGTGACGTCGGTGATTTGAGAGCCGATGTGAGTTTGTAAGCCGCGAATTTTAAGATGAGGAAGTTGTGAAATGCGATGGTAAAGTGCGGGGATTTCTTCAAATGCGATGCCGAATTTATTTTCATAAGTTCCGGTAGTGATTTTGCTATGGGTATCGGCTTTGACATTGGGATTGACGCGCACAGCGATCGGCGCTTTTTTTCCCAATTTTCCAGCAATTTCGTTGATGAAGTTGAGTTCTGCTTCGCTTTCGACGTTGAAGCTATAAATATTTTCCTGCAACGCAAATTCAATTTCTTCACGCGTTTTGCCGACTCCTGCGAAGTTGCATTTTTGGGGATCGCCTCCCGCTTTTTTGATGCGATAAAGTTCACCACCGCTGACGATATCAAAACCGCTACCCAGTTTTGCCAGGCAATTTAAAACGGCAAGGTTGGAGTTGGCTTTCATAGCAAAACAGATGAGGTGATCAACGGGAGCTAGCGCGCGATCCAGTTTTTGCCAATGATCTTCCAAAGTGCTTTGGGAATAGACATAAAGCGGAGTTTGATAATGTTTCACGAGATCCGCGACAGGAAGTTTTTCGATGTGAAGTTGGCCGTTTTTACGATGAAAGTGGTGCATGGGTTAAGATAGAGAATATTAAGAATTTTTTAATTTTTTTTGCCAACGCGTGATCTCTTTTTCAACGAGTTTGGGATTAGGACTGCCCAAAGTTTTTTTAGTTAAGAGCTGTTGGTATGGCGATTGGGTTAAAAGATGTTTCACTTTCAAAAAAGTGGGGTTTAGTGTTTGCCATTCTTGATCAGAAAGTTGGCGCAAGGTTTTGCCTGAGTGCAAGGCATAAGCTACAGCAGAACCGACGAGATGGTGAGCTTGGCGAAAAGGAATGCGCTGTTCAACTAAAGCATCGGCTAGATCGGTGGCTAGGAGGTTGGGATCGTGAATGGCGATTTGGCAGGGAATGGTATTGACTTTAATTTGGCTTAGCATATCCGCAAAAAGATCCAGTGACAGACGCAAGGTATCGGCAGTGTCGAAGAGTCGTTCTTTATCTTCTTGAAGGTCGCGATTGTAGGTCATGGGCAATCCTTTAAGGGTTACCAGTAGGCTCATGAGATTGCCGATCACACGGCCTGTTTTGCCGCGAGCGAGTTCGGCAATATCGGGATTTTTCTTTTGCGGCATTAAACTGGAGCCGGTTGTGAAGGTGTCGCTGAGTTGAATGAAATTGAATTCAGCACTCGACCACAAAATCAAATCTTCTGCAAGGCGCGAAAGGTGAACAGCGGTTAAGGCAGAGGCAGCAAGAAATTCAACAATAAAATCACGATCGCTTACGGCATCCATGGAGTTGGTAATCAGACGGGGTTTGCCTTGCTTATCGATAAATCCGAGTTCTTTGGCAACAAAAGTTCGGTCTAAGGGCAAGGTGCTGCCGGCTAAAGCGCCAGAACCTAGGGGACAGTAGTTAGTGATGTCGTAACTATGTTCGAGTCGACTGAAATCTCGTTTCAACATTTCGACATAAGCTAAAAAATGGTGAGCTAAAGAAACCGTTTGTGCGCGTTGTAGGTGAGTGTAACCGGGAATAAAACAGTTTTTATTTTTTTGAGCAACTGTCAGAAGTGTGTTTTGCAGGCGGCGAATGAGTTGTTGATGAGAAAGAATTTCTTCTTTCAACCAAAGTCGCATATCGGTGGCGACTTGGTCGTTGCGGCTGCGGCCTGTGTGAAGTTTTTCGCCAGCAGGTGTTCGCCGCGTCAATTCGGCTTCGATGTTCATGTGCACGTCTTCAAGTTCAGCGCGCCATTGAAATTTGTCGGTTTGGATATTGCGTTGAATGGCTAGTAAATGTTTTTGAATTTCTGACAATTCTTTAGCGGTTATAAGGCCGATTTTCTTTAGCATTTTGGCATGAGCCAGGCTGCCGCGAATATCGTGGCGATAAAGACGCGAATCAAAGGTATGGGATTGCGTGTAAGCACGCACTTTTTCATTGGGTTGGGTTGTAAAACGTCCTCCCCAGATGGTTTGCTTTTTATGGCGCATTTTAGTGCTTTATAAGCTTTTCAATAGTGGGTCAATGGATTTTAGAAAATTGAGTTCGATTCAATAGATTTTTGCCCGCTAAATACGCTAATTGACGCGAACGTTTAACTATAAATTATAACTCATTAAGAGGTTCGCCCCTCTAAAGAAAAATTAAATTGGAATAATCTAATGACTTAACGGTAAACTCTGTCGCAACGTTCCACACGATAAACGGGGACGGCGCGTCTGACTGCGGTAGAGTAACCATCGCGAAATCCTTGTCGGTAGGCGCCTGAATAGCCGTAATTGGGGTAGGCAGGGCGATAGTAAACAGGACGAGCATAATAGCTATTATAATAAGTGCGGTAAGCAGGTCGACAATGATCGTAATAATAGCCTGAAGGATAATAAGAACCAAAGGAAACATTAAAACTAACGCCTGCTTGAGTTATTTTGGGAATAAACAAGAGAGCAAAGAGAGAAAGCGTGAAAATTATTTTTTTCATAGAAATCCTTTATTTTACTTCATTATTAAGACGCGTTCTTTTTATTCTTCCTTCAATAAAATAATCTTATTTTGCAAACTTGGCAAATGATAGAGTTTTTAGTAGCGTCAAAATGCTTATGAAACGGATGTGTTTATTTTTCATTATGATGTTGGGGTTGCTACGGGTAAAAAGTTTAGCACAATTTGATTTACAACCTTTTGAAGGTTCTTTGACAAATAACTCATTGTCAGTTCCTTCTAGTGATGAAGAAGAGAAGCAAACAGAAGATTCTTATGAGCCAGAATCTTCAGGAACAACTTCTATTATATCCAAGGGAAACCGAGAGGAATCGGAAATGGCGGGTTCGTCGGATTCTGGCAAGCCTTGGGAAAAGTTGGAAGGGTGCCGTTTGATGACTGGACGCTATGGGGATGGAGATAGTTTTCACGTGTCCCATCGTGGTAAAGAATATATTTTTCGATTGTATTTTGCCGATGCTCCTGAGAGCAGTGATGACAAACCTTTTCGCGTCAAAACTCAGGCGAAATATTTTGGAATTACAGATGAACAGGTGCTCGAATCGGGTCATGAAGCAACCACTTATACTTGGAAACTTTTGCAGGGCCAAACTTTTACCGCTTATACCCAATGGCTGGATGCTCAGGGTAATAGCGCTTTGCCACGTTATTTTGCCGTTTTAATTACCAAGGATGGGAAAAATTTATCGGAATTACTGGTAGAAAATGGCTTAGCGCGAGCTTATGGGGCAGGAGCTAATATCCCGGGCGTTTTAAAGGAAATTGAATTTCGTCGACGTTTGGATGAGCTGCAAGAAAAGGCTAAAAAGAAAAAATTAGGCGCTTGGAAGCTTTCAACAAAGAGTTAAAAGCTAATAGCTATTTAGTTTTTCAACTGTTTCGCGAAGAGTTTTAACCTCGGCATTAATAGTTTCGAAAGCTTTTTGATTCCAAGGTGCTACCGAGCACAATTTTTTCTTGAAAGTGAGCAGGCGATGGAGCGGTGTTTCGAGGTCTTCTTTTTGAGCCATTTGCTTAAGGGTTTCCCAGGCGATTTCTACACATTCTCTTTGATGACAAAAGAGGAGTAAATCGTTTCCGGCTTGAATAGCGAGTCGAACAGTTTGAGCGATGCCGTATTCAAAAGAGATTGCACCCATTTCGAGATCGTCAGTTATGATGAGACCTTGATAATTCATTTTTTCGCGCAGAAGTTTCTGAATGATTTGCGGAGAAAGTGAGGAGGGCAGGTTATCTGAACTGAGTTGAGGATAAACGGCGTGGCCGATCATAATTGCGGAGGATTTAGGAGCCAGCGCTTTGAAAGGCTTGAGTTCGTTATTTTCCATTTCTGTTAAGGAACGATTAACAATCGGCAAAGAACGATGGGGATCTTTGCTGCAAAGAGAATAGCCTGGGAAATGTTTGATAGTTCCGTGTACGCCTTCTTTTTGCATGGTGTCAAGAAAAGTGCCCGCTTTTTGAATGACTTCATCTGCATTTTTTCCGTAGCACCGATTAAGAAGCGAATTTTCTGCGCTACTGTCTAAAAGAATGTCCACGACAGGAGCTAAGTTTAAGTTCAAACCGAAAAGGTTGAGTAATTGAGCGGTTAGTTTTCCGTGGCGCTCAATGAGTTCGAGTTGGTTGGCTTGGCGCAGTTGATCGGCGCTAGGTGGTTGCTCGCCGATTTCTTTTAAGCGCGAAACGCGTCCTCCTTCTTGATCGATGGTAAGAATGGGCGGTCTCTCACAAAGGGAACGAAGTTCGTCGCAAAGTTCTCGAACTTGCTGTGGGCTTTGAAGATTGCGTCCGAATAAAATAAAGCCGCCGGGTTGCACTTTTTTAATGAAATCACGATAAGTGTCATTTAATCGGGGTCCCGGAAGACCCATGGTAAGAAGTTGACCGAGTTCCAATTTCATTTGATGCGGATTCTATATCCCAACCCAAGCCAACTGTCATGGTAAAATTTGTGAGTTGCCAAGACTAAGAAATTCTTTATAGTGCGCGGCTTATGGCAAGTTCAGTTTTATTAAAGGCGAGTTCGCGCCAAGTCGCGGGCCGCAATCAGGTTAAAAAAATACGCACTCAGGGTCGTGTGCCTGCGGTTTTTTATGGTAAAAAAACGCAAGCCACCAATTTGGAAATCGATTCACGCGCATTAAATGCTTTGATTCAGCATGCGACGGGTGAAAATTTGGTAGTGGATTTGGAATTGGAACAAACCGGAGGAAGCAAAGTTAAAAAATTAGCGCTTTTGCAAGACGTGCAGCATGATCCGATTTCTGGAAATATTTTACATGTCGATTTGCATGAGATTGCGGCGGATGAAAAAATTAAAGCGCAGGTTGTGGTCGAAGCCACAGGTGAAGCGGTGGGTGTAAAAACTTATGGCGGTATTCTCGAGCACATTCTTCGCGAGTTACAGGTGGAATGTTTGCCTAAAGATTTGCCGGATCGCATTGCGGTTGATGTATCACAATTAAATGTGGGACAAACTTTGCATGTCAGCGACATTGTTGTTCCTGACGGAGTACAGATTTTGAATTCGAAAGATCTCGTTGTCTTTTCTGTAGCGGCTCCAGCGGTGGAGGAAGAAAAATCAACTGCCGAAGCAGCTGCAACACCAACTCAACCGGAAGTCATTAAGGAAAAGAAACCGGCTGAAGGTGCGGCTGCGGAATCTGGTGATGCTAAAAAGGACAAGAAATAATTTGAGGAGCCGCGTGTGATTCGCGTGGTGGTGGGATTAGGCAACCCAGGTCGCGAATATGTTACGACGCGACACAATATTGGTTTTTTAATTTTAGACCGTTGGGCGGCTCAGCACCATGCTTTTTGGAAAAAGGAATCACGTTGGCAAAGTGAGGTGACTACAGTTAATTTAGAGAGAGAAGGTTCCTTGCAAGCGATAAAATTGCTGAAACCTTTAACCTTTATGAATTTGAGTGGCGCAGCCGTAAAGTCGTTTTTGGCATGGCATCAAATTTCGGCAGAGCAAATTTTAGTGGTGGCGGATGATGTGGCTTTGCCTTTAGGCCAGTTGCGATTGCGTGCATCAGGCGGAACCGGTGGACATAACGGGTTGGCGTCAGTGGAGCAGCAGTTGCAAACCCAGAACTTTGCGCGTTTGCGTTGTGGCGTTGGGCCTTTGCCTGAAAATAAAAATTTATCGGACTATGTTTTGGAACCTTTTGCTTCTTGGGAAGGGGAGGAAATGATAAAAATGATAGAAAAAGCGGTCCAGGCTACAGAATGCGCTTGCATTTTGGGCTTGGCTACGGCTATGAACCAGTTTAATCAAATAAAAAACGAGTTATGAAGTATTACGAAGCCTTATATATATTGAATGTTCAAGGACAGGACGAAGCGGTCTCTGAAGCCATTGAAGGAATTGAAAAAGAAATTAAAAATTTAGAGGGTAAAGTGGAAGGTGTTCAAAAATTGGAGCGTCGCAAATTTGAACGGGGCGATTCCAGTTTGGATTCCGGATTTTATGTGAATGTGATTTTGCAATTAGCACCTGAAAAATTGGAAACATTGCGTTCCAAGCTGACATTGAATCCCTCAGTTTTTCGCCAAATGTATCTTATCACCTCGGCCAAGCCTGCAAAAAAGAAAGCTTCCCGAAAAAAAGCGGAAGCAGCAACTGCTTAATTAAATTATGTCTTCATTAAATAAAGTTTTTTTAATGGGCAATTTGACGCGCGATCCTGAAGTGCGTTATACACCCAAAGGAACTGCGGTCACGGATATCTCCATTGCTATCAATACGGTTTATCGAACCCAAGAAGGTGACGAAAAGGAAGAGGTCACTTATGTTGATATTGTGACTTGGGGACGACAAGCGGAGACTTGCGGTCAATATCTGACTAAAGGCGCCCCAGTTTTTGTAGAAGGCCGGTTGCAGCTAGATCAATGGGAAGATAAAGATGGCCAAAAGAAAAGTCGTTTGCGTGTTCGTGCCGAGCGAGTTCAATTTTTAGGTAGACCCCGCAATGCCGAATTTCGTGAAGGAGCAGCTGCTTCGGCTCCTGCTTCCAAAGGAGCAGCGGAAAAAGGTGCAGCAACAGCAGCGCGCTCTCCTAAATCTGCAGAAGAAGTGCATTTGGAAGAAGATGATATTCCTTTTTAATCAAGTAAAAGTATAAAAGTTATGATAGAAGTTATTTTAAAATCAAAAATTTCTGGATTAGGCGCCGAAGCTGATGTCGTGAAGGTGCGTCCAGGTTATGCGCGAAATTATTTGTTGCCACGCGGTTTTGCTTTGCCAGCGACTGCTGCTTACAAACATCAAATTGAACAATTGAAAAAAGCTAGAGCGGAACGCGAAGCCAACGAGTTAAATGAGGCAAATGAATTAGCCAAACAACTCAACAAGGTCACGCTGACTTTTCAAATGACAGCAGCAGAGGGACAAGGGAAGGTGTTTGGCTCAGTTACTAGTCAGGATATTTTAGAGCGTTTGAATAAGGAAAATATCACGCTTGAGAAAAAACAACTTCGTCTGGATCATCCTTTAAAAGAAAAAGGATCTCATACTTTGGAAGTTGTTTTACATTCCGAAGTGAAAGCGGCGTTTAAAGTGGTGTTGGAAGTGCCTAAGAATGTAGAGGATGAAGCTGATGCAGGGGCAAAAAGTAAATCGGGTTCAGCAAAGAAATCGACTGTTCGAAAAAAGAAATCAGAATCGGAAAATTCTGAAGAATAAATTGGGTATTATTTTAGAATAGCCAACACCTGTCGAAATAAGTCGGTGCCCGCTTTTTGAACGAGTTCCCAACTGATCGTTTCCACTGAAGTTACGATTATTTTATCTTGCTGCATTTCGTGAATGGCCAATTCATGGTCTAAGGGTTGGCGCGAACTGGTGGCGTCAGCGATTAAATAAACACTTTTTCCTTCTTCACGTAAATCGTATGCCGTTTGGCGTACGCAAACATGGGTTTCGCAGCCTGCAATGAGAAGGTGACGCGGTAATTCCTCAGGAAGACAGTGAAGAGCGGAAAACTCGGACTTGGCAAGCGGTTGAATAAAATTAGGAAGCGCATTTTTGATTTCTGGAATCGTAGCGCCTAATTTTTCAGGAAGTTGTTCTGTGAAAAAAATGGGAAGATGAAAAATTTTAGCGACTTCGATGAGAGCACGAGTTTTCTGAATCACTTTTTCTTTTTCATGCAAGATAGGGATTAGTTTTTCCTGTAAATCAATAATGATTAGTCCTGCTTCTTTAGGAGTCAGACGCCAGCTCATGATTTTATTATGTTCAAGAATGAGGGCGAAGCAAGGGAAATAGAATGACTTCGCGTAAGCTATCGGCGCCAGTTAGGGTGGCGACAAGTCGATCGATGCCAATGCCAATGCCTCCCGCGGGTGGCATACCATGTTCTAGGGCGGTAAGGAATTCTTCGTCGACACTTTGTTTTTCTTCGCCAGCTTGATGCATCAAACGCTCGCGTTGCACGAGAGGATCATTCAGTTCGCTATAACCCGGAGCAATTTCTTGTCCATTAATCACCAGTTCAAACACGTCGACTAGCGAAGTGTTTTGTTGATTTTGCTTTGCTAGAGGCACTAATTCTTGTGGAAGATGAGTATAAAAAACCGGATTGATTGTTTTCGCTTCTACCAATTTTTCAAAAACTTGATTGGTAACTTCAAAATCCTCTAATCCAGGAATAATTTCCACGCCTAATTCTTTCGCTTTGTTTTTGCGTTGTTCGGCGCTCAAGGTAAACCAATCGTTGCCGGCTGCTTCACAGATGGCATCGTGATAAGTTTTGCGAGGCCAAGGTCGGTTCCATTGGATGGGGCCGTCATAGTTGATGATTTGCGCAAGATGACAAATTAATTCTTCGACTAAGTTGGCCATCATTTCAAAGTCGGCATAAGCCCAATAGGCTTCTAACATGGTGAATTCGGGATTGTGTTTGCGTGAAATGCCTTCATTGCGAAAGTTGCGGTTGATTTCATAAATTTTTTCAAAACCGCCTACTAATAGTTGTTTGAGATAAAGCTCGGGTGCAATGCGTAGATAAAGATCCAGTCCCAAAGCTTTGTGATGTGTGACAAAAGGTTGTGCAGCGGCGCCGCCGGCTATGGTTTGCATCATGGGTGTTTCGACTTCCAAGAAATTGCGTTCATCAAAAAAGCGACGAATTTCACGCACTAACCGGATGCGTTTTTGAAAAATGGCGCGGGCTTCTTCATTGGTCAAAAGATCGAGATAACGCTGGCGATAACGTTGTTCGACATCTGTGAGACCATGCCATTTTTCTGGTAAAGGACGGAGGGCTTTTGTCAGAAGCTGAAATTGTTCAACTTTTAAGGATTGTTCGCCAGTTTTGGTAGTAAACAATGTGCCTTCCACGCCAAGGATATCGCCTAAGTCAAGCAGTTGAAATTGTTCCCATGGAGTTTCGCCTAAACTATTTTTTTGGAGATAAATTTGAATGCGGCCCGAGCTATCTTGCAAGTGAGCGAATTGACTTTTGCCCATATCGCGACGTGTCATTAAGCGTCCGGCAATTCTCACTTTTTTTCCTTCGACGAAATGGTTTTTACATTCTTGAGCAGAAATGGTGTTAGGAAAAGACTTGCCAAAAGGAGCTACGCCCAATTGCTCCAAGGCTTTGAGTTTGGCTAGTCGTTGTTCCAACAAAGAATGAGTTGTCATCGGTGGTGAGTGAAACGCAAAGCAAGAAACTCGTCAATGTCCTTTCATTAAAAATTAATCTTTTTGGATGAAAGATGATTATGAAATTGTCTTGTTCCCTGCCAGAAGCTACCTAGAGGTAGAGATGTCATGAAAAAAGGGGTTGATAATAATGACTTAAAACGGATTCCGCGTCATGTGGCTATTATCATGGATGGCAACGGACGTTGGGCTAAGAAGAGAGGATTGCCTCGAATTCAAGGGCATCGTCAAGGTGTGGAATCGGTTCGTGCGGTGGTTCGCGCAGCGGGAGAAGTAGGCGTGGAGTATCTAACGCTTTATGCGTTTTCGGTGGAAAATTGGTTGCGACCCAAAACAGAAGTCAAACTTCTCATGGAGTTTTTAAAACGGTTTTTGCGCGATGAATTGGCAGAGTTGCAAACGAATAACGTCAAGTTGCAAGCGATCGGGCGTTTAACAGATTTACCAAAAGATGTACAAGAGGAGTTGCATCGCACGATTCTTGCTACGAGTCGAAACACAGGGTTAACGTTGATTTTAGCGCTGAGTTATAGTGGTCGTGTCGAGCTTGTGGAAGCAGTGCGATCGATTGTGCGAGAAGTGCAAAGTGGGCATTTGGATTGGGCGCAAATTGATGAAACGGTTATTGGCCATCATCTTTATACGCGTTATTATCCCGAACCGGATTTGTTGATTCGCACGAGTGGTGAAATGCGTCTGAGCAATTTTTTGTTATGGCAGTTATCGTATACTGAGTTATATGTAACGCAAACCTTATGGCCCGATTTTCGGAAGGTGCAATTTTTAGAAGCGTTGAAGGATTTTTCAAACCGACAAAGACGTTATGGCAAGGTCTAATTTTTTAAGGCGCGCTTTTTCCACGTTGCTTTTATGGGGACTTATTTTAGGAGTCATTATTTTTGATTGGGATTGGGGATTTGGATTATTAATTCCGGCGATTGGGACGATTGCTTTAGGAGAGTTTTTTTATGCTTTACGCAATAAAGGGATTCGCAGTTTTCGAAAAACAGGAATTGTTAGCGGTCTCTTTTTTTTAATTGGTAGTTGGTTGATTTTAAGTGGGCGGGTAACTTTTTTATCGCAAGCGCTTTTCGAACTCATTTGTTTATTGATTTTTTTATTAGGCATTTTATCGCGACAAGTTTTCGATCGCTCGCAAACTACGCCTGTGTTGACAGTGGCAGTGACTTTTTTCGGTATTTTTTATGTGATTTGGCTTTTTAATTTTGTGACACGGTTGGTTTATTTTCCCGCAACAGGTCGTGAACCATTTCTCCTGCTGTATTTATTGCTAGTAACAAAGATGACAGATATTGGTGCTTATATTGGGGGAAGTTTATTTGGCCGCCATAAATTGTTGCCAGAGGTCAGCCCTAAAAAAACTTGGGAAGGTTTTATAGTGGGTGTTTTGTGTTCGGTGGGTGTGAGTTATGGTTTAATTGCTGGATTTCCAGAGCGTTTGACTTTGATTCCTAAGGAGTGGGCGATTGGCTTGGGTTTAATTATTTCTTTGGTAAGTGTGGTGGGTGATTTGGCTGAGTCGGTGATGAAACGAGACACACAGGTGAAGGATTCAGGCGGATTTATTCCGGGAATTGGCGGGGCGTTAGATTTGATCGATAGCGTTTTATTTACTGCGCCGGTGTTGTATTTATTTTTACAATTACGGGCAACACTTTAGTATGGCTGGAGTTTAAGCGGATGCAAAAGAAAGTTGTTATTTTAGGTTCCACGGGTTCCATTGGCACGAGTTCATTAAAAGTGGCTCGTGATATTCCCCATCGCATGAAAGTGGTCGGATTGGCTGGGGGGAAGAATCGTGAGTTATTATTGAAACAAGCTCAGGAGTTTTCTCCTGCTTTAATCAGTGTGATGAGTCAAGAGGATGCCCAGTGGTTGGAAAGTCGTGTGCCGAATGGGATGAAAGTAGTTTGGGGCGAGGAAGGGTTGATTCAATTAGCAGAATTGGCAGAGGCGAATTTGGTGATTGTGGCGATTGTTGGCACGGGAGGATTAAAACCTGCTTTGACGGCAGTTCGTGCGGGTAAGGATATTGCAGTGGCGAGCAAGGAGATTCTGGTAATGGCGGGGCAGGTGGTGATGCCATTGGCGAAAGCAAAAGGGGTGAAAGTTTTGCCAGTGGATTCTGAGCATAATGCGATTTTTCAATGTTTGGAGGGGCGCAAAGTAGAGGAAGTGCGACGTATTATTTTAACCGCTTCCGGCGGGCCTTTTTTGGAGACGCCTCTAGAGCATTTTCCGATGTTGACGAAAGCGCAAGCGTTAAAACATCCGACTTGGGTGATGGGACAAAAAATTACGATTGATTCGGCAACTTTATTTAATAAAGGTTTGGAGATGATTGAAGCGCGTTGGTTGTTTGATTTGCCAATGGAAAAAGTGGATGTGGTGGTGCATCAGCAAAGTATTATTCATTCGATGGTGGAGTTTGTGGATTGTTCTATTTTGGCGCAGTTAAGTTATTCGGACATGTGTTTTCCGATTCAGTATGCGGTGACTTATCCGGAGCGTTTGAAAAATAGTTTGGCACCTTTGGATTTTACCAAAGTCAGGGCGTTAACGTTTGAAGCGCCGGATGAAAAACGGTTTCCTGCGTTGCGTTTGGCGAGGCAGGCGGATGCTAAGGGGGGGACGATGCCCGCAGTTTTGAATGCAGCCAATGAAGTAGCCGTCCAACATTTTTTGGAAGAGCGGTTATCGTTTCCTGGGATTTGGGAGGTTGTAGAAAAGGTAATGGAGAGTCATAAGGAGGTTGCTTCGCCAGATTTAAAGGCTATATTGCAAGCAGATCAGGAAGCGCGAAGAATAGCGGAAGAAATTTTGAAAGAGGTGAAGTAAATTTATGATGTGGGAAGTTTTAGTGTGGATTGGCATTATTATTGCGGTTTTTTTATTGTTTGGGCTTACCATTTTTGTTCATGAATTGGGCCATTTTTTATTTGCTTTAGCCCGAGGTATGGTGGTGGAACGATTTGCGGTTGGTTTTGGCCCTCCCGTATGGAAAAAGAAAATTAAGGGTGTGGATTGGTGTGTTTGTGCGATTCCTTTTGGAGGTTACGTTTCGCTGCCACAAATGGCTCCGATGGAGATGTTGGAGGGGGAAAGTAAATTAGATAAGGGAGAGTTGCCGGTGGCTAAACCGATGGATAAAATTTGGGCGGCCTTAGGAGGGCCTTTATTTAGCGCGTTATTTGGAATTTTTTTGGCGGTGATTGTTGGTGGGGTAGGAAGGCCGATTCAAGAGTCGAGAATGACAACGGTGATTGGTTATGTGGAGCCGGATATGCCTGCGGCTAAGGCCGAAATTCCTTTGGAGCCGGGTGATAAAATTTTGGCAATTGATAATAAACCCGTTACTGATTATGCGGTGACGCCAAATAGTGTTGTGGAAGCGATTGCATTTAGTCGACGATCTAAGATTCAATTTGATGTGGAACGCATTTTACCAAATGGCGTGTCGGAATTGGTGACAACTTTGATTCAGCCTACAAAAGATGACGCAGTGGGAATTCGTCGGGTTGGTATTATGCCAGCAGTTCGATTGGTAGTGGGGGAGGTATTGGAAAATTCGCCTGCAACTATGGCAGGGTTACGGGTAGGGGATGAAATTATCCGTATTGATGGCAAGAAAGTTTATCATCCCATTCTGTTTAGTGATGTGGTAGTAAAGCATAATAACCAGCCTTTAAGCTTTAGTTATTTACGCGATGGGAAGGAGTATGATGGTGTTTTTACGCCGCAGATTCCTCAAGGCGCTACGGAGCCGTTTGTCGGGATAAGTTGGAAACAGGATTTGTTGACGATTGTGCATCCGTCGCCCATTCAGTTGGTTTTGGATAGTTTAATTTCGGTAAAAAAAACGATGGGCGCTATTACTGATCCGAATTCTGATATTAAGATTAAGCATATGAGCGGGCCGTTGGGTATTTTGATGATGTATTTGATGTTGTTGCGAGAGGATATTCGTTTGGTGTTATGGTTTAGTGTGGTGCTTAATATTAATTTGGCTATTGTGAATTTACTGCCTATTCCTGTTGTGGATGGGGGGCATATTTTATTGTCGGCGATCGAGGGTGTGATTCGTCGACCTTTACCGGCACGTTTGGTTTCGGCTTTGCAATCGGCCTTTGCGATAATTTTGATTTCTTTCATGCTTTATGTGACTTTTTTTGATGCCACACGCGGTTTGAAGATGTTTTCGGAATTGAAAAAGGCAGGGGACGAAGCTAAAAAGCAGGAAAAAATTGAATTTGTTGCAGAACCTGAACCTACCAATCCATAAAATAGATAGGCGTTAATTATGAATTATCCTCAACCGGCTTTTTTTTATCGACGCCGCAAAACTCGAGAAATTACAGTTGGTCAGGTGCGAATTGGAGGCGCTAATCCTATCGTGCGTCAGTCCATGTTAACATGTGACACGATGGATACCGATGCCTGTGTGCAGCAGACGATGGATTTGGTAAAGGTAGGGTGTCAGATCGTGCGTATTACTGCGCCAACTGTGAAAGATGCGGCGAATTTAAAAAATATTCGTGAAGAACTGAATCGACGGGGTGTTGCCGTTCCATTGGTGGCGGATATTCATTTTAAACCGGAGGCGGCTATGGAGGCAGCCCAATGGGTGGAAAAGGTGCGAATTAATCCGGGCAATTTTATCGATAAGAAAAAGTTTGTTGTTAAAGAATACACCGATGAAGTCTATGCTGAGGAAGTCGGGAGGCTGGAGGGGGCTTTTCGACCTTTGGTTGAGTTGTGTAAGCGTCGTGGGATTGCGATGCGAATCGGGACGAATCACGGCTCTTTATCGGATCGCATCATGAATCGGTTTGGTGACACGCCGTTGGGAATGGTGGAAAGCGCTTTGGAGTTTGCGCGAATCGCGCGTCATTATGATTTTCATAACTTTTTGTTTTCGATGAAGGCGTCGAATCCGAAGGTGATGATTGAGGCTTATCGTTTGTTGGTGACTAAACTGGAAGCGGAGGGGCAGGATTGGAATTATCCTATTCACACGGGCGTGACTGAAGCGGGCGAGGGAGAGGATGGTCGCATTAAGAGTGCGATTGGTATTGGCACGTTGCTTCAGGAAGGTGTAGGCGACACGATTCGTGTGAGTTTGACGGAAGATAGTCCACATGAAATTCCGGTTTGCGAAGCGTTGATTGAGCAGATTCCTGTTTTATCGAAAAATGCTATGGATGTGACGCATTTGAATATTGTTGAGAAACGCGATCCTTTTCATTTCACACGTCGTTCGACACATGTTGTTGAGCAGGAGGGCACGCGGTTTGGAGGTGAGGAATTGGTGCGTGTGGTGGTGCCACAACAGGTTTGGGATAAGGTAGCGCCACGGATTAAACCGGGTGATGATGTGAAGCCGGAGGGTATTTATGAAAAACTCGATATCGTTGAGCTTTCGCCTTTGGAAGAATTTGAAAAACCGGCTGAAGGCCAGTTAGTGACCGTGGCGGATGGGGTGGAATTGAATCCTATTGCCGCGTTTCGTTTGTTAGCAGCGCGATTGGATCAAATTGGTGCGACGAATCCTATTCTTCTTAAGGACACATTGGAGGTTTCTCAAGAAAAGCCGGATCCTGTAAAAGCATTATTGGCTGCATCCACTACGTTGGGCGCGTTGTTGTGTGATGGAATTGGGGATGCGATTTTGGTGCGACGAGAACCGGGCGCGGGCGCTTCTTTGCGTTTGGCTTATAATGTTTTGCAAGCGGCTGGATGTCGCAGTTTTAAAACGGATTATGTCGCATGTCCGAGTTGTGGGCGCACTTTATTTAATTTGCAAACGGTCACGGCGCGAATTAAAAGTCGCACGGATCACTTAAAAGGAGTGAAAATTGCGATTATGGGTTGCATTGTGAATGGTCCTGGGGAAATGGCAGATGCGGATTTTGGTTATGTGGGGGGTGCTCCGGGTAAGATTAATCTTTATGTTGGAAAAACGCCGGTAAAATTTAACATCCCTGAGGCGGAGGCGGTGGATCGTTTGGTGGATCTGATTCGTGAGCATGGCAAATGGCAGGAGCCGCTGGAAAAGCAGGAAGTGACAAATGTTTAGTTTTAACCGCAGAGGACGCTGAGGATGCAGAGAGAAATGAATTTAAATGAACTAACGCAAAAAATCTTGGGTGCGGCTATGAAAGTTCATTCTGCTCTTGGTCCTGGGTTATTAGAAAGTGCTTATGAAAAGTGTTTGCTCTACGAATTACATCAATGTGACTTAAATGTCATGACGCAGATTCCTTTGCCAATTGTCTATAAAAGTATAAAGATCGATGCGGCCTATCGCATTGATCTTCTCGTGGAAAACAAAGTGATTGTTGAAGTTAAATGTGTCAATGAGTTATTGCCTATTCATAAAGCCCAGTTGCTAACTTATTTAAAATTAAGTCAAATTTCTGTTGGATTGCTTTTAAATTTTCATGTAACTCGTTTGAAAGAGGGAATTTTACGGGTTGTTAATGAATTAAACGAAGAACCTCTGCGACCCTCAGCGTTCTCTGCGGTTAAATCTTATGAAATCATACTTTAAATTTTTGTTTTTTAGTTTGTTGTTGAGTGCAAGTTTAGCTTGTGCCGATGAATATATTGTGGTCAGCGGGGGGCCAGCGTTAAGAAAATGGGAAAAAGAGCGCAATCCAACACATGATGTTTATTGGGGGAATTTTATTAAAAGTGCTGGAATTCGTTTGCAACAAATTCAACAGGAAAAAGGTGCTGATGATTTACTGACCTGGGTGGTTTATCGACCTTCTTATCAACGACGTTCTGTAGAAGAAGGACAAGATTTAATTGGGCAGGTGGAAGCGAAAGCTCAGGAGTTGGGAGTGCGATTGATGTGGTTTGATGAGGCGGAAACTTTGATTCGTTATTTGAATGAAGGGCAAGATCGTCATCAGCAACCGATTCAGTCTTTGGATTTTTTTGGGCATAGTAATAAAGCGAATTGGATGTTTGATTATAGTAATGAAATTGATGCGTGTTCTGTGGTGTTTTTGCACACGCGAGATTTGAGTGAGTTAAAGCGAGGCATTTTTGCGCGAGATGCGAAGACTCAAAGCTGGGGTTGTCATTCGGGTGAATATTATTCTCAAAAATTTCGAGAGACGACGGGTGTGAAGATGGTGGGAGCGATTGGAAAGACCGATTATTCTTCAGGAGCTTTGCCATTTTTATCAAGTAAAAATGGAAAGTGGACGAATTAACTTAACCACAGAGTAATTAAGAGGAAAAAATGAAAAACTTTTTTTTAATTTTTGGGATGTCATTATTTGTCGTGGGTTGTGCTACGGTGCCTGATTCGCCGGATAGGCCGGATATTACCGCGGCTGAGTTAAATGCGAATCCTCCGGAGTATTGGTTAGGGCAACGTGTTTATTACACAAATTTACAGGTTTGGGGATGGGTCAAGCGTCCCGAAGAGTCTTGGGATGATGCGCGTTTAGTTCTTTTAAAAGAGGATAAATGTTTGGCACCACATCGAAGTCTTGGCAATCGCACAGCAGATCAAAATTTTCAATATCGGTTGTATGGTCGCTATTGGCAACATAAGGGCTATGAACCAGTGATGAATAAGTTGTTAGACGTTTTCGAGTTAGAGCATTATGAGTCGTTAGGACAACATGGCCCTCTCGATTTGCGTTTGCCTGTTGTCATGATTCCGCCAGCAGGGAATCGCTCTCATTCGCGCCCTTCGAATGACACCCATCGTCGAGATTACGAAGATATTTATTAAGCGCTTAGCTGTTAGCTGCTGGCTAAAACCATTTCTTTCCTGATTTACAAAGTATATACAAAATTTTACTTGTCTTTTTGCAAAAAATTGCGATCTTAATAAGAGATGAAGAACCTGAAGCAGCAACTGGGTTTCACGTTGATTGAGTTAATGGCTGTGATTGCCATTATCGCATTGTTGAGCGCTATCTCGCTGCCGGCTTTAAAAAGTGTGACAACCGTTTCAGGAAAAAAGGGGGCCATCTCGACTTTATTAAGTGGTTTTTCGCAAGCACGATCTTTGGCAATTTCACAAGGGCGACCGGTTTATATGGTTTTTGCGGACGCTTCTGCGCCAGAAAAATATCGTCACCGTTCGTTTGCGATTTATCAACAAACCGATGATGGAAAGAGTAATATTGTTGCTGTGTCGCGTTGGAATTTTTTGCCGGAAGGCACAGCGTTGCGAAATGATTCGCAATCCTTTTTTGGTTCGACACAAACGCTTAACTTTCCTGTGCCACGCGATTTTTCCGGCGGAGGTTCTATTAATTTAAAATATGTTCAATTTGATGAAATGGGAGCTGTCAGCACACCTACGGATTCCAATCAATTAGCTTTCTATGTGTTTGAAGGGTTTGTGGGCGAGGATGGTAATGAGATTTTTACTTCGAAAGCGGGACAGGTCGCGGAGCAGAGTAGAGAAGCGATTTATTTCGATGAAATTCGTGTTTCGCCTTACACTGGGTTGGCGCATTGGACACCACCGGAAAGTGTTGAAGCGGGAGCGAATCGCTAATTTTTATGAAAATAAAATGCTTTCCTTTGAAGAAAAAATTTTCCGCCTTTTCGCTCGTGGAAGTCGTGGCGGCGGTGGGAGTGGTGGCGATTGGAATTATCGCTATTTTAGGTTTGTTGCCTTCTGGCCTTAACTCGAGTCGTGACACAGCTAACGAAACTCGCGCTGCATTGATGGCCCAATCGATTTATTCGACTTTGCGCTCTCAACCATTTGATAAGGTGGAATTATTTGGAGAAGATGTGAATCTGTCTTCTCAAAATGGACCTTTGCAACTTTATAGCGATATCAATGGCAACATCACTAATGTGGAAAGCGCGGAAAGCGTTTTTTTTCTCAATTTAGATTTTAACAATAGTCCAACCAATTTTCCGACGAGCAATCCTAGTCGGGTCAATCAAGTGGCTTTAACGGTGACTTGGCTGCCTACGAATAATGTCAGCGCTTTAAAATTTGTATCATTTGTGGGGGATTTGAAATGAAAAAAATAGCCTGCCTTCGATCGCGCAAAAAAGCTTTTACCTTGTTGGAATTGCTTATTTCCATGGCAGTTTTATCGCTATTAATGGCTTTGCTTTTTCAGATTTTTGAATTATCTATGCGCACTTGGCAAAATGCCGAGCAACGCACCGATGCCTTTCGCGAAGCGCGTGCGGCTTTGCATATTATTTCGCGTGACTTGCGTAATACATTACGAGGGAATTCGCAAGTAGCTACTTTAATATTGGGTGAGAGATCGCCATCGCCCACGCCTCCGAATCAAGAAATCTATGCTTTAACCACCGTGAAGAATAACGGGGGTAAAAGTGATGTTTGTGCAGTAGGATTTTATTGTTATTGGGACGATTCTCGAGGCGCTTTTATGTTGAAACGCTACTTCCGCAATAGCGATGACACTTTTCCTCTTTTGGGTAATCCCTCTCAACTTTTTCAACCCGCACCGGCCAATCGCGATAACGCTACAGATAGTACCCTAGCCGCCTACGTGTGGGATTTTCAAGTCACAGCGCTCGACACAAACGGTGCCGTAATGAATTATCCCCTTACCGTTAAAACGAATTTGCCAGCTTCCGTGCAAGTCGAATTCAAAGCCCTTAATGCCCAAGCTACCCGGAAAATTAAAGCGCAGGGGATTGATCCTAATGGATGGTTTGAAAAGGGTTCGGAAATGTATCGCAATAGCATCCAACCTTACGTGCAACAATTTACAACGAGGATTCCATTGATAGGCCCGGAGTGAAGTGAATATGAAAAATTTACGATTAAATTTGATTGAGTTAAACTTTAAGTTTAACTTTAACTTATGAAAAAGAGATCGATCAAATATAAAGCCGTGAAAAAAGCGCCCATGTTATTGCGTGAAACCGCAGTAGAAAAAGAGATGCAGGTGCCTACCATTACTATGCTTGATTTACGGCATAATGCGGAAACCATTGTAAAGAAGGTGGAAAATGGCCAAAGCATGATTTTGACCTATCGCGGACGTCCAGCAGTGCGATTGGAGCCTGCTTTGCCTCACGTCAAAAAATCCGCTGAAAAGAGTGTTGATTTTGTTAAGAGTCTATTTGCTATGTCTGTGAGTATGGGGCCGATGACTAATGAAGAAATGGATCGTTTGATTTATGAATATTGAGATATTTGTCGACACAAGCGGGTGGATGGCGATTCTTAATGATGATGATTTGGCTCATGAATCGGCTCAAGACTGGTTAACCCAAATGTCTCCCTTAAATTTTAGTATGATTACGACAGATTATATCATTGATGAAACAGTGACCCTATTTCGATCTCGCCGTTATTCTTACTTAATAGCGCCTTTTTTTAAAAAAATATTTTCCGGCAATCCCGTGCAAATCGAATGGATTAATGAAAACCGTTTTTTCCAAGCGCGCGATTTTTTGTTTAAACACGAAGACAAAGATTATTCCTTCACCGACTGCACCAGCTTTGTTGTCATGCGAGAATTGAGATTAACCCAAGCCCTGGCCAGTGATCGCCACTTCAAACAAGCCGGCTTCAAACCTTTGTTATGTTAACCATGAAAACAAAATCCAACCCAACCTACCGCAGAAAAAAAACGGAGCAAAAAGGTTTTGCCCTCATTAGCGTGTTGCTTCTACTCGTGGTTTTAACCGTCAGCGTCACTGCTTTCCTCACCAACATGCGCATCGAACGCATCGCAGCGAGGAATATTGTGAATGTGACGCAAGCGCAAATGGCGGCAGAAGCTGGATTAGCTGAAGCTATGATTAAATTGACAGATGGATTAACTAATTATCATTATGTAACTGTAGATGAAGTTGACACTTCAAATACTAACTACCACAAGCCTTATCTATTAAAATTTCGCTATGGAACTACAAATGTAGTGGGAAGCAACTACATGTATACAGCATTGGGAAACGCAACTAATATTATTCAAGTAGCTGATGGAGTTGTAAGAGATGTTGGTTACACGTCATTATATGCTGGTGGTAATACCAATATGGAATTTCGTTATGGTTATTGGATCGATGAAGCAAACTCCAAACAAAATGCTTTAGTTGCTCAAGGTAAACCCAGAGAGTATTTAACTAATTTAAATGAATTCTCGCTCTTAAGAAAAAATGGATCATTATTTTCTCAAGCTGAACTTTTAGCAATTTCGAGTGCATCAAATTTTTTGTTAACCCCGAGTAGTATTAATCAAGTGGCTCCTGCTCAGGAAAAGGCTAATGAATATGATTATACTTTGAAATCGTATGCAAGTTATTTGACTCCCGAGGGAGGGAAGCAGATAAATATTAAAAAATTGGCTCAATATATCGATTCTTTGTCTATGAGCCAAGCTTTAGGTAATCCTCGTGCAGCATTAATTGATCAATTATTAGATGGGGTACAATCTGAAGAATGGGGTAGTGGTGATTTTTCTTATTTAAAGAAAAAGTATGGAATGGTTAAAGGGCGCCAAATTTTAGCTAATATTATAGATTATTTAGATTCTGATGTTATACCAACCACAGATAACGACCAAAATCCGAGTTATTTGGGTATAGAAGCTAAATTGGTAAATGGTGGGTTGCAGGGACACCCTTTTATTAATTTCGTGGGGACTGGAATGATTCTCAATATGGGTTCTGGTAATAATGCGGGTAAAATTAATTCTACCCGTGTAGTTTCAACATTGGGACTGGTTTATCCTTGGACGGCAAATTCTTTGGAATGGAACGTAAATTATAGCGTTGAAATATCAATTAAAGTTACCGGGAGTGCCTCTGGAGGCTCTTATGGAGATGATGCTTCGAATTATTTTTTAAAGGATTTGAATGAAAAGTTAACAGACATGCCACCAGGGTTTCCTAAGTTCTTTGTCCCATTTAGTGGGTGGAGTTTTCCTCAGCCTACATCTGGTTCCGCTAATTACGCTAATTTTAAAAGTTTTTTTCAACAAGGGAATAGTCAGGCTGTAAATTTTAATGATTTAAAATTTGAAATAGAAAAAGTCAGGCTGCTATACACTAGTACCTCTGGAATTTCAGGTTATGTTCAGATTTTGGATAGCCTTTCGGAACAACCAATTCCTGCGGAACCCCCTGAATTTATTTCACAAGGTCAATCACCGGGTTCTAGAATTTTTAAATATACGGAGAAGCCAAATAAATTAGAATATCATCTTAACAACGATCCAAGGCTAAATTATCTTTCTCAAAATTGGATTCAAAGTAAGACTGCTGAAGTGGGGACGACAACACCTGATCCTTTGACACCAATTGATTTTTCAGTCGCAATGGAAGCTGGAGATGGCATTCAAGGTGTATCTCCTAATCATCGTTGGTATGCAAATGAAAATGCCGCCAATCATTTTTATGTGGCTAGCACTAATTTTCAATCCCTTGCTGACATGGGCTATATTTTCTCTGGCGATCCTTGGAAAACTTTAAAAGTTTTTGGAGGTGAGCAAACTCCTGATTCTAATTCAGATGCTCCAATTTTAAACTATTTTCATACTGGATTGATTGATGAAATTAACGTTAATAGCCAACCTATGATAGACGGATTTATCAATGTTAATACTGCTAAAAATTTGACTTTTGAACAACTTTTTTATGGTGCTTCAAATATTGGTAATCAATACACTTACTTTGCTGATTTATTAACAAAAACTACTAGTAAGCCCTTTATTAATATAGGAAATATTTTAACTGTTCCTGGAATGAAGAATTCAGAAAAATATGATTTTCGTAAAGAGGATTTTATGCGTTTTATTGCTAATGCTTTAACTTTAAGGTCACAAAACTTTACCATTTACAGTGCAGGTGAAATAAAAAGGAAAAATACTGATCGTGCTTTATCAAAAGCATTGTTAAAGGCAGATATAGAAATAAGATTTAATCAACAAAATCAACCAGAAATTCATATAACTAGAAAAACATTTTTATGAAAAAAATTATTTATTGTATTTTTCTTTTAATAAATTGTTCAAGTATCATTTTTGCTCAAGTTGATACTAATGCCCCACCAGCCGTAAAAATGACAAAATTTAACATCGAAACAGAAGCGGCACAGGGAGGTGGAGGTAAGTGGTCTAAGTTAATTACTACTTTTTCTTCACTACCTGAATGGGCCGATGGATTAGTATTTAATTATGAAGTGCTTGTTCAGGTAGAGGATCGATTCCGAGTGTTAACGGGATTAGTTCGTTATGCCAATGTTCCGAAAGGAATTAATGAGGCTGTTTTATATCTTAGTCCTTCAGCAACTAAACGATTTGGTATTCCTGTAGCCGTAACAGTAGGAGCTTTTTATAATGATCAAGAGGTAGATGTTTTTAAATGGAGCTCTGGCACAAAAATTCCTGATGGATGGAATTTAAAGTATAATACATACAATGGTGTTTTATTAAATATTATGTATACTCCTTGGATTGCTAGTGATTACGGTAGATATCCCGATTTAATGGCAATGCAGCGTTAAATTTTTTCCCTTCATAATTTATCATATGTTTTAAATTTGAATTAAGGATGGGTGGCAGAGTGGTTGAATGCACCGGTCTTGAAAACCGGCGTCCAGTAATCCTGGACCGTGAGTTCGAATCTCACCCCATCCGCGTAGAGGATCAATTTAGCCCCAAATTTTTTGAGCTACGATAGCGAGACCTTTCAAAGTGAGTTGAGGGTCGATATGGGTGAGGAGGTGTTGGCGTTTTAATTTTTGCGCAAGAAGTTTGGCATCGCCGCCGGTAGCAATCATATGAATTTTTTTTCGAGTTTTCATTTCCTTGCGGATGGCTTGGAGAATGGCTTGAATGAGCCCTGGATAGCCGATCATGGCGCCGATTTGCATGGCTTCTTTTGTACTTTGTCCAATCGCGCGAGAAGGAGGGGAAAGTTGAATGGTAGGCAAGAGTGCAGTTTTTTCGTGAAGGTAATTGGTTAAGGCTTGAATGCCGGGAGCAATGACCCCACCGAGATAAGTATTGCGGGCGTCGATGACGTCGAAAGTGACGGCGGTGCCAAAATCGATGACAATGGCAGGCGCTAATTTTTGAGCAGCTACGGCAACGGTGTTTGCGAGACGATCGGCGCCAATGTGTTGGGGTTGTGGGTAATCAATTGCGATGTCGAGTGGACTTTTATGGGATAGAAAATGGGTGTGAGGGAAAGCGCTAGCAAAATGGTGATTTATTTTAGGAACTACGGAACTAATCATTGCATGGGAAGTTTTTAGTTTTTGGGCAAGTGTTTTACATGTTTTCCGATTCCATTGAGAGGTGGGGAGGCGATAAATTTTTTTAAGGTCTACCGTGTATTTGGTAAACGTGTTGCTGATGTCGATGAGAAGAGGAGAAAAAGATTTCACGTGTTAATGATTTCGCCAGAATTAACCCATTGCAAGTAGCCGTTGTTATCGCGAATCATGAGGCAACCATCTTCCGCAATGGTTTCTGCGCGGCCTTCGATTTTTCCTGTAGCGGTTTGGACGATGACATCGCGTTTTAAGGTCAAGCAACGCTCTTGCCATAAAGTTTGGCTCTCTTCAAAATTACCGGTGTAGAGTCTAGAAAATTGGGTGAGAATAGCGCCGGCAATTTCGGCGCGAATCCAGTGTTGTCCGGTGGCTTGCGATAAGGAAGTGGCGAGAGGTTTTATATTTTCTGAAAAGTTTTCTAGAGTGTGGTTGATGTTGAGACCGATACCAATCACCGCGGAATAGATTTGGTTGCCGTTGACTTTGGTTTCGGTAAGGATGCCTCCTAATTTTTTGTCACGAAGAAAAATATCATTAGGCCATTTGATTTGAAATTTTTCGTTGCTTAGTTTTTCCAATCCTTTAACCACAGCAGCAGCGGCGATAACGGTTAAACGATTGGTCCAAGCGATGCTCCAGTAAGGTCTGAGAAGTAATGAAAACCAGAGTCCCACACCGGCTTGGGATTCCCAAACGCGCTGTAAGCGACCGCGACCTTGAGTTTGGGATTCGGCGAAAAGAGCAAGACCTTCTTTTTCACTTTGTTCAATAAGTTGATTGACGCGATCATTGGTCGATGTGGTTTCGCGATAGACGAGGCAACGCCAAGGAATGGCAATGTTTTCTGGCAGGTAAGATTCTATATTTTCGGCGATAAGTAGGTCTGGGGAATGGAGTAAACGATAGCCATAAAAAGGTTCTTCGACGATGGGAAAGCCGCCTTGTTGTAAGGCGTGGATTTCTTGACGCACCATTTCAGGCGAGAGAGCAAGTTGATGAGCTAGGGAGTCTTCATGCCATGTTTGAGTGGGTGAAGAGCGCAGTTGACGAAGAATGAGAGAAGCCGGTTTCATAATATTTCCATCGAAAAATCGATCGCTTTAACAGAGTGAGTTAAGGCTCCTACAGAAATAAAATCAACGCCCGTTTCGGCAATGGCGCGAACTGTTTCTAGAGTGATGCCTCCCGAAGCTTCGGTTTGGCAGCGACCGGCAATTTGTTTAACAGCTTCGTGTAAAATTTTTATTGGCATGTTATCTAGTAAAATGATGTCAATGGGCAAGGTTGTAAAATGAGCGACTTGTTCTAGCGTTTCTGCTTCCATTTCAATTTTTATTTCAGGATTTTGTTTTCGAATTTGCTGAATGATAGATTTTAAATCCGATTTTCCATTTTTCAAAGCCGCGAGATGATTGTCTTTTACTAATACTTGATCATACAAACCGAAGCGATGGTTGCAGCCTCCGCCATGTTTTACGGCGGCTTTTGCCAGATGACGCCAACCGGGAAGGGTTTTGCGTGTGTCGAGAATTTTGGCGCGTGTGCCCGCAATTTTTTCCACGTAACGACGGGTTAGAGTAGCGATTCCGGAAAGATGCTGTAAAAAATTGAGTAAGGTTCGCTCTGCAGCAAGTAGAGCATGAAGCGAACCGCTGATTTGTAGAATGGTTTGGCCTGGTTCCAAAGAGTCGCCATCGTTTCGAAACCATTGAGCATGAGCATTCAAATGGAATTGACGCAATACCTCATTTGCCGGTTCTGAACCAGAGAGGATAGCTGATTCTTTAGTGAAAATGCGAGCTTGGCCTTGTCTCGTTTTAGGAATAAAAAAAGCGGTGGTGATATCCTCACTCGAACCTAAATCTTCTGCAATGGCAGTTTTTACCAAATCTGTGCAGTTCATTCGAATAGTTCAGGGAATCGAGCTCGACCCAGTTCATCAAGACGGTTGATGATTTCGCTGGAAGAGGTGAGTTGTAAAAGTTCATGGGCCAATGTTTTCATTTCTTCGTAAGAGATGGATTGGATCACGCGTTTGACACGAGGCACTTGGGCGGCGCCTGAGCTTAATTCGTCTACGCCTAAGCCAACAAGCAGTGGAACAAGAATAAAATCGCCAGCCATTTCACCGCAGAGGCCGCACCAAATTGAGTTTTCGTGAGCGGCTTGTATGATTTGTCGAATCAATCGTAAAACACCAGGATGTGTAGGTTCGTAGAGATGTGCCAAGCGTTCATTACCCCGATCAATAGCGATGGAGTATTGGATGAGGTCGTTGGTTCCGATACTGAAGAAATTGACTTCCTTGGCGAGAATATCAGCAATCAGAGCGGCGGAAGGGGTTTCGACCATGATGCCAAGCTCAATTTTTTCATCAAAAGGAATGCCTTGTTGGCGAAGTTTCTCTTTTTCTTCTTCGATGAGAGTTTTGGCTTGGAGCACTTCCGACAAACCGGAAACCATCGGCAGCATGATTTTTACATTTTTTTCAGTGCTGGCGCGTAGCATGGCGCGAAGTTGCGTGCGAAATAAATCGGGGTGCGCGAGACAAAAACGAATGGCGCGAACGCCCAAAAAAGGATTTTGATCTTCTTCAAAGTAGTCGCCCATTAATTTATCGCCGCCAATATCCAAAGTGCGCAAGATGATGGGGTAGGGTTTTACAGATTGGGCAGCTTGAAGGTAAGATTGGTATTGCGTTTCTTCGTCGGGTAAATGATCGGATTGAGTAAAAAGAAATTCGGATCGAAATAGGCCAATGCCTTCTGCGCCGCTTTCCAAGATGTCAGGTAAATCCTCTAAGATTTCAATGTTTGCGGAAAGCATGATATGTCGATTATCGAGCGTGACGGCTTTAGTTTCGCGAAGTTGCTCGAGATTTTGCACGACGGCTTCGTGTCGTGATTCCAAGGCGCCGAATTGGGCGATAGTTTCAGGGGAAGGATTAATGACTAAGACGCCATGAGTGCCATCGAGTAAAGCGAACATGCCGCTTTCCAAGGTGATTGGAGATTCTTGTAAGCCGACAATGGCAGGAATATCCATGGATCGAGCCATAATGGCCGCGTGAGAAGTTTTGCTACCGATGTAGGTCACGAAACCCATGACTTTGTCGCGTGGTAATTGAGCGGTTTCAGAAGGGGTAAGGTCGTAGGCGACGATAATGCAAGGTTCTTTAATAGCATGAATAAGTGAACCGTGATTGCCAGTAAGATTCTGAAAAACGCGACGCGAAACATCACGCACATCCGCCGCGCGTTCGCAAAGGTAAGAATCTTTTAAAGATTCCAAAGCTTCGGTGTAATGTTGAATGACATGATGATAGACAGCTTCGACGTTGAGTTTTTTTAAGGCTAATTGTTTGTGAGTGGCGCCTAAGAGGGTGGCATCTTCCAAGACGAGAAGATGCGCCTCAAAAATTTCAGCATCTTTTTCGCCTAAATTTTCGCGCACTTCTTTTTGGATATCGATAAGTTGATGCTTAGTTTTTTCTATGGCGTTGTTGAATCGAGCAATTTCATCAGTAATTTGATTTTCTTCAATAGAGTAACGCGGAATGGTAATATCATCGAAGTCGATGATAAGAAGACGCGCTTGAGCTAAGCCGGGTGAAGCGGCTAGACCTGTTACGCGAAATTCAGCTGAGGAGTTCGCGTGGGCCATAATTTTTCATCCTAATCTTCGTCGAATTTATTGATGATGAGTTGTTCAAGTTCATCTAAAGCATCTTGGGCTGCTTGTCCCAAGGCTGTTACCCGAATTTTTGAACCGCAACCTGCTGCCAACATCATGAGGCCCATGATGCTTTTGCCGTTGACTTCTTCGCCATCTTTTTCGACTAAAATATCGCAAGGGAATCGGTTTGCTGTTTTAACGAACATGGCGGCGGGTCGAGCATGCACGCCGAGTTTGTTAAGAATAGTAAATTCGCGAGCGGTCTTTTTTTCTGTGGAGGAGGTTTTGTTCATGAGGCTGGATTCGGTTTCATTAAAGCTAACAATTTTTCATTAAAGTCAACAGCAGCATTTTTTCCAATACTTTTTAATTTGGCGTCGAGTGCGGCAACTTCAATAAGTCGGGCTACGTCTCTACCAGTTTTCACCGGTATTATGACATGTGGCAAGCGAATGCCAAGAATTTCGTAATATTTTTGATCGAGACCGGTGCGGTCAATTTCATCAACCTCGTCCCACTCGGTTAATGTGGTGACAAAGTCGATGCGTTTTTCATAACGAATGCTGCCGACGCCAAAAGTTGTGCCGACATCAATGATGCCAAGGCCGCGAATTTCCATGTGATAACGGGTGAGATCCGAGGCGGTTCCAATTAATTCGCGTCCTTCAAAGCAGCGAATTTTGCAAATATCATCAGCGACGAGGCTGTAACCGCGTTCGATTAATCCCAAAACGGCTTCACTTTTTCCCACGCCACTTTTTCCACGAATTAAGACCCCAATGCCTTGAATATCGACCATGCTACCGTGTTCGCTGGTAGTGGGAGCAAAGTCGAGTTCTAGAAGAATAGTGGTTGCATTGGATAGGCGCATGGTGATTTGTGGGGAGACAAAAACGGGAATTCCATGGCGTTCGGCTTCTTGTAGAAAGATGCGTGGGGGCTTTAGTTTTCTAGCGAAAATGACGCAGGGGACTTCACTTTGAAAAAACGTTTTAACGCTAGAGCGTTGTTGGCTTGCAGGTAAGTGGTTGAGATAAGAGGTTTCGTGTTTGCCAATAATTTGGATGCGGTTTCTAGCAAAATAACGATAGAAACCGGCAAAGGCTAATCCCGGGCGATTAACGGAGCCTTCTTTGATATAGCGAGCAAGCCCAGCTTCGCCCGCAACAAGTTGCAGTTGTAAGGCGCGACCATGATTTTTGAAAAATTGGGCGACCGTGATCTTGCGTCGTTTCATGTCGGTTAGGGGTTATCCATTTTATAGTGAAAAACGAGGTCCTAAATAAAGCTCTCGACTCATGGGATCGTTAATTAAAAATTGGCTGGTTCCTTCGCGTTCGACTTTTCCTTCACAAATTAAATAGGCTCTTTGGCAAACGGTTAACGTTTCGCGCACATTATGGTCGGTGATTAATATGCCTAAGCCTTTTTTTTGCAAATCTAGGATAATGTCTTGAACATCGTTGACGGCTTTGGGATCCACTCCACTGAAAGGTTCATCTAACAAAAGAAAAGTAGGGTGCGTGATTAAAGCGCGAGCGATTTCTAAACGGCGTCGCTCACCACCACTTAACGTGAAAGCTATGCTGCGACGCACATGATTTAAACCGAGTTCGGTTAAGAGGCGATCGCAGGTGTCTTTTCTTTCTTTGGCTGAAACATGTAAAGTTTCTGCAATGGCTTTCATATTGTCTTCAACGGAAAGTTTTCGAAAGACGGAGGGTTCTTGAGAAAGATAACCCATCCCCATTCTAGCGCGGCGATGCATGGGAATTTGGGTGATGTCTTTTCCTTTAAAATAAACTGATCCTCCGCTGGGAGCTACTAATCCTACAATCATGTAAAAACTAGTAGTTTTACCCGCTCCATTGGGACCGAGTAATCCTACAATTTCTCCTGAGTCTACGGAAATATCAACGTGATTAACGACCTTGCGTTCGTCGTAACTTTTTTGCAGATCTTTTGCTTGCAAGAGTGCCATAAAATTATTGGTTGGTATTGTTATCGGATTTAGGTTTAGGAAGAAAACTGGGGTCTGTGATGACGAGGGTGGTGCGTCCTTCTACTTGTGTTTTTTGTGTGTTTCGGAAAAAGGTGATGGTTTTGCCTTCCAAGGTTTTTCCTTCTTCATGAACTTTGGGATTTCCTGTTAAAACGATGCGTGCTTCTTTTACAAAATAATTGGCTTCTTGAGACTCAGCTTTTTTATTTTTTTGGTCGATGCGAACGTTGCCTCGAGCGTGAATGCGTTCGATGCTATTGGTGTTTTCTTGAAAATAAACCGTCATTTCGTCTGCTGTCATGCGAAATGTGGGATCTTTGACCTCTACATGCCCTTTAAAGAGCGCTTCATTTTTTTCTAAATTGGCATCCATCGTATCGGAAGTGACTTCTGTGACACCATTGGTGTTAGGTGGTGTGGATGGGGAAGAAGCGGCGTAGCAGGAAAAAAAGTAAACTGTTCCAAGCAACACGATGCTGGTGGCTAAACATAATCGAAATATTTTTAGTGTTTTCATGTTACTGTGTTAATCCCTGTTCCATGTTTTGAATAAGCATAACTACATTTGAAGCCATGCGACACTGATTATTTTTTAAATTCCATACCAGACCGGTTCCATTAATTTTTAAGTTGTCCCGATAAAAGTGCACGCGTTTTTTTGAGGTCAGAATTTCTGCTTTGCGATGAAAAATGCCACTTTCGGCTTCGAATTGAAAATGGGGTTTATGTTTTTCCAAGGTTTCATAGCGCATATCTTGTATTAGAATGCGTTCGGAATCCATAATCTTTGCGCTTTCTCCTGAGAGTTGGGCGATAGTTTCGCCTTTTTCATTAAAGCGAGGAATTTTAAATCCTTTGATCACTGAACCGGGTGTCATTAAACTTATGGCGCTGTCACTTTGAGATTGATAAATAAAACTAAATAGAACCAACAGCACAGAGCTGATATTCCAGAAACTTTTGCTTTGAAACTTCCCACGGAAATTAAGCCACCACAATTTACAACTTTTCATTTTTTTAACAGTATAACTCATTTTTTGATAAGAACCAAGGATATTGTCGTTGCGAAGTCGATTCATTTTTTTTAACGTTCAACCCTTCGCCGACAGCCCTCCTATCTGTATATGCCAATACGCCCTAGCTTTGACACACTTAACACGCCTTTGATTCAGTTGCCTTTTGTCGGTGCAACGCGTTCTGCGCTTTTTGAAGTATTGGATATTTTTACGGTAGAAGATCTTTTTTTTACTAAACCAAGGCGTTATGAGGATCGAAGGTCGCATGCAACTGAGGTAGCTAGTAAACCATGGGAAGATGGAGAATGGATTGCTATACCGGTTCGTTTTCAAAGTGTAAAAATGCGACGTTTGCGAGGGGGAAGATCAATTATTGAAGTTTCTGCGAAAACGTTGAGCTATTCTTCGATGGCTTTGCAATTGCGCTGGTTTAATGTTCCTTATTTAGCCAAGCAATGGGAAGGTAAAACTGTTGAGCTCTATGTTTTTGGCAAGTTGAAACAATCTCGAAATCGTTGGGTGCTGGATATGCCGGAGTGGGAACCGATCTATGATGATGCCGAGAGGCAAGTTCATATGGAGCGCATTGTGCCGATTTATGCTTTGACCCATGGTTTGTCGCAACGCGTTTATCGCAGTATTATTTTTCGTGCGTTGAAACAATTGGATTCGCAATATCAGGAATGGTTGCCCATGGCTCGAGAAGGGAGATCGTGGCAGGAAAATCTTTGGCAGCTTCATTTTCCCGAAAATTTTGTGCATGCCGAAAAAGCGCGAAAACGCTTAGCCTTTGACGAATTTTATGTTTGGCAAAGTCTTTTGGCGTTGCGTCGTCATAAGAATAAGGTGGCTTTGGGAAAAGCGATAGCCCCGAGTTCGCAGTTCATCCCCAAGTTTCTTACTGAACTTCAATTTACGCCGACTGTAGCACAGCAACGTGTGTTTTTAGAAATTAGTGCGGATTTGAATCGAGAACATCCCATGAATCGTTTGCTGCAAGGGGATGTGGGTTCTGGGAAAACTTTGGTGGCCATTCTTGCAATTTTGCAAGCGGTAGAGGCGGGATTTACTGCGGCATTCATGGCGCCTACGGATATTCTTGCGAATCAACATTTCTTAACCTTGCGTCGACTTTTGAAAGGAATGGGATTGACGATTGGTTTGATGACAGGAAATAAAAAAACGCAATCAGGCGATTTTTTTAAGCCGCAAATTTGGGTTGGAACGCATGCTTTATTTCAGGAAAAGGTGCGCTTGGAAAATCTGGGATTAATTGTGATTGATGAGCAACATAAATTTGGTGTGGAACAACGCGCTCGTTTGCGTGCGAAAGGAGAATCGCCGCATGTTCTGGTGATGACCGCGACGCCAATACCTCGCACGCTTGGCTTAACTGTGTATGGCGATCTGGATGTTTCGGTGATTGATGAGATGCCGAAAGGTCGTGGTAAAATGATCACAGCATTGCGATCAGAAGAGGCTTTGAAAAAAATTTGGGATTTTGTATGTGTGCAGTGTAAGCAGGGGCGACAAGTTTATATTGTTTATCCGGCGATTGAAGAGGGTGATGAGAAGGTTTTGAAAACGGTTAAAAAACAGGTCGAAACTTTGCAGAAACAATTAGCCCCTTATTCCGTAGTGGCATTGCATGGAAAATTGAAAGCTCAGGAAAAAGAATTGTTAATGGAGGAATTTCGGGAGGGTAAAATTTCGGTTTTAGTTGCTACGACTGTAATTGAGGTGGGCGTGGATGTGCCCAATGCTTCAGTGATGATTATTGAAAATGCGGAACGTTTTGGTTTAGCACAATTGCATCAACTCCGGGGTCGCATTGGACGCGGACCACACACGTCTTATTGTATTTTAGTGAGTCAGGCGAAAAATGCTGAAAGTTGGGAGCGATTAAAAATTTTGGAAGAGACCCAAGATGGTTTTAAAATTGCGGAAGCCGATTTGCAGTTACGAGGAGTAGGGGATGTTTTAGGAAAACGGCAAAGTGGGGTCGCTCCATTTCGATTAGGAAATTTGGTGACGGACTGGGATTTGATTCGTAAAGCGCAAACTTTTGCGCGTGAGACAGTGGAGCAGGATCCCCGGTTGAATAATTCAGAAAATAAAGAATTGAAACGGCGCATTAAAAATTTATTGCAAGGTCAACGTCGTAAATGGGTGGATCAGGCGTGAGGTAAGTGACTGGTGATTGGTAACTCGTAACTAGAATATAAAAATTTGTTTTACGCAGAAGGTTTATTATTCTAAGAAAAAACCAGAGCCAGGGTAGCTCAGTGGTAGAGCAGGGGACTCATAAGCCCTTGGTCGGGAGTTCAAATCTCCCCTCTGGCAGGTTTTTAAATAATGGCTTTCGAGAGTTGATGTCTTTTAGCTTAGCTTTACTCCTGCAGAAAATCGTTTAAAATCAAGGTGTGAAATTAGCGCTTATTCTAAGTGTTGGATTATTTTTAAGTTGGCGGATTTGGGCGGATGAGATTGCGGTGTTTTATGCTTTGGAACGGGATTGGGATCAAATCAAGGCGCAGGCTCAATCGGTAAACGGTGCGACTAAAGTGGGGAATCGATCGATTGAAACGGTGCGGCTGGGAGCGCATCAGGTTTACGGTGTGAAAATGGGTGCGGGGGTGGTGGAGAGCGCGATTTCTGCGCAGGCGTTGTTGAGTCGGTTTCGTTGCGATTTGGCGATTTCGTTGGGTCCGATTGGGGCGTTGTTGGACGATTTGAAGGTGGGGCAATGGTGTTTGGTGACGAATGTGGTGGCTTATCAAAAAGGGACTCAAACGGGTTCGGCATTTCAACGAGGCGAGCGAGCAGAGTTTGTTTTGCCTTTTCCGAGTTGGGTGAAAGAAATGGTTTTGGAAAATGAATTGAAAAAAATTACGGTGGCTTCGGGTGAAGCGTTTATTGCTTCGGAACGGTTTAGAAATGAGTTGCGTGATAGCACGCAAGCGCAAGCCGTGGATATGAATTTATTTGGTTTGTTGTCGGTGTTGGAGAGTTATGCTGTGCCACATGTTGCGTTGCGGGTGGTTAGTGACAAGGCGGATGATGCAGCGAGTGAAGATTTTAAAAAATTTGTTGAAAGATATAAGGGAGAAGGAGGGGATCGTGTGGTGCAGTTGATTACGAATTTGCCTCCGAATCCGAATTCGCCTGATTCTTATCCTTCTCTTAAGAAACTGTTAAATGCGAAGTAAGTTATGAAACGAGTTGGTAAGCTGATCATTGCATGGGAATAAGATTTTTTTTTAAAGATTGTTTTCAGGTTTTAATAATGGGGGCTGTTGCTTGCGGTTTAGGCTTTGCTTCGGTGCAAGTTGGAAAACGTTATTTTCCCCGATGGCATCAAGCGTTGGTTGAACCGATTCAGGAAAAAAAATCGTTGGTTCACGAAATCAGTTTAACAGAATTTTTGAAATTGATGACGGATCAAAACGTGGTGATTTTGGATGCGAGGGATAGTGGATTTTATCAAATGGGGCATGTGCCTGGTGCGTTAAATTTGGCGAGGCGTCAATTTGAGGAAGGTTGGAAAAGGTTAAATCTGAAAGTGTCAGATTTGGCGGAGCGGAAGGTTGTGGTTTATTGTTCTGGAGCGGACTGTGAGGATAGTCGGATTGTTGCGGAAAAGTTATTGGGACTAGGTGTGAATCAGGTTATGGTTTTTGCGGGGGGTTGGGAAATGTGGGAGAGGTCGGGGCAGGAGGTGGAGCGGTGAAGAATCGGGAATTTTGGTGTTCGAAAGCGCTACAAGTAGTACAATTTTTTTTGGGAGTTGTTTTTTTGTTGGCAGGTGTGATGAAATTGCAAGCGCCTTGGGATTTGGTGAAGGCAATGAAGGCTTATCATTTGTTACCGGAATTTTTATTGCCGGTGTTGGCGATGGGGTTGCTTATTTTTGAAGTTTTTACGGGTTTGTTATTGGTGATGGGGCGACGGGTTGGAGCTTTGGCAGCCAGTTTTTTATTGGTCATTTTTTTGGGGGCTTTGGGATCGGCTATTTATCGGGGAATTGCGATAGAATGCAGTTGTTTTGGCGCGCTCAATTTTTTAGGAAAAACAGCGCAAGGAATGGTGGTGCGCAATAGCTTGTTGTTAGCTATCGCGCTTGGGTATTATTGGGCTGAATGGAAAAAGAAGGTTTCTACTTTCGAATCAAATTAAATGTTCGTTTCACGGTGCTGGTGGTGTTGGTGTCGTTGATGACTGCGCGCACTTCCAAGCGAACTTCGCCACTGGGTAGGTTGGATGCGATGGTGGTGCGACCGCGAGCTACTTTACCTTTTTTACGAATTTTAACTTTTTCGAAGCTGATGAAAGGATTAGGAATGGCGCTGTTGGTTAAATTGGTGCCACTGACGACGGCGTATTCAATTTTTTTGATGGTGTTGGTGCCGGTGGTGTCTACGAATTTGGCTCGGGCTCGAACGCCACGTCTGGCACGTTTTTTATAAGTTTTTCCATCGTTTTTAGGGGCGCGAATTGAGATTTCCAAACCCAGCAGATTCGGGTCAATAAAATTTTCGACGGCTCCTGGATAAATGCTAAGGACGACATTGCCGAATTGCAGTGGTCCATTGCCATCGACGGTAATAAAGTAAGTTGTGTTAGCATCGGCTTGGAAGGATGCGATTTCGTTTAAGTTGGAGCTGGTGTTATTGGCGCGTAGTATTTGTGTGAGTGCGTTGAGTGAGTTGCCGGTGTAAACGCCTAAGAGAGAGTCAAAACCTGTGCCTTCTGTTGAGACGACATAAGAGCCGTTGGTGGGGGGCGACCATTGCCACCAGATTGAAGCGCTGCCGGGGGCGGTGGGTTGAAGTTGAGGTTCGCTCGATTCTTTGGAAGCGCCAAGGGTGGTGGCGTTTGTGGTAAGTGTGGGGCCGGAAAGGGGTTGAGCATTGGCAAAATCGTCATTAATCGGGCGTTGGGCAATTTGTAGTTTGATTTGGCCTTTATTACTTTTATCAGGGCCCGTGCCGGATACTGCGATTTGGACGGTTTGGCTATTGGTTAGATTAAGATGAAGATAGCTGCGTTTAACGATGTTAGTGCCACCTAAATTGGCATCATTATTCGAGGCTAAAGTAGTAAGCATGTTGACGGCGTTTCCTTCATAAAGCGCAAGCACGGTATCGAAATCGCTGCCTAGGGTTAAAAAAGCGTAATCGCCATTAGCAGGCGCTGTCCAGGTCCACCAGACGGAGTTGGTGGTGTCAGCGAGACCCGCATGTTGAGGTTCGCCGGCTTCGACAGTGGCGTCGGTGTTGGTTAGGAGTTGAGCCGTAACCGGAAGACCTACGAGCGGGATGCGGTTTGCAAAGTTGTCATTGATTGCGCTCCAGGTCGATTGGCAGAGGCCGATAAAAAGAAGTAAAAGGCTAATTTGGATTTTCATTATTTCTTTATTATATATTTTTTCCGGTTTGGAAATACGTCATTTGACGTAGTGAGAAGATATAAACTTTTGAGTGCTGCTAAATCCATCGGCTGACGGACGAGGATGACAAGGTTGGCATTTGGCATTTTCTGTAAGGGTGAGGATGACGGATGACAAGTTTGGTAGCGAGGGGGTATTTGACAAAATTTTTTTCTATGTTTAATTCTTAAAAAGAGGAAATTTAAGGAAATTATTATGGGTAAAGGTGGTAGCAAAAGTGGTTGGAGAAGAAAACTTGGTGATGCTTGGGATAGGATTAGCGGTTCGAAGCCTAGAGAGATAGAGATCCCACCCTTTGCTGCAGAGGAATTGGAAGAGGCTCATAAGCTAGCATACGAAGCGCATGACCAGATGACTCTGGCGAAACAAAGATTTCGAGCCGATTCTACTCCAGAAAATGAAAAAGCTTTCTTAGAAGCTAATCATGCTTGTGATGAAGCATATAAAGATCTTTATGGAATTCAAGAGGCTCAAGAAGCTTATAAAAAGGCACGATTCGCTAGGCTTGCGAGCCATGTTGATAAGCCTTATTATCACGCTGCTCGTTTAGCTCAGGCTGGACATGAATTTAATAGAGGAGTTAGGGGTTTTGATTTTTCCTACATTAAGGCTTTGGCGAGCATCAGAAAAAGAATGGATAATTATTTTGGTGATCCATCATCTTCGATTGCCCCAAAAGCCCCAAAAAAAATTCATTCATCTGAAGAAATTTATTTTTGGAACGATATTTTGAGTGATGTAGGAGGAATAATATCTGATAATAAAGGTTTCATTCATTCTATGAAAGAAATGAATAAGATATCTAAAGAAGCTTTGCATCATGCTAATGAGATTGCAGCATTAAATCCTAGTAAGGCTAGTCGTGAACTTGCTGCTGAAGCTAAAGCTTTGGCTGAGTATTTTGACGAATTTTTACAGGTTACTATTAATCAGAATGAGAAATTGGAAATTTTTTCACGTGTTCTATCAGAAGAGTTAGGCAATACCCAAATAAAGCCAAATACGGATAGACTTCGTCAAGCTTGGGACGATTATCGTGAGGCGGATGCATGTTTCTATAAGTTGTTGAATAGTCTCGAATCAAGATCTAGGAATTATCTGGCAAAATCTGAAAAGATTGTTGTGGTAAGCGGTGTGGCTTACGTGAGTCAGGTTTCTGAAGAGCCAGAGCCGTCTGGTCGAGAGCATCCTTTGGGAGCGGGTGTGGTGGCTAGAGAAGCGTTAAAGAGGGGGGCTGAATTAGGAGAGGCCGCTCTTGATGTGATTGATGTAGCTGATTGTGTGGAGACTGTAGGACTTTGTTATGCCATTAACCCGGCAGTAGATGCAGCAGTTGACCACGTGGTGTTGCCTGTAGCAGAGCATGTAGTTGCTCCTGTGGTTGTACCAGTAGTAAAAACAGGCATAGCAGCGGGTGGTAAGGTGGGAGAGATGGTAGCCCCGGCTGTTGGTAAAGGAGCTGAACTAGCCAATGAACATTTGGTCAGGCCAGCTGGCGATAAACTCCGCCAAGCTTTTCAAGAACCTGCTAGGATTGCTGGTGAAGCTGCTCAGACTAAGGGTTGGGGGATGCCTAGTCCTTGGTAAAAGATTGTCGGGAATAGGTAACTGCTGAACAATGGGAGCCCCGGTTAAGCTTTAATATAATTGTCTGAAGTCCCAAAGAGCGCTAAGCGCTATCCTAAAATGTCAACTACACTCCTCATCCCGCTTTGGTGACCCGGGGATCCAGAGAAATAAAGAATGGATTCTCGATCGAGTCGGGAATGACAATGGGGTGGGAATGTGGATTCTCGGATCGAGTTCGAGGATGATATGATATGATTGAATTGGGCGACTTTACCTAAATCAAACATCCCAGCTTTGTGCGTCATAGCTAAAGCTAAATCATTAAAGAAGTGTTATTATTCAAATTTCCTGTTTGAATTTTTGGTTAAATCTCTTTTAGAGTGGGGATGTAATGATGGAGTTAAATAAGGTAGGTCGTCCGCGCAACGTGGGTTGGGCACGGGCAGCTGCTTTGCTTTATGGGGATTGGGGGACGAGCAAGGCGTATGTGATTGGGATTGGGTTTGCGCTTCTGGGTTATACGGCGTTGCCTCATTTTTTAGCGGTAGCAGCTCTGACGGCGATTGTGGGGTTGAATTATGTTTGGATTTGCAAATATTTTCCTACAGGGGGTGGGGTTTATAGTTCAGCGCAGCGATTGTCGCAAAAGCTTGCAGTGATTGGGGCGTTGATGTTGGTGGCGGATTATATTATTACCGCGTCGTTGAGTTGTTTTGAGGCGTTTCATTATTTTGGATTTGAATCGTATGAGGCGCAGCGGTTTGCGACTTTGGCGATTTTTGGTGTCGGTTTTTTAAATTTTTTTGGGCCGAAGCATACTGGTGGAATTGCGATTTGGTTGGCGGCTCCGACGTTGTTTGTGGTTATTGTTTTGTTAGTTGCGGGTTTATTTCATTTGGATGAAATTCGAATTGAGCCGATGCAAGGGGGTGCTGGACACAATTGGGCGGCTTTTGTAGGTATTATTTTGGCTTTGTCAGGGGTGGAGGCGATTGCGAGCACGACGGGGGTGATGCGTTTAGATCCGGGCAGCACGCCGGAAAAACCTTCGGTGCATCGGACGTCGAAGGTGGCTATTACGATTGTTTTGGTTGAGGTGGCGGTGGCGACGGCTTTGTTGGGTTTTTTAGCGATGGCTTTGCCGAAAGAAGCGATGACGAAGGAAGCTAATTTGTTGCGTTATATGGGCGAGTTGTGGATAGGGCCTTGGTTTGGTTGGATTGTGGGTATTGTTTTTGGATTATTATTGTTATCGGCAGTCAATACAGCAATTGGTGGGTTGATCGCGATTTTATATTTGTTAGCGCATGATGGGGAGTTGCCTAAACCGTTTACGCAGTTGAATCGTTTCGGTGTGCCATGGGTGCCATTGATTGTGGCAATGGTGGCGCCGGTGATTGTTTTGGAGTCTGCGAGTCCTGATCAAGGAGTAAAGTATTTGGCTTCGTTGTATGCCATTGGTGTCGTGGGGGCAATTTGTATTAATTTATTTTCGTGTGGAGTGAATCGCAAATTGCCCATGAAACGGTGGGAGCGAGTGGTGATGTTGATGACGTTTTTGGTTTTGTTTGGGGTGTGGGTTACGATTGCTATAACCAAACATTCTGCCACGGTTTTTATGATTTTAGTTTTAAGTATGGGCTTTTTATTGCGTTATGTGGCCCGTAAACAGGGTGTCGAAGTTTCGGTGGAACCTCAGCCAGGATTGGAGTTAGGATTAAGTTCTTCTGAGGCTGAAAAAGAAGAAGCTACCCAAGTGATGGAAGGAGGAGCGAAGATTTTAGTGGCTGCACGTGGGATGACGCCGGCGGTGCAGTTTGCCTTGGATGAAGCCAAGTTACGGGGAGCCAGTTTGTTTGTGCTTTATATTAAGCAGGTGGCAGTGACGTTGGATATTGGCGGGCGTTGGCAGGATGACGCTTATGCCGTGTCGTTTTTTAATCAGGTAAAGGGGATTGGCAATGAGGTGGCGGTGCGAACGTTGTATAGTCAGAGCAGTAATCCTTCTGAGACGATTTTAGATGTGGCATCCACATTGGGAGTGGATTTTTTGGTGATGGGTAGTTCGAATCGCGCAGCAATTATTAATTTGATTCAAGGTAATGTCATTACGCAAGTCGCGCGCCATTTGCCGACGTCGATTAAGCTAATTGTCGTGGCTTAAAGGCGGTGACCTGGAGATCTAGTCTTAATACGTTTACCTTTTAGCTATTTCGTGACGATACTAAACACTATCTAGATTAGTTGGTGATTAATAGCCGATTACTTGTCACTGGTCACGAGTTAATAATCACTAATATAAAGTTTGACCTATACTCTTTTTTTGGCAAATAGGTAGGTATGAGCCGACACTTTTTTATCTTAGTAGCGGCATTGGTAGGGAGTTGTATGGTGGTAGGAGGACAAGAGCCTCAAGATCCAATGCCTTTTTCTGATCAGGAAAATTTTGACCAGGTGCCAGGGTTTGAGATTAAACCTAATAATATTAAAATAGAATTTGTTGAAACGCCGAAACGTGGTGTGAATGCTGTGGAATTGAAACGGCCTTCGGATCCTTTAAGAGGGCCGCGTATGAAATGGTTGGAAGTTGAGGTGGAATATAGTTTGAATCCGCGATTGTCTCGGGAAGAGTTGGAGCAGCCGGGGGGCGGTTTTTTTCAGGATGTGATGGTGAAGCTTCATCTTTTAACGCCGCAGCCGCAACGGCCGCAGGATTTGGATCAGGAAGTTTTGTCGATAGAATTGCATTACGGGCCTTTGGCTTTGGGCGAAGGTTATTTTGCTTCGGCTTATTTGTCGCCGTTTCAGGTGGAAATGTATGGCGGAGAACAAGCTTTTAAGCAGTCAGCGATGGCAGCGGAAGTGTTTGTAGATGGAAAGCGAGTGTCTTGGGCGGAGACACGTCGCGCTGAGCGGGTGGCGGAAGCAGACTGGTTTTTAAAAGGTGGTAAGACAGGGGTGTTAATGCCAATTACGAAGACGCCTTGGGCGATGGATTATTGGGAACATTATCCGCCTTTAAGAGAGTCGGGTAGTGGTGGTAGTAGCGCGATGCCTCGCATGACGGCGCCTTTGCCTCGACCGGAGGTGACTACTATGATGGAGACAAACAGTCCTTAATGGCATCATTTTTTTGAAATGGTTTTGAAAATAGTCTTGGAGAAACGATGAGTAAAAGCGGTAGGGTAATTGCGATTAATTTAGGTAGCCACAGTATTAGTGTGGGTTTTTATAGTTCTACAGCGGGTGGCTTATTGTTGGAGGGGGCAGTCATTGAGACAATTGCGTTGGAAGGAGCCTCGGAAGAGGAGCGAGAGAAAGCTGTTGCCAATGTGTTGCGGCGGGTTTTGACGGGCAAGATAAGTCAAGGCACTTCGATTTATTATTGTATTTCGGGTCAATCGGTTTTTACGCGTTTTGTGAAGTTGCCTCCTTCAGCTCCTGAGCAGGTTACGCAGATGGTGCGCTTTGAAGCGCAACAGAATGTTCCTTTCCCCATGGATCAAGTGGTGTGGGATTATCAGTTAGTTCAATCGGTGAAGAATTCGGATTTGGAGGCCGTGATTGTTGCGATTAAGGCAGAGATGTTGGATCGTATCAATTCGGGGGTGAGCGCGACGGGTTGTGTTGCGGAGCGTGTAGGCGTGGGACCTTTATCGCTTTATAATGCGTTTCGTTTTAATTATCCCGATTATGAAGGTTGCACGTTGATTTTAGATATTGGCGCGAAATCGACTCAACTCATTTTTGCGGAAGATGGTAAAATTTTCATTCGTGGTGTGCCGATTGGTGGCAATCAGATTACTCAGGCGATTGCAACGGATATGCAATTGTCGTTTGCTGAAGCAGAGCAGTTGAAGCAGGAAAAAGGGTTTGTGGGGTTAGGTGGCGCTTATGCAGATCCCGATGATGCAACGGCGGCCCGCATTTCCAAGGTGATTCGCGGCATTTTAACGCGTTTGCATTCAGAAGTGTCGCGTTCGATCGTGTCTTATCGCAGTCAACAAGGGGGCAGCGCTCCGATGCGAATTTTGTTAACTGGTGGATCGAGTTTGTTGGCTTATATGGATCTTTTCTTTTCGGAAAAGTTGCGTGTGCCAATTGAATTTTTTAATCCTTTACGGAATGTGGCTGTGGCCCCTTCGATTTCGCGTGAGACGTTGGTGCGTTCGGCGGCTTGGTTGGGCGAGACGGTGGGTTTGGCGTTGCATGCAACAGGGCCTTGTCCGTTAGATATTAATTTGGTGCCGGCAAGTGTTGAGGCGTCACGAGCTTCGGGAAAAAGACGCAGTTTGCAAGTGGCATTGGCGGCGGCTTTGGTGGTTTTGTTTGGGGTGCTATGGGCGAGTCATTGGCGTAAAGGAAATATTTTGCAAGCGCAGTTAGCAACGATTTCGGGCGAGGTAGGCACTTTGGAGTCGGCGAATCGTGAGTTGAAAGCAGTGCAGACGCGATATGAGAAGGCTTTGAGTGAGGCGGAGCAGATTGATGGCTTAATTAAGATGCGTCGTTATTGGCCAGGTTTGTTGAAGGAGTTAAATACGATGATTCCTGTGGGAGTCTGGATTACTGCTTTGAAACCGGCTTTTGATGATCGGGAGTTGCCGATGGTGGTGAGTCCGATTACAGCGCCGCCCAAGCGCACTACGGGCAAGCCTCAGTCTGCTGCTGCGGATGCGACGCAGATCACGCATTTATTGATTGAGGGGTCGTATGAAAATATTAATCCGGCTGATTTGCAAACGCCGGATTTGCGAATTGATGGACAGGAAGTGATTGGTAATTTTTTGAAGAAATTTCCGCAATCTCAATTTTTTGCGATGACAGAGCAGGATATAGCCGATCCCAAGTTGGTGACGGTAGATGTGGTTTCGGTGGAAGAAAAGCGGTTGGCATTGAATTTTAAAATTAAGGCAAAGCTAAAGACGCCGATTCCTTTGGTGCCTTAAGAAAAATAGAGAAATGAGAAAAAAGTAATATGGATTGGTTTAAGAAAAATCGTGAAACTTCTCAGGCGCTGTTGGTGGCGATAGTGATTAGTGCAGTGGGCGGTTATTTTTGGTGGCATGAAGGGCAACGGGTGAGTTCGTTGAATACGGATTTGGAGTCGCAGGCGATGACGTTATCGCGTTATCGTGGGCAATCGGTGTTTCCGAGTGAGGCCAATACGAAAGTTTATCAGGAGAAGGCGCAGCAGTTGGAAAGTTATTTACAGCCGGCTATTGCTGAATTGAAGCAGGGACAAATTCAAGGCGAGGCTTTGAATCCGATCGATTTTCAAACGGAATTTCGCAATACGCGCGATCGTTTGGTGGAGATGGCGCAAAAGGCAAGAAATCCTGTTACATTACCAGAAAATTTTTCGTTTGGGTTTGGTCGCTATTTAACCAGTATTCCAGCGCCGGAGGCGACGGTGTTTTTAACGCAAGAGTTGAGAATTATTGAGCGGTTGACGCAGTTGTTATTTGAATCGGGAATTAATGAGTTAAAGAGTGTGTCGCGTTTGCCTGTGGAAGATTTGCTAACCCAAAGTTCTGGAGCGGCCGCAGCAACTCGACAACCTGTGCGTGGAAGTGAGGGGGAGTTGGGAGAGTTGTTGCCCGCTATGTCATTGGATCGCGAAGGGCTTTTTTATCGAACTCTTCCATTTGTTTTTCAATTTGTCGGAACGGATACGAGTTTGAGAAAAATTGTGGATGCTTTGAATGAAAGAGGTGGGGAAGGCCAGGAAAATGGCGCTCAGCCTTTTTGGATAGTGCGTTCTTTGGAGGTTATTAATGAACGAGGGGAACCGCCGACAGTAGAGGATTTGAAGACTAAGGGCGCAACTTCGGAAGGTCCTAAAAGTGTGGCGGCTAATTTGATTTTAGGTGAGGAGACGATTCGCATTACGATGAGAATTGATTATATTAATTGGCAGAGTGATGAAAATGTGAGTGTTAAAAAATGAATTGGGCAAAAAAAAATATTGAATGGACGTTGTTGTTTAGCGTGTTGTTAATTTTATTGGGCGTCGCCATTTTTAAAGCGTTGTCTTTTTCTACAGCTCCTCCCCAAGCGGTGGCGGAAGTGTTGGGTGGCAATGCAAAGGTCCGTGAGGATTTGGATCAATATCAAGATTTGGGAAAAGAGTTGGATCAAAATGAGGAGTGGAAGGCTGCTGAGAATGGGCATCGTTTGTTTATTTCTCGAAAGTTGGAATGGTTGGCGGATGAGCGTAAGTTGAAATTGTATCGACCTGATGAAGCGGGGGTTGATGGGATTGCGCCATTGTGGAAAGAACAGTATGGTTTTAGTCTGAGTGATCCAACCGTCGCAGATCAGGATCCCGATAAAGATGGTTTTACGAATAAGGATGAGTATTTGGGCAAGACGGATCCCTTGAAGGCGGAATCGCATCCCCCTTTTACAACGAAATTGCGTTTGACGAATTTTGAGGCGAAACCGTATTCGCTGGAGTTTACTGGGGTCAACGAAGTGGGAGGACAGACATTTTTCCAAGTCAAGCTTTCCCATCCGCGCGATCGAAGACATCGTTCCAATTCTGTGAAAAAAGGTGATAAGTTTGAAGATTGGCGAGTGGAAGAATATCGCGAGAAAAAAGGGGAACGAGAAAATCCTAAAATGCAAGGAGTGATGTTGCCTTATGATGAATCGGAGTTGGACGTGGTGAATGAGGTGACAGGCGAACGTTTAACGTTGGTAATGAAACAGGTGTCGGATGCGCCCATTTTAACGGGAACGTTGGTAGATTTATTAGAAAATAAAAATTATCCTGTAGAAAAAGCTCAAGAGATTACGTTTCGCGGAATAAATTATCGCGTGAAAAATTTGAGTGAAACCGGTGCGGAGATTATGGCTTTATCGGAAGATGGCACGGAAAAGGAAATGCTACAGATTCCAAGTCAATAATTAATTTTGAATATTTTAAAAATAAGGGAAATTAATTCTTGCATTCAAGAAAGGCTCTATTCACTATCGACTTACTTTATGAGATTGAAGGGTAGCAATCGTTTCTTTTGTCTTGGTTTTTTCTTAGGTTCCATTTTTTTGACGCAAAACATGGTTTATGCTGAAAATGCAGCAGTTGATCGCGCTTTGCAAAATGAAACAGCGCGACGACAAAAACTTTTTACTGGCAGCAAAAAAGCTTTAGTGGAAGGCGAACAGCTTTATTCCGCTAAAGAATATGTTTCTGCAGCGGATCGTTATCGTTTTGTTTTGCAGAATTTGCCGATGACAACGAATACTTTCGATCTTTATCAGGCTGCGGCTGAGGGGTTGACGATGGCTAATATGCGTTTGGCTGAGGAGGCTTTGGAAACGCGAAAATTTCAGACAGCAGGAGGCTATGTTTCTGAGGCGTTAGCTTATTCTCCTGAAGATAAGGAGTTGCAGAAACTTGCTAAGACGATTCAAAAACAATCGGGTGAGGGATTGGTAATTGAGCCCAATTCTGCAGTGACACCTGAGTTTGTGCAAGCTGTTGGAGAAGTGAAACGGCTTTTGGATTTAGGCGAAAAACAGCGCGAAACTGGGCAATATATTAAGTCAGAAGAAAACTTTAAAAAGGTTTTGGCGATTGATCCTTATAATAAGGCTGCACAGGACGGTTTGAAGCGAGTTTCTCAACTGCGTTTGAAATATGCCAAAGATGCTAAAGAGAATAGTCGTAAAGAAATGCTTTATGAAGTGACGAAAGCTTGGAGTAATCCGGTGAATCGTAATATTTTGAAGCCTCGCGAAGAGAGAAGTGTTTCTGCTGCGAGTTTGTCGAATACGGCACGTATTGAGGAAAAGTTAAACAATATTATTATTGATAAAATTAATTTTGACGAAGCATCGGTGGAAGAAGCGGTGACTTTTTTACAGGCTAAATCCAAAGAGTTAGATCCGACTGGGCAAGGTTTGAATTTTGTTTTGAAGACCACGATTGCAACTGTTTCAGATGCTGCAGAAAGTCAACCGAGCGCTGGCGAGCAGGTTTCGATTGAAACGATTGATGCGCGTCGCATTACTTTGAACTTAGAAAATTTGCCTTTGGCCGCGGTTTTGGATCTTATCGCAAAACAAGCGGATTTGATCTATAAAGTGGAGGAATATGCAGTTTTAGTGGCGCCGGCTTCAGAAAATATTGAGGCGTTATTTACTCGCACGTTCCAAGTGCCAGCGGGTTTTATTGGCGCGAAAATTGAGAGCAAGGACGGTGGCACGTTAAGTGAATCAGTCAATATTGCTCGTGAAGAAGTGAAGACAAAATTAGAAACTTATGGTGTTCAATTTCCTCCCGGCTCCTCGGCTAATTATTTGTCGAATGGAAGTTTGCTCGTAGTTCGAAATACATTGGATAATTTAGCTTTGATTGAAAGTGTGATTAGTTCGGAAAGTCAGGAAGTTCCTCAGGTTCAAATCGAAACTCGTTTTATGGAGGTGAATCAGACTGATTTGGATGAGCTTTCTTTCCGTTGGAATATTAATCGAAGAGGACGTTCTCAATCGGCTCCAACTGATACTCCTGGTTTAAGAACTTCAGCTCCTTCGGCTTCAACGGAGGTTTTGGGATTACCGGTAGATTTAGCAGTGGGAGGAAATGCTATTAATGCTAATACTTTTGATGCTTTATTAGCAGGAGCCGCTACCGCTTTTGCAGGGCCTTTAGGAACAGCGTTTCAAAGTGCGATTTCATTAAGTAAGTATAAGTTTGAATTGTTAGTTTATGCGCTTTCACAAAAAACGGGTGCTGATCTTTTAGCTGTGCCCAAAGTAGTCACTAAACCTTCTCAAGATGCTGAAATTCGTATTGCTCGCGACTTTTTTTATCCTGATCCTCAAGCTATTGAGCCACCTCAAATTGATGCGTCTATTTCACAGTTGCCGAGTGGAAATGGCTACCGTGCTGTGACTCCTTCAACTCCTTCGACTTTTAAAAATGAGCAGATCGGCGTCATTTTGACGGTCAATCCTCAACTTTATCCTGATAATCAAACGATTGATCTTCAGTTAACACCTAGAGTTGTCGATTTTGAAGGATTCATTAATTATGGAAATCCTATTAATGCTTTAGACTTGGGAACGTCTCAAGCAGTTAAAGTCGCTGATAATATTATTAACACACCTGTTTTTAATTATCGAGAGGTTAAAACGCGATTGAGTATTGAAGATGGTCAAACAGTTTTATTAGGTGGATTAATCCGGGAAGACATTCAAAAAGTTGATGATAAAATTCCTTTACTGGGCGATTTACCATTATTAGGGCGTCTTTTCCGTTCGAAAATTGATCAAAGCATTAAAAAGAATCTGTTGATTTTTGTTACCTGTAATTTGATTCGATCTGATGGAGAACTTTTTAATAAACGTAATTTTGAAGATACACAAAGCTTTGATAATAATCCTACTTTTGCTGAGGTTCCTCGTTGGGATTCGACTCAAGAGCCTCAGGAGTTGAGGATAGTAAATGAGCCTCAGGGAAGGATGAAATAAATGAAACTTTGTTATTATAAAATTTTTTGTTTCTTTTTATTAGGTATAGCACCTTTGGCTTTGCTAGGGAATGGGAATGTTGATCAGTCCGATTATATCAGCGCACAAAAAGCTTCTCAAACTGCAGTATTAAAGCGTCAACAAGCTGTGATTCGAGGAACTGCTTTACTCAGAGAGGGAAATGCTTTGTTAGAAGCGCAAGGTTATAAAGAAGCTTTAGAAAAATATCGTGCGATTGTAGCTCTTTTACCGGCTCCTTCTCCGGCGACCGCGCCGTTGCAAAATAAGGCTTATGATGGGGCAGCCGTTGCCTTGATACAATTAGCTCATGAAAATTTAAAAGCCAACCTTTTGGATGAAGCTAGAGCGAATGCTGATGAAGCGTTATCTTTTGCGCCTAAAGATTCTCGCATTCAAGCAGAGCGAGCGAGTTTGTATGCTGCGATGGGTATTGCTTTAGATCAAGAGGGTAAGCCCATGATTGAACGTGATAATCCTGCTATTACTCCGCGTTATTTAAAAGATGTGGCAGATGTGAATACTTTGTTGCAAGAGGGTGATGATTTATTGGACACGGCTCAATTTGATGAGGCAGAGAAAAAATATCAGCAAATTTTGACGATCGATCCTTTCAATAGCACGGCACGTAAGCGATTAGATAAGGTGTTAGATCATAAGTTGCGTTATGCTAAAAAAGCTCAAGAAGTAGCTCGTTTTCAAGGCATGACTGAAGTTACTGAAAAATGGGAAATGCCCATTCCCAAAGATGTGATTTCGGATTCCGGAATTTTTGCCAATGCCCCTTTAACACGTTCCAATGTAGAAAATCTTAGCAGAAAATTAAAAACGATTATTCTGCCTCAAGTAGCTTTTGATCGAGCTAGCATTTTAGATGTTATTGATTTTCTCAATGTAAAAAGTAAAGAACTCGATCCCGAAAGAAAGGGTATTAATTTTGTTTCGCGTTTAACTCCTGACTCAATGGGATCTGAGGTAACATTAAATCTTCAGAGTGTTCCTTTAGAGGAAGTCATTCGTTATGCGACGCGTTTAGCCAATTTAAAATATCAAATGGATGAGTTTTCGGTGAGTATTCTTCCTTTAACAGCGCCAACCGATCAGTTATTGACCAAAGAGTATCGTGTTAAACCAGACTTTTTTAATGTTGAAACGGGTGGAGAACAACAAGGGGGTTCTCGCACACGAAGATCTTTTAGTCGTTCTCTTATGGAAAAAGTGCAATTTGAGCGAGAAACCGATATTCGAAAAGTTTTAGAATCACGAGGTGTTACTTTTCCTGAAGGCGCTAGCGCTTCTTATTCTTCAGCGTCCAGTAAATTGACTGTTCGAAATTCTCCGGCTAATTTGGAGCTCATTGATGCCTTAGTTGGTTCTCCAACCGATATTCCTGCTCAGGTTGAAATTGAGGCCAAGTTTATCGAACTTAATCAAACCGATTTTGATGAACTTTCGATTGCAATGAACGTAGTGAAAGAGGGAAATTATACTCGTCCATCAGGTAATTTTTCCCCTCTTGATATGGATGGATTAAACCATTTTGATGGATTACGAAGTTCGGCTCATATCAAACCTAATTCAGTCGATGCTTTGCTTTCTCAAAATAACGGTATTGATGCGAGACCTATACCCAATAGCTTTAATTTTGCTGTGGGTATTGCCAAATATAATATTGATGTTTTAATCCGAACTTTAGCTCAGAAAAAATCAGTCGATCTTTTGTCAGCGCCGAAAGTGGTGGCTCGTAGTGGTGAACAAGCTACCATAAAAATTGTTCGTCGATTTTCTTATGCTGATACTTATGATGCTCCTGAATTGCCTCCTACCACATCAAGTGGTGGAGCAAATGACGTTAATAATCTTATTAGTCAACCGCCGCCTGTTATTACTCCGGCACAACCTTCTAATTTTACTGATAGAGAAGTCGGTGTTATTTTAAACGTCACCCCGGAGGTTGGTCCTGATAATCAAACGATTGATCTTAATCTTGTTCCTTTGGTCGAAGATTTTGAAGGATTTATTAATTATGGTACACCTATGACCGTAGCTGATGGGGATCAAACCTTTGTTTTAACTGAAAACGTTATTAATATGCCAGTATTTAATTCTCGACGTATTGAGACAAGTGTTCAGGTTAAAGATGGGTCCACCGTTATTTTAGGCGGTTTATTACGTGAAGATGTTCAAAAAATTAAAGATAAGATTCCCATTCTTGGCGATATTCCTCTTTTAGGTCGATTTTTTCGTTCAGATGTAGAGCAATCGATTAAAAAGAATTTGGTGATTTTTGTGACCCCTAAATTAATTACGCCAACAGGAGAATTAGTCAATCCACCTGAACCATTAGTCATACCTTCACAAAAAACTGCAAGCCGCTAAGTCTATGAAACAAAAAATCATAATTTTACTTGTTGTTTTAACATTAGTGTTTGTTAACAGTACTCAGCTTAAAGCCCAAGCTGAACGAGATATTAAAATTGTTGGAACTTATCAATGTATGATTGGACCACAACGTATTCCTATTACTTTTAATGATACTACTGGAGAAGGTTTTACTTTTGTTTTGAATGGAGGACTTTTTACTTTTACTTTAAATTTTAGCCCCCTGGGATTTCATGAAGGTCGAGTTTTGCAAGGGTTTTTATTTGTTGCGGGAAGAAAAGTTAATACGCGAGGATCCGTTTTGGTTTTACCTTTTGGAAGCACCCTAGGTTCTGGGACTAATATTATTTCTATACCAGGTGATTCTAAAAATAGGAATATTACCTTTTCATTTGGCCCCGTAGAAATTCCATTTATTCAAAGATTTTCAGCTGAATTATTAGTTGAAGGAATAATGTTTTATCAGAAAAAAGCGCCTGGAAAAATAATGAGAGGTAACGTTGAGTACACCTCTGATAACAATAATATGCGTGTGGATTTTGATAGGCAAACTGGGGTTACTATTATAAGAAGTTCTAAAACAGTCCCAGGTGTTATAGTTGAGGCAAAAAAAATCTCTACTGTTCCGAATTTTTTTGGTATTCCCACAACGAAAGTTTATCGTTAATGTCTTAAGGTTTGAAATCGCAAAAGGCTTTTACTCTTTTAGAACTTTTAATTACAATGTCTCTAATCGCATTGTTGATAGGGATTTCAATACCCACATTTTTCACGTTTCGTAAGCACATTAATACAACCAAGTGTCTCTCTCGTGCTCAACAACTTTATTCTGGAGCGCAAAAAATGTTTGATGATATGAATCCAGAAACTGCAAAATCTACGGAACAATTGTCCAGTGATATGAAATGGTGGCAAAGGCAGCTTAAAGCTTATGGTGTTCCTGATGAGGCTTGGTATGATCCGACTCAGCCCAAACATCAAGCAGGTGATCTACCAGATTTTTTTTATGGTGGAGTTTGTCCTAAAGATTTTTTTTATGCAGAGGATCGAGATCAACTTTATTTGTTTGTTGGAAAAAATCAGATATATTCTTCGGGAAATGTCGTTGTTATGGCAGATGGCACGGTAAAATTTGAAAAATTTTTCCCTGAGTAGGTTAGAGTAATCCATTGATATGGATCGGGTTTTATTTGTGGATGAAGCGGGGTTGCGCGTTGATCAATGGTTGGTTAAAAAAAATCCTGAATTAACGCGCTCTCGGATTCAACAATTAATTCGCGGTTCGTGTATTTTAGTAAATCAAAAATCGGCGAAATCTTCTATTCGAGTTCGAATAGGAGATGAGATAACGATTCATTTTCCGCCGATGCAATCTTTGAATTTGAAACCCGAAGAAATTGCATTGCAGATTTTATATGAAGATGATGAATTTCTAGCAATTAACAAACCGCAGGGTTTGGTTGTGCATCCGGCTCCTGGACATTCTGAAGGGACACTGGTTAACGCTTTGTTGCATCATTGCCGGGGCTCGCTTTCGGGGATCGGTGGTGTGGAAAGGCCAGGAATCGTTCATCGTTTGGATAAGGAAACAAGTGGCGTGTTGCTTGTTACTAAAACTGATAAAGCTCATCAGGCTTTATCACAGCAATTTAAGGATCGAAAAATTCAAAAATTTTATCAAGTTTTAGCCCAATCTTTCCCTAAGAAATCGGAAGGAGAAATTATATCAGCAATAGAGAGGCATCCCGTTCATCGAAAAAAGATGGCAGTTTCGAAAAAAGGCAAACTAGCTATTACGCGATATAAAATAATAGAGAAATTCAAGGCTGCGAGCTTTTTAGAGTGTCAAATTTTAACAGGGCGTACGCATCAAATCCGAGTTCATTTGCTTTCCATAGGATGTCCGGTGCTTGGAGATAAACTTTATGGTAAAGTTGCATCTCAAGCACCTCGGCAAATGCTGCATGCGAGACGACTTATTTTTCAGCATCCTCTTACTAAAAAAGAGATGGTAATTGAGGCGGGTTTGCCCGAAGATTTTATTCACTTACTTGAGCAACTGCGTCATGGCAAAAACTTCTGAAATTCTTTTGCAATATTTAGAGCAACGCAAAAAACGAGGAGATCGTTTTATTCGATTTTCAAGTGTTGCGGATTTTTCCAAAATAACTCCAAATCTATCCTCTATGAAAAAAGAAAATTCAGAAAAAACGCATCATGAACATCTTTCTGAAAACGATAAAAAAAAGAAACTTGAACATTTAAAAAACATTGCATTGGTCTGTCAAAAGTGTCCGCATCTTGTCAGGAGTCGCACTCAGGTTGTTTTCGGTATTGGCAATATTGATGCCCAATTGATGTTGGTTGGAGAAGCCCCTGGAGCGGATGAGGATCGTTTGGGGGAACCTTTTGTGGGGCGGGCTGGACAATTACTCAATAAAATGTTGGAAGCAATGGATTTATCGCGTGATGAAGTTTATATTTCCAATGTTTTGAAATGTCGTCCCGATATGCCGCCAGGTGCGCCAGGCAATCGTAAACCAACCATTGAAGAGATGAACACTTGTTTACCTTATCTCAAGGAGCAGATTGAACTAATTCAACCGAAAGCTATTATTGCGTTGGGTGCAACGGCGGTTACTGGTCTTTTAGGGGTCGAAGCGCCGATTGGGAAATTGCGTGGGCACTGGCTTCAATTTCAAGATATCCCAGTAATGCCAACTTATCATCCCGCTTATCTTTTAAGAAATCAGAGCAACACTGAAAAACGCAAAGTTTGGGAGGATTTACTAATGGTAATGGAAAAAATGGAAATGCCAATTAGTGAAAAGCAGCGTAATTATTTTTTGAATGCCAACCGCTAAATCTTCACATTTGCAGCAAAGTTTCCAAGCCGCTCGGGAAATGACTCGTCAACATGCTAGAAGTTTTTACTTTGCTTCCTTCGCTTTACCTAAAAAGAAAAAAGATGCTGCTTATGCTGTTTACGCTTTTTGTCGTTATGTCGATGATAGAATGGATTGCAGCACATCTTTTGAAGATCAATTGGAAGTTGCTCAGAACCTTAGAAAGATACTGAATCAATTTTATTCCAAAAATGTTCCAGAGCAATTCGATTGGGCAGACGCTTTTTATTCCACGATTCGAACTTATCGAATCCCGAAAGGCCACTTTGAAAATTTAATCAAAGGAGTAGAAATGGATGCTCAACCTTCCATTCAAATCAAGACCTGGTTAGATCTGGAGGATTATTGTTATTACGTTGCGTCAGTGGTGGGACTTATCATGAGTCACATTTTTGAAATAAAAGATCCGAACGCGAAAGAGCACGCGATTAGCCTGGGGATTGCGATGCAATTGACCAATATTTTACGTGATGTGAAAGAAGATTATGAAAACCATCGAGTTTATTTACCTGCAGAAGAATTGGAGTCGTATCAGGTCGATTTAACAAACGGTTTTACTCAGGAAAATTGGAAAAAATACGCCATTTTCTTTGCTCAACGTGCGCAAGAATATTATCTAACAAGCGAAAAAGGCATTTCTTCTTTGGCTGATGATGGTTCTCAATTTACGGTTTGGATTATGAGATATGTGTATGCTGCGATTTTGGATGAGATTGCCAAACACGACTATGATGTTTCTGTTAGGCATCATGTCTCTTTATTCAAAAAACTCCGACTTGTTTTAAAAGCTTATTGGCTTTATAAAAAGGGTTCTTGTGATTCCCGCCAATAAAAATCCTTTGTTGGACAGTCTTTTTTACCTTTATTGTCGCTGGCTTTTGCGACGTAATTTTTCAGGCATTTATGTTAAAGGTTTAGAAAACTATTCTAAATTGGAAAAAACGCATCCAGCTATTTGTTTTGCTAATCATACTAATTGGTGGGATGGTTTTTTGACTTTTTATCTAACACGATTCAATTCGCAAAAAGCGACTTTTTGTATGATGGAGGAAAAACAATTAAAATATTATCGTTTTTTCACTTGGCTGGGAATGTATTCGGTCGACACGTCCAATCCTCTTCGTGCGGCGGCTTCGGTGCGTTATACGATTCAATTATTGCAAAATCCTGAATCATTATGCTGGATTTTCCCTCAAGGAAAGACGACTTCTATCTACACTCCCATTGAAGTAAAAGAGGGAACAGCCTATTTGGCTAATAACGTGCCGCGCGCGCAACTTTTACCGGTTATTTTTCGCTATGAATTTTTGAAAGAAGAAAAACCTTTTATTTTAATTCAAATTGGCAATCCACTCGAAAAATCGCGAACGATTACGGATGAAGATATCAGTAATGCTTTAATTCGAGAGCAAAACAATCTTGAAGCGGCGTTAAGAAATCAAAATTTAGTTGGGTTTATGCCTTTGATTCCAGCACGACTTTCCCTTAATAAACGCTGGGAATGGGTGCAGCTGGCGTTTAAAGGGCGTTTGCGAGAATTTAAACGAGCGAATGATTAAGCTGGTGAAATTAAAAAATTAATGATGAACGCGATTGAATCAATTGACCTGCAATGCTCACTGCAATTTCTTGCGGACTTTGGGCTTCGATATTAATCCCTACGGGACATTGTACGCGATTAAATTGGATTTCAGTAGCTAATTTTTCGTGGAGAAAGTGATCGCGAATAATTTGAACCTTTCTCTTGCTGCCAATCATTCCTAAAAAGTCGAAAGAGTAATGAATCCAATGTCGTAGCACCAAGGCGTCATGTTTATGACCTCGAGTGACAATTACGCCAAACGTTTTTTGATGATCGGGTGGGCGAATGGTTAAAAGATTATCCCAATAATCGGTTTTAAGCTGGATTTCTTTAGTAAAATTTTCGTGACTGGCAAGGGTAGGGCGATCGTCAAAAACTGTTACAGAAAAATCTAATGAAGCCGCCAAAGGCGCCAGAGCTTTGGCAATGTGTCCTGCACCGGCAATCCATAAATGCACCGGAGGATAAGTGGTTTCTTCGTATAAAACCTTATCTTTAACCGGATTTTCTACGACAGTAAAATTTTCATCAATACCCCACCGAATTTTTTCTTCTCTTCGAGCCAGTTTTTGCCAAAGCGAAATTTCTTGGATTGCTTGCGGTAAAATAAGGCCAAAAACTTTACCACCACAAATAAGCCCATCATCCCAACCAAAATCATGATCTAGCAACAGATCAAAAGATTCAGCTTTTTGCGTTTGCAACGAAGCAATCGCCCGTTTTTGAATTTCTGCTTCCAAACAGCCACCGCCCAAAGTTCCGATGATGCGGCCATCCGGGAAAAAAAGCGCTTTAGCGCCGGGCTTTTGAGGGCTGGAACCTTTTACCCGCGTAATGATGCCTAAAACCGCAGGCTGAGCGGATTGCGACACAGTAGCAATCTGTTCAAAAAAATGAGTCATAAATTCAGCATCTTAATCCTATCATAAGATGCGCGCCTTTAACTTCGACTCAATAAGGAATTTTATCCTCTTTTTTGAGCCAATCTTGAAAAGCGCGTTGCGCTTCTTCGCGCAGTAAAGGTTCAATCTTGAGCGAACGTTTTTCCAAAGGCAGCGGAACTTCACGATAAATAAAATCATCATCAAACCCAATATCCGCAGCATCTTTGCGAGTGTTCGCGTAATAAATTTTAGCAATTCGCGCCCAATAAATCGCTGCTAAACACATGGGACACGGTTCACAACTGGTGTAAATTTCAGCGCCATCCAGAGAAAAATCTTTCACATTTTTACATGCGTCACGAATGGCAACCATTTCGGCATGAGCGGTAGGATCATTGGTGGAAGTCACTTGATTGCATCCGCGACCGATCACTTTTCCATCTTTAACAATAACCGCTCCAAACGGCCCTCCATGACCCTTACACATTCCATGATCCGCCATATGGATCGCTTCTCGCATGAATTGTTCTTTCATATAAAAGTCTAACCTAACAAAGCTAAATTTTAGAGCAAGTTGAATAAAAATATTGCATTTGAAATATAATTAATTTTAGCTTATATGTCTTTTTCATGGGACAAATCAGAAAACCTGAAGAGTCGTCTCAACAAACCGAAACCAATCGAAACTCTAATCAAACCGTTTTTCAAGCTGCTGCTGGTCCGCCCGTTTTAGAAATTCTTGATGCTGAGAAAAAGCCAACAGAGGAGCTTAACGTGGGGACCATGGAAAAATCTTTTGTTGAAGCTCATTATGTAAAAACTAAAGATGGAGTTAATCCTGGAAAAGCAACCTTTGATCCCAATAACGATGACAATAAGTTTTTTATTCGATTGAAAGATATCAATGAAAGTGGTGAAAAACAAATAAATGTTACATTATCCACTCAAAATCCAAATCCTAAATATGATGAGAAAGACAGAAAAGTTGTCTTAAACGAAACGGCAGAAGGGTCGGGGATTTTTGAGTCGAAACCCTTATTATTAACGTCTGATGCCATTGATGATGCTGTAGTTGTAAATAAAATTGAAGATAATCAATGTGATAAGAAAGTGATGCAATGCGATCAAACCTTTCAAACAATGCTGGGAGGTGAAGTTAAGGTTGATTATCCTGAAAAAAATATTTCAACCACAGCTAAAGTGCCTATTGTTAAAGAACTTGATATAACCATTAATATTCTTAAAAAAGATGGTCAAGAAGCGGCGAGCCGAGAAGATGTTGAGAGGCAAGTTGAAGAGGCTAATGAGATTTATGCATCGGTTGGGATTAAGATTAATGCCAATATTGTTTCTGTCGATGTTCCGGAGGGTGTCAATTTATCGGATGGTTTCAGCGAAAGCGATGAAAAGGTATTATTTGATAAATTAGCAACTCCAAATCCTAGAGATGTTCAGGTTTTTTATGTGGGCAAGTTTGATAAGGTGGATCCTCCTTCAAAAGATAATATAGCAGTAGCTTATGCTAAAATTTACAAGGAAGACACGATTTTAAACGATAAAAGTCCTGATGATAATCGTATTAACAATGTTGTGATGTCTGATACAAAAGTGCCTTTCGTTTTAGCTCATGAAATTGGTCATGTTTTAACGCAGGATCATCATTACCCGTATCATGCTGACAAATACTCTTGCCCGCCAAAGCCCGAAGATGCAAGAAATGTTATGGCAGTTTGTAATATTAATAGAGAATTTGATCCTGCTTCAAATGCCAAACGCTGGACTGCAGAACAGATCGATAAAATGCAAAAATCTCCCTTGCTCAAAGACCCTGAATCTGAAAAGCAAGAGCAGCAAGAACAACAAGAGGAAAGCGAAGAAAAAAAGAAAAAAATTACGGGTGTTAAGCAGAGACTTTAAGAGATTTCTTTTCTTTGTTAGATTTGTTACTTTTTGAAGTTTGCCTATTTTTCAAAGTTAAATAAATCGCTTCATTCGTAGCGGGTGAGGGAAGAGGAATTTGTTCGCCTGACTCGCTAAAGGCTGCGATAGCGTCACGAAGCGCTTCACGCACAGAAATTGCAAGCATGAGAGGTGGTTCTCCCACGGCTTTGCTGCCGTGAATGGTGTTGTGTTGTGCCGCATCGGGCAGCAGTTTCACATTAAATTCAATCGGTGCGTTGCTAATGGCAGGAATTGCATAAGTACTAGCGCATTTAGTAAGGAGCTTGCCTTTATCATCCCATTTTAATTCTTCGCAGGTTAACCAGCCCATGCCTTGAACAAACGCACCTTCGATTTGGCCACGATCCACCGCTTCGTTAAGAGAGCTTCCAACATCATGCAAAATATCGACTCGCAAAATGCGATTCATGCCCGTGTAACTATCGATTTCTACTTCCGTCACTGCTGCACCGCAGGCAAAATAAAGGAAAGGATTTCCTTTGCCCTTGCTCCAGTCCATATAAATACCGGGAGTCGCGAAGAAACCCGTGGTTGATAAACTGATGCGTTCGACATAAGCGCGTTGGGTCAGAGCGATAAAAGAAATTTTGTTGTGCGGAAATTTTTTGTCATAAACTTCGCCATCTTCAAAAATGATCCCGGACGATTTTTGCTGAAATTCTTCCTCCAACAATTTCATTGCCACGGGTGTCAAACGTTCGCGCAATATGACACAGGCATTTTTCACGGCTTGTCCATTGAGATCGGAGCCGCTGGAAGCAGCAGTAGGAGAGGTGTTTGGCACTTTATCGGTGCTTGTGTTCATCACACGAATTTGTTCGACTTTGACGCCCAGCTCTTTCACAGCGACCGCTATCATCTTAGTGTGAAGCCCTTGCCCCATTTCTGTGCCGCCGTGGTTGAGTTGCACACTGCCATCGGCATAAATCACTACAAAAGCTCCAGCCTGATTCATGTGTGTCAAAGTGAAAGAAATCCCAAATTTAACCGGCGTAATGGCAATGCCGCGTTTAAAGCGGGCATTTTCTGCATTGCGTTGTTTTAATTGTTTACGACGTTGATGAAAGTCGGAAGAGCGAATGAGTTCATGCCAAATTTTTTGCAAACGATTATCTTCGATAACTTGCCCGTAGTGCGTTGTGTTCGTTTCACCCGTGCCATGATAAAGATTTCGCTCGCGAACCGTTTCGGGAGGTAAACCTAATTGACGCGCGATGCGATCCATAATTTCTTCAATTACCAACATGCCTTGAGGACCGCCAAAACCGCGGAATGCTGTGTTGGAAGCAATATGAGTTTTCACAACACGACTGGTAGCGCGAACGTTGGGAAGGTAATAAGAGTTGTCTAAATGAAAAAGCGCACGATCGGCCACAGGTTGCGATAAATCCAAAGCCCAACCCCCATCGGCAAAAAGATCCGCCTGCAAAGCCAGTAATTTGCCTTCGTTATCAAAACCGATTTTAAATTGCGCATAAAACGGATGACGTTTTCCGCTAAGAATCATGTCTTGTTCTCGGTTGAGACGCACTCGGACGCGTTTACCAGTTTTTCGGGCAGCAATAGCAGCAAGCGCAGCGGGAGTGTTGCCTTGCGTTTCTTTTCCACCAAATCCACCGCCCATGCGCGGGCTTTGGCAGACGACTTTGTGTCGTGAAACACCCAAAACGCGAGCGACAACAATTTGAATTTCGGACGGGTGTTGCGTGGATGAACTCACAAACATTTCTCCATCTTCGCCCGGTTCGGCCCATGCCGCGTGAGTTTCGAGATAAAAATGTTCCTGACCGCCAAAATGAAAATCGCCAACTAAAGTGTTGGGCGAATTGTTTAATACTTTCTTTGCGTCGCCTCGTTCCATCACATGCGGATCAGTATGAAACATGTTTTGAGCGATTGCTTTTTTTAAATCAATTACAGGCTCCAAAGGTTCGTATTCTACTTGAACTTTTGCGGCTGCTGCGCGACAGGCTTCCTGAGTTTTTCCAACTACTAGTGCGACCAGATGACCGTGGTAAAGCGTTTCTTTGTCAGCGAGCAAAATTTCATCGTGTCGCACCGCGCCCACATCATTTTCACCTGGCACATCTTCTGCCATGAGCACGGCAACAATATCAGGCATTTGTTTTGCAAGATGAGCATCGCGTTTAATAATTCGCGCATGGGCGTAAGGCGAACAAACTGGCCAGACTTCGAGCATACCAGCAGGTTCCGCTGCATCGTCGACATAAATTGCGGTGCCAGCGACATGTTTATGACCGCTTTCATGTGGAATCGGTCGAATTGCGGGAGCTGGAATCGGCGTAATGGCATTATAATTGATGGGAAATTCTTCTTCATCGAAAAATTTTTCCAATAAACTAGGGATGAGTTCACGACGATAATCCGCAGTGCCGCGTGCATCGGTGATAGGCGTGAATTCATCTTTAATGATAGCCATTGCTTCAGTCAATGTTTCGCGATTCCACGCTTTATTAAGTAAAAACTGTTCTGTTTTTTTAGCGCGTACAGGTGTTGCTGCGACACCCCCATAAGCAAGACGCGCGGTTTTAACCTGTGCTGCATCATCCAATTCCACACGAAATGCAGCAGCCACGGTGCTAATATCCAATTCCATTCGCTTAGAGACTTTGAAGGAATTGGCGCGCCCGGGTAATTGTCTGGGAATAATAATGGATTTCAAAATTTCGCGAGGTTCTAAAGCAGTTTTGCGATAAGCCAGGAAAAATTGATCAATCGGAATTTCCCTTTCACCATCCATCGAGGCAACAATGAGACGCGCGTCTAAAGTCAATAAAACCGGTGCCATATCGCCAATAGGGGAGGCGTTTACCAGGTTTCCTCCAAGCGTGGCGCGATTGCGAATCTGGCGCGATGCAAATACGGTTAACATTTTTTGAATGGAAGGAATTTCGCCTTGTAACGTTTCCTCAATTTGGGTGAGAGTAGCTGCGGCGCCAATGTGCCATTCTTGTTTGGTAGAGGTAATCGTTTTGAGTTCCCCTACGGCTTCTGTGGAAATTAAGTAAGGATGATATTTGAAATTTTTTGCAATATCGACTCCCAGTTCTGTACCGCCTGCGATAAGTCGCGCATCGGGAAACTCATGAATCATTTGCAAAAGCTCTTTGAGAGAACTGGGACGTAAGAAAAATTGTTTCGAATTAGGCGCATATTGACCGGGCGCTAATTGTGACTCATTTTTAACGCATTCCAATCTTTCCGCAAAAGGATCAGTCACACCATTTTTAAATCGTCCTGTTAATACTTCCACTGCAGCATCGCGAATAGGTCGATAACCCGTGCAACGACATAAATTGCCGCAAAGTTGATCGTTAATTTGCCATTGTTGCTTCAGATCTTTGCGATAGTAAGCTTCAAAGAGTGACATGACAAAACCCGGCGTGCAATAACCGCATTGCGAGCCGTGATTGGCCACCATCGCTTGCTGCACCGGGTGTAAGGTTTCATGACAGGCTAATCCTTCCGAAGTGATCACTTCGCGACCCGCCAACATGGGGAGGAGCATAATGCAACTATTTACCGCACGATAAGAGGCTTCACCTTTTGCATTGCGTTCCAAAATCGCTACTGTGCACGCGCCGCAATCACCCTCAGCACAACCTTCTTTGGAGCCAATGTGACCATTTTGTCGCAAATATTGCAGAAGGGTTAAATTCGGAGATTCATCAGTAATTTGAATTTTTTTTCCGTTCAGAGTAAAATGGTAAGGTTGATGCGTAATCATAAAAGCTTATCGTTTCTTATCTTTAGCATAAGCCAGTCTAGCTGAGGATCAATGTTATTTCTTGTCTAAAAAGCGGCAGTTGACTTCATGAAAAAGCATGCTAACGAAATATTGTTTATGAAACTTGAGATTCACCCAGATTATGCGGAAACAACGATTCGTTGTTCCTGTGGCGCAACTTATCATACTCGTTCGACGAAGCGTGATTTGCATATTAGTATTTGTGCGGCTTGTCATCCTTTCTTTACTGGCCAGCAAAAATTTGTCGATACTGCGGGGCGCGTAGAAAAATTTAGTAAACGCTACGGCACGACTTTGATTGCTGGAAATAAAAAAACTAAAGCTAAGAAGTAGCTGAGATATCATTTTAGCAGGTGAGGAAGGGTTAACTTTCCTCGCCTGTTTTGTTTTTAGTAACGAAAAAATATAGTTTATGCTGGATTTAACACCTCATTTTGAACGATTGCGAAAACGGTTTCAGGAAGTGGAAGCGCAACTTTCTGAGGGAAGCGTTTTTTCTAATCCTCAAAAGGCGCAGGAGGTCACGCGGGAACATAGTCGTTTAAAAGCCGCTTTGGCTGACTATGAAGCGTTGCAAGAAGTTTCTCGCAATTTGACGGCCAATGAAAAACTTTTAGCGGATGGTGCAGAGCAAGATCCTGAGTTTCTTCAGATGTTGGAGGCGGAACAAGAGGAGTTAAAGGCGAAACATGCTCATTTAGCTTTAGCGGCTCAGGCGGCTTTATTGCCAGCCGATCCTGATGAAGAGCGAAATGTGATTGTTGAAATTCGCGCGGGCACGGGTGGCAGTGAAGCGACTTTGTTTGCTGCTGATCTTTACCGAATGTATACGCGTTATATTGAAAAAAATCCGTTCTGGAAATGGGAGGTTATGGATTTGAGTCCAGGCGAATTGGGCGGTATTCGCGAAGTGATTTTTCAAGTGTTTGGTGAAGAGGTTTACAAATATTTTCAATTTGAAAGTGGTGTGCATCGTGTGCAGCGTGTTCCTGCAACTGAAGCGCAAGGTCGTATTCACACTTCCACCGCCACGGTAGCAGTTTTGCCCGAAGCGAAGGAGGTGGATATTGTGATTCGTCCGGATGAGTTGCGTATTGAGGTGTGTCGCTCGGGAGGGCCAGGTGGGCAAGGTGTTAATACTACTGATTCAGCGGTGCAAGTTTTGCATATTCCTAGCGGTATGATTGTGCGATGTCAGGATGGACGATCCCAATTAAAAAATCGTGAAAAAGCCTTAAATGTTTTACGTTCTCGATTGTTAGAAAAGCAGCGCGCAGAAGAGGATGCCAAATATGCTGCCAATCGCAAAAGCCAAGTAGGGACGGGAGATCGCAATGAAAAGATTCGCACTTACAATTATCCGCAAAATCGAATCACGGATCATCGCATTAATTTAACACTTTATAATTTGAGCGAATTCATGGAGGGTAGCATTGAAGAGATGCTAGAAGCCTTAAGAAAAAATCATTTGGAAGCGCGATTGGCGGAGTTGCAATGAAGCTTTTGGAGCTCATTCAAATTACTTCCGATTATTTTCAGAAACAGGGAGTTGATTCGCCGCGATTGAATGCGGAACAGTTGATCGCTTTTGGGTTGGGAGTCAAACGGCTTGATCTTTACTTGCAGTTTGATCGAGAAATTGACGAGGGCGATTTAGCGCGATTGAGGAACTTGGTAAAACGACGTGCAAGCCGTGAGCCTTTGCAACATATTATTGGAACTGCTGAGTTTTATGGTTACACTTTTAAATCGGATGCGCGAGCTTTAGTGCCACGTCCTGAAACGGAAAAATTGGTGGAGCTTGCTTTGAGTAAAGCGACTCAAAAAGAAGGAGTTTTGTGGGATGTGGGGACGGGGAGCGGAGTTATTGCCATTACGTTTCTATTGCAAAAACCGGGATGGAAGGCAATTGCAAGTGATATAAGCTCTGAAGCGCTCGCTTTGACCCAAGAGAATGCTGAAAAATTAAAAGTGGTGGATCGATTGCAATTGATTCAATGTAATCTTTTGGAAGAAACAATGCCTTTAGTGGACATTATCGTCTCAAATCCTCCTTATCTACCTACTTCCATTTTAAAAAATTTATCTCCAGAAGTTCAAGCGGATCCTGAGCCAGCTTTGGATGGTGGAGAAAATGGTTTGGCTATCATCCGAAATCTTATCGAAAAGGCTGATAATTATTTAAAATCGGGTGGATGGCTTTTGTTGGAAATGGGAGAAGATCAAAAAAATGAGGTCATGCACATGGGAGAGCAGAGCGGTTTAATTGAAATAGAGGTTCTGAAAGATTTATCTTTGAAAGATCGTTATTTTGTTGCTCAAAAAGCACAAAATTGATAGAATAAGAAAAAACAAAGGGATTTTATATGGGTGAAATTTATGATAAAATTAAAAAATTTTTTGATAAACCTGAAGTTAGAACTCAAGTTTTAGCGGTTGGGCCTCTGGATGCTAATGAAGCTAGTAATATAGGAGAAGAAGCTTTTCAAGTTTCCGATAAAACTGGGCTTCCTGGTAGACATAACGGGCAAAGAGATGCTTTTCGTCATGCATATTTATCATGTCGAATGGCACAAGAGTTAGGTACTGACCAGGCAGAAAAGATTGGGAATATTCATGAGCAATATGGCGAGAATCCACCTGAAGAAATAGTAATGGACGTGAATAATAATGAAGTGGGTCGTAAACTAGCTGTGAAGGGGGGAGAAAGTGTAGATTGTAAACAATCAGTTTGGGATGCGCTTAACAAGGGCGAATTGCAAACCGCTCCCACGCCGGGGGCAGTTGCACCAAAGTTAAATTATTAAACTAAAGTTAGTCGATTGATATTTTTTATAAATCGGATATTCTTAATCTAGTGAAGAAAAAAACTACTCGTAACACTCAGAAAACAGTTAAAAAGAATTTTTCTAATAAAGATGTCGAGTTTTGTTTGAAATTGCCTCAAAATTTGCTTCGTGAATTTCAGCGAGCTTCTCAAAAAATTCAAAAAGAATACGATTACGATATTTCACCCGAATTATTGATGGTCTGGATTTTAAGTGAAATTCGAGAAGATTATTTGATTAAAGAATTTGAAGAGGCTCTGGCCTTGCGATCAGCTGCGAAACAGAGTGGAAGAAAATAGTTGAGCGAATTTGTTTCTTTAAAGAATATTTTCAATGTGAAAAAATCAGAAAAAGCTCTTTTAGAAACTCAACATGATGTTGTGCTAAAAATTCCCGATCTAATTATGCGAGAATTTTTTCAAGCCTCAGAGCTAATTAAAAAACGTTTTGGGCGTGCTGTTTCTTATGAACAGTTAATGATTTGGATTTTGAGTGGAATTACGAGTGATCAACTTGTTAGTGAATTTCAAATTGCATTAAACAAAAATCTTAGAAAATAAAAAATATGGAAAACGAAATTATTATGAGTGGTGTGGGAAAAGCACCTCAAGCACCTTTAAAAGAAGGTTTTTTTGCAGGTTTGAATTTTTATATGCAGCCCAAAAATTTTTTAGCGATTGGACGAGGGCGACGTGATATTTTGACTACAAAAGAATTGGTTGCTCCAATTTGTGATCCTAGCAACTGGATGCTTATGGCAGGCTGTGAAGATGCGAGTGGTATTAAAGAAATTAGCGGTTCTGAGAATTCTGAGCGAATTATTGAGTATCATGATTCCACTAAATTGAGAGCTAATGATGACGAAACACCTTGGTGTAGTTCATTTGTAAATTGGACTATGGAACAAGCGGGTTATCCAGGTACCAATAGTGCGGCAGCTTTGTCTTGGAAAAATTGGGGACAGGAAGCTGAAGAACCTGTTTATGGTGCCATTGCAGTGATTGATTATGGAAAAGGCAAGGGGCATGTCGGTTTTGTTGCTGGAGTTTCAAAAGATGGAAAAACGGTTTATTTATTAGGTGGTAACCAAAGCGATCAAGTAAAAATTTCCGCTTTTTCTGTTGATAAAATTGCAAGCTATCGTATGCCGGATGCAATTAATCCTGATACTTACTCTCCACCACCAATTGTGGAAAATCAGAGAGTTCAAAATCATACGACTTTGAATCAAACACGTTAATTGGTTAAGTTTTTTTGATTTGTTCAATATCTTTTTTAATCTGTTGTTTTAAATCTTCTACACCGGAAAATTTTTTTTCGTCACGAATTTTTTTGAGAAGAAAAATTTCTATATCTTTTCCGTATAAATCGCCTGTAAAATTTAATAAATGAGCTTCTACAGTTGGTGTATTGGAGTTAAAAGTTGGACGAATTCCAATGTTGACCGCGGCTTGATAGGTTTGGTTTTGAACCTGACATCGAGCGGCATAAACACCAAAGGGAGGCAATTTTTCTCCTTCTAAATCGAGGTTGGCTGTAGGAAATTGGAGTTGTTCTCCCAAGCCCTGGCCTTTAACTACTTTACCAAAAAGTGAAAAAGGGCGGCCTAGCAAAAGGGCTGCTTGATGCAGATTGCCATCACGAACGGCTTGACGAATGCGGGTGCTACTAATGGTTTCATTATCTTCAATGACGGGGGATAATTCTAAAACATCGAAATGATAGCGTTGTCCCAATTTTTCTAACAGTTTGGCGTTGCCCATTCTTTGATAACCAAACTCCCAACGATGACCGATGCCGATCAGTTTTAAAGATGGAGAAGCATCCACCAGTTGTTGAATGAAATCCTCAGGTAAGGTTTGAGAAAATGCTAAATTAAAAGGAATCACGAGTGTTGCAGAAACTTTGAAAGATTCTAAAATATAAAGCTTATGTCGAGTTGAAGTAAGAAGTTGAGGTGGGGCTTCGGGGCGAAGAATTTTTAGGGGATGAGGCTCGAAAGTGACAATAACGTCGAGAGCCTGTCGGGTTAAAGCCTCTTTTTTTACAGCAGCAATAAGGGCTTGATGACCGCGATGCACGCCATCAAATACACCAATAGCGAGACATAACGGTTTTGGTAAGGAGACAAGTTCAGAAATGGCATGAAGCGTTTTCACGCAAATTTAAAACCTTCGAATGCGACTAACTTCAGGAAGGCTAATGATGTGAGGCCGCAATGTCTCGATGCTTTCCATGGCTTTGAGTTGATCGTGAGTGAGCGCCTGTTGCACATTGAAATTGCCGGAACGCGTTCGTCGCAATTTTTTCAAATGCCCTCCACAACCCAAAAGGTGCCCAATATCGTGACAATAAGTGCGCACATAAAATCCTTTGCTGCATTCCACGAGAAAATCTACTTCGGGCAGATCAATACGCTGAATTTCGTGACGATAAACATGAACCAGGCGTGGTTCTCGTTCAATCGTTTTTCCTTGTCGGGCTAGTTTGTAAAGGGGAACACCATCTTTTTTAATGGCAGAAACCATAGGCGGAAGCTGATAAAAATCGCCGGAAAATTTTTTAAAAGCTTGAGGAATTTGATTTTGGATTTCGGGCGCTACGGGGTGTTCTTCAATCATTTTACCTTGAGCATCTTGGGTATCAGTGACTTTTCCTAATTCCAAAGTTCCCTCATAAACTTTATCTTCGCTCATGAGAAGATCCTGGATTTTAGTGCCACGTTCCAGAGTCAAAATAATGAGGCCAGTTGCTAAAGGATCCAACGTTCCGCAATGGCCTACCTTTTTAAAACGGAATTTTTTTCTCACAAAATCCACCATATCGTGAGAAGTGCAGTTGGTCGGTTTGTCGACTAATAAAATGCCATCAAGTGAAGGGAGCTTAGCTGTATTCATAGTTTTATGTCATGTATTAGATAAGTCGTGTTATCGAAATAAACAATAAAAAGATTGACAATATAAAGCAAAAGCGAAGCATTTAAGAATTGATGATTAGGTTAAACTCCTTAAGAAAATGTTTTTTTCAACTTTTTCAGCGATTGAAAACACCTTTTTTGTCAACAATTGTCATCTTTTTCCTGACTACCTCGTTACTCCAAGCCGTCTATTTTGATGTGAACAGGGTGTGAACAGGTCAACTCTCCATTCGCCACGCGGAAAGCGAAAATAGTACAGAGCAAAGCGTTGAGCGGAGCTTGTTAAGAAAAAAGATTCATTAAGACGACTCAGTTGCTAAAGAAAAATCTACGCGTTTTTTGTAAAAATCTACATTCAGAACTTGGACTTTTACTTTGTCGCCGATAGCGATCAAGTGACGAGTTCGCTTGCCGCGTAGTTGAAAGCGAGAGGCATCAAATAAATAAAAATCTTTTTTCATGGAGGAAACGGGGACTAAACCGCTCAGACAAAGATCGTGAACATCTGCAAAGAATCCAAAATTTTGCACATCGGTAATCAGCGCTTCGTAAGGGACGCGTTTGTTGGAGGTGATTTGTTGTTGCAAGAACTGTAGCATTTTAGTGGTTTTGCTGTCTTGTTCGGCTTCTGCAGAATTGCGTTCGGTTAAGGAAATATGTTCAGAAACTTCTTTCAAGGCGCCTTGGCCAAGGAATTTTTTGGCGTTATCAAATAAGCTGCGATGCACGATTAAGTCCGCATAGCGTCGGATAGGTGAGGTGAAGTGGGTGTAATGGATTTTGGCTAGACCATAGTGGCCGAGGGGTTGAGGGGAGTAGCAGGCGCGTTTTAAAGAGCGTAATAAACCAATTTTTAGTGCCTGGCCTAATGAATCTTTTTTGAGGTGTTGTAATAGTTTTTGTATTTCGCGTCGTGAAGTTAAATCTCCACATGGAATGTGATAGGCGCAAACCATTTCACGAAATTCTTGGAGTTTTTCCGGATCGGGCGTTTCGTGAATGCGATAAAGCGAGGGGCGCTTTTTGGTTTTGAGATATTTTGCTACAGCTTCATTAGCTAAGAGCATGCATTCTTCGATGAGTTGATGAGAAATGTCATTTTCGACGCGCTCTACTCCGACCACTTCACCTTGGGTGTTGAGACGAATTTTGGATTCAGGAAAATCAAGATCGAGTGAACCGCTTGAAAATCGTTGGCGACGAAACTTTTGAGCTAAATGATGAATTTGGTGCAGCATGCGTTCTGTCGAGTTTTTGGGTTGTCGTTGTAAAACTTTGAACGCTTCTTGATAAGTGTAGCGATGTTTGGAGTGGATAATGGCTCGATAAAATTGAGTTTTGATAACTTTGCCTTTAGACGAAATAAGAAATTCGACACAGGCGGTTAGACGGTCAACATGCGGTTTGAGTGAGCAAAGATCGTTACTTAAAATAGGTGGCAACATCGGGATGACGCGATCGACGAGGTAGGTGGAATTGCCGCGTTTGCGCGCTTCGCGGTCTAAATGAGAGCCGGGTGAGACGTAGTGAGAGACGTCGGCGATATGTACCCAAAGTTTCCATTGACCTTCTGAGGCAGGAGCTAAACTAATGGCATCGTCGAAATCTTTAGCATCGTCGGGGTCGATGGTGATGACGAGATGGGAACGGCAATCGCGGCGATTTTTTACATCTAAGTTTTTTGATAAATTGCGGCATTCTTCCAAAACTTCATCAGGGAAATCGCTCGATAAATTGTAGTGTTTGAGAATCGAAAGCATGTCTACGCCCGGCTCCTCCGGTTTACCCAGGATTTCGATGATGGTTCCTTCAGGATTGCGTTGTCGATCTGTCCATTCGAGTAATTTTACCAGCACTTTGCTGCCGGTTGAAATAATGGATTGTGGCGCAGTGGGAAGGGAGGGTTTCACATAAACGTCGTGCGGAAATCGGGCGTCATCTGGAACGACATAATAAAACTGCTGACTTTTTTTCAAAGTGCCGACTAATTCAGTTCGGCTGCGCTCCAAAATTTTTATGACGATACCGGTTTTATGATAGACTCCTCTCCGATGAATAGGACGAGATTCCAGACGAGCGACTACGAGGTCGTTGTGTAATGCAGTAGCTGTATTTTCAAAAGGAATATGGATAGGGAAGGAAAGGGGTTCTAAAGGAATCAGTGTTGCTGCGCCATTTTTATTGAAACGAAGTCGGCCAGTCACGAGATCGGCTTCTTTTGCTAGTGCAAATGCGTTATTTCTGATTTTAACAATCACTCCTTGTTTTTCAAGCCGTTCGAGGAGATGGCTAAACTCGTGAGTTTGATGGGCTTTGAGGTTTAATTTTTTTCGTAAGGTATGAAAGTCTGCCGGCGAATAATCCTCGCGTTTTAACATTTTAAGAAGGCTTGTTTCCAATGACATAAACAGAGCTAAGCTGAAACTCTATTGGGAAGCCAGTGTTTAATCTTAATGCTTTGATGCTAATTATGTCTTATGAATATGGATACCCGGGTCAAGCCCGAGGATGACAAAAGGTGTGGTTGGAGTTGCAAGATAACACTTAGAGTTTTTGGGCACACTTCGGACAGGTGTAAAGCAAGCCCGAGGATGATAGGTGAAAGAGAGTTAAGGCAGCACTTGGATATTGGGATTTTGCTTGCGAGTTTTGGGTTCGAGTAGTTGATCGAATTTTTGAAACTCGTTACTAGCCTGATTTTTATCGGAGACTTGAGCCAGCTTTTGTGCGGCTACGGATGCTTCAGGATTTATTTTGGATAGGTAAGTGGAGAGAGTTTTTGCATTGCGTTTGACGATTTTTAAATTGCCTCTTGAAACGGCGTTTTCGAGTTGATGATAAAGTTTGACCGAGCGAATGGCGGCCTCATCCATGAGAGCAGGGCAGTTATTGAGTTCTTCTTCTGCGATGCCAATATCGACCAGCTCCCGTTGTTGTTGATAATAATGCCAACCATATCCTAGAGCGATGGCAAGGATTGCGACAAGGATAAGGGCTGAAACAATACGTTGCATGTTAGTTATTATAGTTTGATAGGAATCGGTTGAGAAACAAGGGTAAATTTATTTTAAAATTGCTTAGTAATTTCAGTCGACATTTCCTAGGAAAATGCTAGAGAATAAAAATCTGTGGCAAGTTTAGTTTTAAGACAGACTCCGTTTTTTGTAGCGATTCGTCAATCGACGAAGGTGCTTGCTTCTCATTTTTCTGTTGTGGCAGTTTTACGTTAATCATGACTGAGTTGGAGCGTTTACGTCATTCTTGTGCGCATGTTTTAGCCACGGCGATTTGTGAAATTTGGCCAGATGCGCAATTTGCTGCCGGGCCACCTGTGGAAAATGGTTTTTATTATGATGTGGAGTTAAAACATCGTATTTCGCCGGAAGATTTTCCGAAAATCGAAGCGGAGATGAAAAAAGTAGTTCAGGCTAAGCAATCTTTTGCGAAGGAAGTGGTGTCTCGGGAGAAGGCGCTTGAGTTGGCAAAATCGGGAAGGTTGGCGGCTGTGTCCGATCGTGCAGAGCCTAGTAAATTTAAGTTAGATATTTTGACAAATATTCCAGAGGATGAACCGATTTCTCTTTATCAGAATGGCGAGTTTATTGATCTTTGTGCAGGTCCGCATGTGGCGAGTACCGATGCGATAGGTGCGTTTCGTTTAACGCATGTAGCGAGCGCTTATTATAAAGGCGATGAGCGTAATCCGCAGTTGCAACGGATTTATGGCACGGCTTTTGCCACGCAATCGGAATTGGATAATTATTTTAATGCATTGGAAGAAGCGAAAAAGCGGGATCATCGCAAGTTGGGCAAGGAATTAAAATTGTTTCATATTGATGATTCCGTGGGGCAGGGTTTAGTGTTGTGGACGCCTCATGGAGCGATCGTTCGTCAGGAGTTGCAGAATTTTATTTCTGAAGAGCTGAGAAAGCAGGGGTATTCCACGGTGTTTACGCCGCACATCGGTAAATTAGAACTTTATCGTACTTCTGGTCATTTTCCTTATTATCAAGAGGCGCAGTATCCTCCTTTAATTGAGCGCGATTTTTTAGATAAGCTCGCTTCAGAAGGTTGCAGTTGTGCGGATTTATCGAATCGATTGAATCAAGGCGAGGTGGATGGTTATTTATTGAAGCCGATGAATTGTCCGCATCACATTAAAATTTTTGATTCGGAACCTCGTTCTTATCGAGATTTGCCGGTGCGTTTGGCGGAATTTGGCACGGTTTATCGCTGGGAACAATCTGGCGAGTTGAATGGCATGACGCGGGTGCGTGGGTTTACTCAGGATGATGCGCATCTTTTTTGCACAGAAGAACAAGTGGCCGATGAGTTGAAGGGATGTTTGGCTTTGGTGAGTCTAGTTTTGCAAACGTTAGGCATGAACGATTATCGGGTGCGCGTAGGCTTGCGCGATGTGAATTCGGATAAATATATTGGTGAGTCAGCTAATTGGGACAAAGCAGAGTCGGCTTGTCGTGAGGCGGCTCAGACTTTGGGAGTGCCATTTTCTGAAGAGGCAGGAGAAGCGGCTTTTTACGGGCCGAAAATTGATTTTGTAGTGAAGGATGTGATTGGTCGTGAGTGGCAGTTAGGCACAGTGCAAGTGGATTATAATTTGCCGATTCGTTTTGATCTTTCTTATGTTGGTTCAGATGGTCAATCGCATCGACCTGTGATGATTCATCGCGCACCGTTTGGTTCGATGGAGCGATTTTGCGGGCTTTTGATTGAGCATTTTGCCGGCGCTTTTCCATTATGGTTGTCACCGGAGCAGGTTCGTATTATTCCTATTACAGATCAGCAGATTGAAGTGGCAAAAAATTATGAAGCGCAGTTGCGCGAGTTGGGAGTTCGGGTTAGTTTAGACACAAGCCATGAGAAGTTGGGTGCAAAAATTCGACTTGCTCAGGTGGAAAAAGTTTTCTACATGCTCGTGGTGGGCGCTAAAGAAGCGGCCTCGGGTAATGTTTCTGTGCGGAGTCGCAAGCATGGAGATGAGGGGGTTCAACCGTTTGAAACATGGTTAACTCGTTTTCATCAAGAAGTGGTGACAAAACAAAACTAAACAAGGAGACGATCTATTCAACTAAAACCTAGAGTAAACAACAGGATTCGCGCTCGCGAGATTCTGGTCATTGATCCCGAAGGAAAAAATCTTGGAGTGCTTCGTTTGGAAGAGGCCTTGATGAAAGCCAGAGAATATGGACTGGATTTGATTGAAATTTCCAGTCGTTCCAATCCGGTGGTTTGTAAAATCGTGGATTATGGAAAATATTGTTATCAACTTGCCAAACAACAGCGAGATTCCAAAAAGCATGCTTCGGCGACTAAGCTGAAAGAAATTAAATTTCGACCTAACATTGCGTCGCATGATTACATGACAAAAATTCGCAATGGCGAAGTCTTTCTTGACAAAGGGATGAAGGTAAAATTAACTTTGATGTTTCGGGGTCGCGAAATGCAAAATGCCCAAAACGGTAACGTGTTGATGCAAAAAGTTCGTGATGACCTAAGTCATATTGGCACGGTTGAAATGCAACCTAAATTAATCGGTCGTGCGATTACAATGATGATAGCGCCCTTGCCTGAAAATAAACGAGTTAGAAAATACAGTCAGCCTCACGAAGAGGAGATTGAAGAACATGATGAACATGATGATGAAGAAAGTTGAGTAAAAATATGCCGAGACCTATTGCGAGACGAAAAACTAAAAAGGCAGCTGCAAAACGTTTTAAAGTAACAGCTACCGGAAAGATATTGCGATCCAAGGCGGGTCGTCGTCATTTAGCTGCTAGCAAAAATCGTAAACGAAAACGTTTATTAGGCAAAAAATCAGTGGTGCATAAAACGATGGAAGCTCCTTTGTTGGAAACTTTGCCTTTTAGCCGGTTTTAATTTAGCAATCAGCCGTGAACTATCAGTGTTCAATGATTTAGTTAGCTTTTTTAAATTTACTTTACAGTAAAGATGCCTGTGCTACTTCATTAAGCTTTAATTTTTAATTATAATTTGTAAATCTTATGCCACGTGCCACTAATGCTCCAGCTTCTCGTGAGAGAAGGAAACGCGTCCTTAAAGCTTCAAAAGGCTATCGTTTAAGACGCAGTAAACTTTTTCGTTATGCCAAAGATGCCCAGATGAAGGGCAAATATTGGGCTTATCGCGATCGTAAAACGCGTAAACGCAATTTTCGCGCGTTATGGATTACTCGCCTGAATGCTTTGTGCCGAGAACTCGGAGCGACTTACAGTCGGTTTGCTGAAGCTTTGAAAAAATCGGGAATTGAACTCGATCGCAAAGTTTTAGCTGAAATCGCTGTGCGCGAACCCAAAGTATTTAGCGAAATTTTTAAAGCGGTTAAAGCTGGGAAATAATTTTAACCGAATAGCCACAGAAGACACAGAGCATGTGGCCAGTTAAGAAAAAGTTTCAAAACCGGTTTGGTTATTAAGCGCTGCTTTTCTCAGCACCCTTTGCGGTTAAGAAATTATTGTTATCGTTGTGAACCAACAGGCACTTTTGCTGGATCGAAATCAAAGAGTTCGCTGTTAGCAAAAAAACGTTTGAGTTCGAGTTGGGCATTTTCTAAAGAATCCGAGGCGTGAACGATGTTAACCATGACGTCGACGCCATAATCGCCGCGAACAGTGCCTTTAGCGGCTTTTTTCGAGTCGGTAGGGCCGATGAGATCGCGAATGCGGGCAATGACATTTTCGCCGGACAGCGCTAGGGCTACGACTGGCGCGGATTGCATGAAGGATTCGATTTCCGGGTAAAAAGGTTTATCGATGAGATGCGCGTAATGTTCTTTTAAGATGGCGTTGTTGAGACGCATCATTTTTAAGCCACGAATTTGGAATCCAGCTGTTTCAAAGCGGCGAATGATTTCTCCGGTTAATTTTTTGGTGACACAATCGGGTTTTAATAAGATGAGACTCGTTTCCATAATTTTTTTCTTTCTTTGTTATTGCTAATGGTTCGGCATTGTTGCGATTTTTTGCAATGTGAAAAGAAGTTTTTTTCGTTTTTCGGGAATTTGATGAAAATTTTGACCGAAGACATTAGCAAAATACTGAAGGGCACCTTTTTCTGGAGTGGGAGCCAGGCCCAAGTGAGTGAGTAACGCTATTTCAAAACGTTGCATAAGGGTTAAAGAGGCGGGATGATGATCGAGATAATCGTAGGCTTTTTGCATGAGTTCATATAAATCTGAGGCTTGGTGGGCGTGCGGCAGGCAGATGAAATAAAGTTGAGCAAAGTAACTGGCTAATTGCAGTTTAAGATAGTCACGATGCAAAGCGGAGTAAGATTGAATGAGGCGCGCTTCTTTGAGATAAGTTTTTGTGCTGGTTCGATAAGGGGTTAGGACGACTTCAATTTCATGAAAAAGATCAAGGATTCCGGCAAGGGGGTTGGGCGGTTTAGCTGCGCCTTTTGCCAGGGTTTGTCTTAGTCCATAATCTTTGGTTAAAAGTGTTATTAACAAGGAGGTTTCTCCTGTTTTTTGGCGCTTTAAAATCAATGCGCGCGTTTTTATGGGAGTCATGATGAAGAATAAAGTTGGTCGAGCAACTTTTGCTGCTGTTGTTCCATGCGTTTGGCTTGGGCGACGGTTTTATCATTAAACCCACGTAGATGAAGCCAACCATGAATAGCGTAAAGCAACAGTTCTTTAGCAAAGGGTAGGTTGCGTTGTTGACTCTGTCGTTTAGCAATGGCCGGACAGATAAAAATTTCGCCGTGTTGAAAGGTGATAACGTCGGTAGCGCCGCGATGGTTGAGGTAGCGTTGATTCAAGGTTGCCATCGCTTGAGGATTAAGAAAAATGAAAGAGATTTCTTTATGAGGCAGGGGTTCTTTTTTCGCTAGGTGTTGTAGTTGTCGTTGAAGAGCTTTGAGTGGTAGACGAAATTGTTTTTGTTGGTTGAACAGAAGAATTTTGTTTTTCATCTTTTGGGGCTTTTTCTTTTTCCTCTTCTTTTGTTTCTCTCTTTCCTTCTCCCTTTCTTTCTTCCTTGGGATAAGCGATGCGAGAGTGGAGCATAGTTTTGAGAGTGAAGGTGAGGGTTTGTTCGATGGTTTCGAGGTCTTTGAAGGAGAGATGGCATTCGTCAAATTGCCCGTCTTGTGCTTTTTCTTGTATGATAGAATGAACGAGTTCTTCGATTTGTTTGGGGGTAGGACGGTATAGAGCGCGTGATGAAGCTTCTACCGAATCAGCAATCATGAGAATGGCGGTTTCGCGCGATTGCGGTTTAGGCCCGGGATAGCGAAATGTTTCTTCCGCAACGTCGGGCAGGTCTTCTTCGCGTAGGTTCATGATTTGCACACCGACTAAAGCGTCTTGGTGTTGGCGTAAGGCGCGCGCATGAAAATAGCTGACTAAAGTGGTGCCATGATGTTCACGGATGGCTTCGATGATGGGTTCAGGAAGTTTGTATTTGAAAGCGAGGTCAATGCCTTCTTTGACGTGAGCCATAACGATTAAAGTGCTCATAGTAGGGCTCAGATCGTCATGGGGATTGTGATCGAAGGGTTGATTTTCAGTAAAATATTCTGGTTTCACTACTTTTCCGACATCATGAAAATAGGAGGAGACGCGACATTGCAAGGCGTTAGCGCCGACTGCTTGAGCCGCGGCTTCTGCGAGATTAGCCACAAGTAAACTATGATGATAGGTGCCAGGAGCTTCCAAGGTTAGGCGTCGAAGGAGAGGATGGTTGAGGTCGGCCATTTCGAGCCAGGAAAGATTGGTGGTGATGCTAAAAAGCGCTTCTAAAATGGGTAAAAGCATATTGACGAGCACGCCAGTCATGACACCTGTCGCAGCGGCCCACATGGCTTGATTGAGGAGGATGGGATATTTTTGGCCAAGTAATAAGCCAAAGCATAAGGAACAAATAAAACCGGTTAATCCCACGTAAAGACCCGCGCGAATGAGATGACCGCGTTTGCGAATGTTTCGCGTTAAAAGCACGGCGATCAATCCGGTTAGGAGGCTGACGACGAGCAGAAAGGTAAAGTTTTTGGAAAGGAGGATGGCTTCAAAAAGGCTGGTAAATAGCACAGTTACTACGCCTAATCTGACTCCTAAAAGTGTGGAAATGAGCATGGGCGCAAAAGCTGAAGGAATCATGTAGATAAAAGGAAAACGTTTGAAGGAGACGTCGACATCTTCAGCAAAGGAGCCGATGATTTTTGCTAGCAATAAATTAGTTAAAACTGCTCCATAGAGCAGGAGAAAACGGGAGTGGCGCCGTAGTGTTTTGGGATGGAGCAGATAAAGGAGAACAATCGAAATGGCGTAGATGGCTTCAATCAAAATCATTGTGAAAAATTTATTTTGAGCGGTTTCGTTGCCCCATAAATTTAAAGCGGCAAGAGCTGCGCCGATTAATAAAATTAGAAAAATTTTGCTGCCCCAGGAAGTTTCTAAAGTTTCGCGCCATGTGGCGACTTCAGCATTACGCCGTTGTTTTTCGCAGGCTAATCCTTCTTTGACCAGATTACGACGTTTCCACAATCGCCACATAACATTTAAAAGTTGAGAGGTGTATTCTTTTCCCCACGATGAGAGCGATAGGCGTTTATTATTTTTTGCACGATAGGATGACGGATAACATCAGTTTCGTTAAAAGCGTGTAGTCCAATTCCTGGAGTGTTGGAGAGGGCTTCAACGGCTTCGATTAGACCGGATTTGCGTGCGCGCGGAAGGTCGATTTGGGTAGGGTCGCCTGTGACGACGCATTTCGAATCAGGGCCAAGTCGTGTGAGGAACATAAACATCTGTTCGGTGGTTGCGTTTTGGCCTTCATCGAGGATGATGAAAGCGTTAGCTAGAGTGCGACCTCGCATGTAAGCCAATGGAGCGATTTCGATGGTGTTGCGTTCAATGTAGCGTTCCACTTCTTCGGGCTCTAACATGTCGTTGAGCGCGTCGTATAAGGGGCGCAGGTAGGGGAGTAATTTTTCTTTAAGATCGCCGGGTAAAAAGCCCAGTGATTCGCCCGCTTCCACGGCGGGGCGAGTAAGAATAATGCGATGCACTTGGTTTGCTTTTAAAGCGGCGACGGCCATGGCGACGGCGAGGTAGGTTTTGCCGGTGCCTGCGGGGCCGATGCCGAGCGTGACATCGCATTGGCGAATGAGATCGAGGTAGCGGCTTTGGCCAAGTGTTTTGGGCACGATAGGTGGGTTTTTAGGGGAAAGGGCAATGGGTTGATGATATAATTTTTCCAGTTGCTCGCCTTTGCCTTGATTGATTAGGTTGAGAGCATATTGAAATTCATGTTGACGAATGGGAATGCCATGCTCTCGGGCGGCGTGTAGACTTTCAAAGAGGTGTTTGGCTTTTTCGATTTGGGGAGTTTTACCCTTAAGCTTAATCCATCCCTCACGAGTCGTAAGTTTCAGATCCAATTTTTCTTCGAGTTGTTGTAAATTGGCTGGATTGTTGGCGTAGAGCAGTTGTAAAGCTCTAGGGTTTTCAAAGTGAAGTGTGGTTTCTGGCATGAAACTAGGTTTGAGCAAATAGTTAGGTTCTGATAGAATAAATATAAGGGTTGAGAAGAGATGTGTAAAGCGAAGGTGATAAGAGGATTTTTAATGAAAAGCTCAATTTATATTGTAAGTAATTTATTTTGAGTTATTTGACTAAATTTCTATAAGTGGATTAGTTTTGCTAATATATGTCTGTGGCATTGGAGGAAAAATTAAAAAACGATATTTTGGCGCATGGCGCTTTGACGTTTCGAAATTTCATGGAGCGTTGTTTGTATGATGAGGATCAGGGATTTTATCGTAAAATACGTCAACCCTTGGGCAAGGAAGGCCATTTTTTTACCAATGTTCAGGTAAGCCATTTGTATGGACAGTTATTAGCGCAACAATTGAGAGAGGTATGGGTGACGATGGGAAAGCCGGGTGGGTTTACCATTATGGAACAGGGGGCGCATGATGGCCAGTTGGCAGTGGATATTTTGCGATGGTGCCGAGATTTCTCTTCTGATTTTTTTGAGGCTTTAACTTACGGGATAATCGAGCCTTGGGAGAAGGGGCAACAATGGCAAAGAGAAAAATTATGTGAAGCAAAGTTGGAAAAAAAAGTTTGTCACTCGGAATCGTTGAAAAAAATAGATGAGGGATCGATTTGTGGCATTTTTTTTAGTCATGAGTTGGTTGATGCTTTTCCGGTGCATCGAATTGTTCGGGGTCAAGAGGAGTGGCGAGAAATTTATGTGGGTTGGGAAAAGGATCGCGGTTTTTTTGAGTTTGCTAGCGTTTTGTCTTCGGAAGTTTTGACAAAAGAAATTGAGCAGTTGCCTTTGCCAAGGATTGAGGGTTATCGAACAGAAATTAATTTGGAGGTGAAAGATTGGATAAAAGAGGTGGCGCGAATCATAAAAAAGGGGTTTGTGTTAACGATTGATTACGGTTACAGCCAGGAAGAATATTATGCTGAGCATCGCAGTGAAGGCGCGTTAAGCGCTTATTATCGGCATCAAAGACAGAAAAGTTTTTGCGAACGGGTTGGGGATCAGGATTTGACGGCACATGTTAATTTTTCTTTGTTAAAGAGGGAGGGAGAGAAGGTGGGATTAGATTTTTATGGTTTTACCGATCAACATCATTTTTTAATCGGATTAGCAAAAGAAGAGTTATTAAAAATGGAGGGAAAATTAGCAGATTCGTCTTCTAAAAGTTGGATTAGAGCTTTTCAAACTTTAATGCATCCAGGCTTGATGGGCGCGAATTTTAAGTTATTATGTCAGACAAAGAATGTCTTGGAACCATTTTCTGTTTTGAGCGGATTTCAAGACGGTAATAATCGATTATGAAGATTGAGATCAATATCGTTTGGGCGCTAAGGATAAGCGCTTGGCTGATTTTTATTTTATCTCTTTTTTCTCTTTCTTTAAGTTCGCTTCAAGCGCGTTCCTTGGATGAGCCAGCATTGGATGCGATGGGTGAACCAGAAATAGTTCGAACAACTAATGTGGTAACGGCTCGTTTATCATCTTTCAATGAATCTTTGCAAAAAGCGGTTTTAGAACAAAAAATGAAACAACAAGCTGTCGCGCCTTCTTTTTGGCGAGGACTGCAACAGAAATTTATTGATGAAATTAAACGGATCGCGGCAGCGGGGGTAGGTTATCGAGGTTTATGGCGACCTCCGGGATTGCCGCAAAATTGGGTGATGGATTGTTCCAATACGACGCGTTATCTTTACCAAAAAGTGGTGAGTTTAGATTTGGGACGCACAGCCTCGGATCAATATCATTTTTTACGTTTGCGCAATCGCACTTGGGCTGCCCCTCGTAAAGGTGGACATGTGGATGAAGAGTCTTTGTTTCGCTATTTGCAAGTGGGTGATCTTTTGTTTTGGGAGAATACTTACCGTCCTGAGCGTTATCCTCCCATTACGCATGTGATGGTGTATTTGGGTCGAGATCGTGAAGGTAAAGCGATCGTAGGCGGATCTCAATCCAGTGCGCGCGGTTTTTTGACTGCGAAGCGCGGGGGGCCTGATCTTTATGAGTTTGATCCGAATCAACCTTTCGGTGGTTATGGTTCGAAATGGAATCGGGTGCAAGGACGGTTTGTGGCATTTGGCAGGCCGTTTCGAAACAATTAAATTCTCACGCTCGACTTTCGTATTAATTTCGTTACACCGATTGCATGCCAATAAGTGTTGTTACAGGAGCTGCGGGTTTTTTAGGATCACATTTATCCGATCGATTGTTAGCCGAAGGTCATACGGTGATTGGTTTGGATAATTTGCTTACTGGGAATGTGGCTAATATCGAACATCTTGCAGGAAACGAACGCTTTAAATTTATTAAGCAGGATGTCACGGAATATCTTTATATTCCAGGCGAGGTAAATTTTGTTTTTCATTTTGCTTCACCAGCGAGTCCGATTGATTATCTGGAATTACCGATCCAAACTTTGAAAGTGGGGGCGATGGGCACGCATAAAGCATTAGGTTTGGCTGCAGCCAAGAAGGCGAGTTTTATTTTGGCGTCGACTTCGGAATGTTACGGAGATCCTTTGGTGCATCCGCAATCGGAAGATTATTGGGGTAATGTGAACCCAATCGGCCCGCGCGGCGTTTATGATGAAGCGAAGCGTTTTGCTGAGGCAATGACGATGGCTTATCATCGCTATCATAAGGTGAACACGCATATTGTTCGTATTTTTAACACTTACGGCCCTCGCATGCGTTTGCGCGATGGTCGTGTGGTGCCGGCTTTTGTAAGTCAAGCGTTACGCAATGAATCGTTAACAGTATTTGGTGATGGGAGTCAAACTCGGAGTTTTTGTTATGTTTCCGATTTGATTGATGGCATTTATCGTTTGTCGCAATCTGATTTTCATGAGCCGGTAAATATTGGTAATCCGATTGAGTTAACGGTGAAGGAGTTTGCGGAAAGAATCATTAAAATCACTGGAGCCAAAAGTCAGATTATTTATAAACCTTTGCCAGTAGATGATCCTAAACAACGGCGTCCCGATATTTCTCGAGCAAAAAAGATTTTAAGTTGGGAACCTAAAGTGAAGTTGGAAGAGGGTCTTCAAAAAACGATCGAATGGTTTAAAGCGCGTCTGTGACCCATTGCTCTAACTCTTCGACTGAGACGACTGTCAGGTTATCTACGACGCGATCGGCTTGAGTTAATGTTTCTGCAGGATGCGTGGTGGCTACACCTAAAGCAAACATGTGCGCAGCTTGTGCTGCTTGTAATCCGACTTGTGTGTCTTCGATGACTAAACATTGTTGCGGGATAAGGTTTAAGCGTTGGGCGGCTTTTAAAAAAACTTCAGGATGCGGTTTGCCTTGTGCGACCTGTTCGGCTGAAACAATATTATCAAAAAAATGGGCAATCTCCGTGCATTCTAATACAACTTGGATATTGGCTAGGCAAGTGGACGAACCAATGGTGCGAGGAATTTCGTGGCGAGCTAGAGATTCCAACAAAGAACGAACTCCTGGCAATAACTCAATTTTTTCGTCACGCACGAGTTCACGATAAAGTGCTTCTTTACGATCTGCTAATTGTTGAATGGATTCCTTCTCCGAAGCCCATTTTAAGATGTTGGGAATGATATAATCATTTTTCATGCCAAAACCCTTTTTGAAGTGGCCTTCAGGTAAAATCAGGTTGAGTTGTTTGGCTAAAATTTCCCAGCTTTTCTCATGTAGGCGCGAAGAGTCTACGATGACTCCGTCCCAATCAAAGATAACTCCCCAATTTTTCATATTTTTCATTTTTAAAATAAGAGCGAAGGGTGTGAGAAAGTGTTTCTTTTGTCCAGTGTTTCTCCTGCTTTTGTCATCAATCAAAAATATGATGCCAATGGGAGTGTGGCTTTTTCGTTGACGATTACTCTGGGGCTGCTTAGGCTCGCCAACTTTGAAAGAAACGAAATAAAAGGTAAGAAAATGTTAGTAGATAAGGAAAATTGCATGCAAGTTGCCAAACGAATTCAAGAAGTGACTCCATCACAGACTTTAGCGATCGATGCGAAAGCTAAGCAATTAAAGGCTGCCGGAGAAGATGTGTTAAGTTTTGCCGCAGGCGAACCGGATTTTGATACGCCTGAACATATCAAAGCGGCTGCTATGGGCGCTTTGGAAGCGGGTTTTACTAAATATACACCTTCTTCTGGAATTCCAGAGTTGCGTCAGGCAATTGCCGATAAGTTAAAAGAGGATAATGGTTTGGATTACAAACCTTCGCAAATCATTGTTAATTGTGGGGCAAAACATTCCTGTTTCAATGCCATGATGGCAGTGTTGAATGAAGGTGACGAAGTTTTAATTCCAGCGCCTTATTGGTTGAGTTATCCGGAAATGGTGAGAATTGCTGGGGGTGAACCTTATATTGTGCCTACTACAGCGGAAAATGGTTATAAATTAACGCCAGAATTGTTTCGTGAAAATATTTCTCCTGGCACTAAGATGGTGATCCTTAACTCGCCAGGTAATCCTACCGGTTCGGTTTACACCGAGGCGGAGTTAGTGGAGTTGGCAGAAATTGCTTTGGAAGAAGAAATTTATATTTTAAGTGACGAAATTTACGAAAAATTAATTTATGGCGATGCTAAAGCGGTGAGTATTGCGAGTTTCAGTAAGGGTATTTATGATATGACGCTTACGGTCAATGGCTTTAGCAAAGCTTATGCGATGACAGGGTGGCGTTTGGGTTATGTTGCGGCTCCGGAACACATTGCCGCTGCGATTGATAGTTTACAAAGTCATAGCACTTCGCATCCGACTTCGTTTGCTCAAAAAGGGGCTTTAGCCGCTTTGCGTGGTCCTCAAGATTGTGTGGCGCATATGCGAGATGAATTTGATACACGGCGCCAACGTATGGTGGAGTTGTTGCGCGGGATTTCAGGTGTTAAAGTAACAGAACCGCAAGGCGCTTTTTATGTCTTGCCAGACATTTCTCAATTTCGTTTAGGTTCTCAAGAGTTTGCTGAAAAACTTTTGGAAAAACATAAAGTTGCCGTTGTGCCTGGTATTGCTTTTGGGGATGATAACACGGTGCGCTTAAGTTATGCGGCCAGCCTGGAACAAATTGAATCGGGCTTGGAACGATTCTCGCGCTTTTGCCAATCTTTGAAGTAAATTAAAATTATGAATTATGAAAATTAACTTTTTAATTCATAATTCATAATTCTAACTTGAGCCATGTCTCTTATCCGTTTCCAACCGATTTATTTGGAAAGGGTGTGGGGCGGTAGAAAAATTGAGACTTTATATGGTCGACCCTTACCGCCTGCTCTTGTTATTGGGGAATCTTGGGAGTTAGTGGACCGTAAAGAAGCGCAAAGTGTGGTCACAAGTGCTCCTTATCAAGGGAAAACATTGCATGAACTTTGGATCCATGAACGAGAAAAAATTTTTGGAACTCAAGCTCCTGATGTTGATCGATTTCCTCTTTTAATTAAAATTTTAGATGCCCAAGATAAACTTTCTTTGCAAGTGCATCCTCCGGCGCAAATCGCGAAAGAATTGAATAGTGAATCGAAAACGGAAGCTTGGTATTTTGTGGAAGCACAGCCCAATGCTGAAATTTTTTTAGGAGTCAAAGAGGGTGTGACTGAGTCTTCACTTACTCAAGCAATTAGGAATCATACTGTGATTGATCAATTGAATCGGTATCATCCACAACCTGGCGAAGTGGCATTTATCCCAGCCGGTTGTTTGCATGCGATTGGAGGAGGAAATTTGATTGTTGAAGTGCAACAAAATGCCGATACGACTTATCGGTTGCATGATTGGGATCGGGTTGATGCTCAGAGAAAATTGCGATCGTTACACTCTAATGAAGCGCTAAAATCCATTATTTGGCGAGGAAAAGAAATGTCGCCACATGCTTTGCTTGAAAAAAATCCATTGATCACACCCTTTTTTTCTTTGAAACAACAAAAATTCGCTACGCCATTTTTATGGAAAAATGATCCGAGCACTTTTCAATTGATTTTTGTGGTTGAAGGAAGAGCGCGATGGGGGAATGAAATTTTGCAAAAAGGCGAATTTGTTTTGGTGCCTGCAATGGACGCTTCGGACGAAATTTTTCCGGAAGAGCCTACCACTTTTCTTATCACTCAATGGGGCTTTTAGGCTGGTGGCAGTCCTAAAACTTCAATGACTTTAATGGTGGCGGCAGAACGATTTTCCACTCCTAATTTTGATAAAATGCGTTCGACATGTTTTTTAATCGTGGCGGGATTCGCGTTGAGGATCATCGCAACTTCTGGATTGGTTTTGCCTTGAGCAAGCCAATAAAGCACTTCTGCCTCGCGAGGGCTAAGGCCGAGGCTTTGAAGTTGTTGATGAGGCACAGCGAAACTTTTTTCTTTTAACAAAAGCACGAAATCTTTTTCCACGAGATTTTTGGCAAATTGAATTTCTAATCGTTTTTCGTTTTGATCGATTTCGTAAGAAGTTAAAGTCGCTAAAGAATGGGAGTCGGCCCATTTTTCTTTTTGAGCGGAAAACCAATGTTTAATAGGTTCAGGCAATTTTTGAGGAGAATTGGAATATTCTGGGAAATAGTAGGTCAACGAAGTTTGAGCTTGTTGTGTTGCATAATGAATGGTGCCATCTGGAGCAACTAATAAAGCGCCTTGGTCCAAGGATTCTAACAAGCGAAGAGGTTGTTTGCTGATTTCTAATCGGTTTTCAATTTTTTCTGCATTGAGGCAAGCTTGAACGATATGAGGAGCTAATAATTGAAGAAGGGCACGATCTTTTTCAGTAAAGCTTCGGTTTTCGCGACTCAAAACCAAAGTAGAAACGACGGTTGGCGGAGCGGGTAGAGTGACCACCATGGCATCTTCCAAACCCAAAGGCTTATAATATTCGTGATAAAGACCCGTTTCATGAAATTCGCGTTGAGAAAGATAATCGGAAATTTTCATGACTTGGCCAGGTGCTTTGCCATAAGATCTTCGAATGATAGGAGCTTCCTTCATATGTTCTTCGAAGGCTGGTTGCAATTTTTCAATTTTAGCGCCTTTGCTTTGGTCAACTAACTCGTAAGTGCTTTGAGTTTTGGGTTCGGTAGCAGCGTAATAAGTTAAGCTCGAAGAAATTAATTTGGGTAAGGTCGTGATCAAATGACTACGCAATGATTCCCACTCCGTGTGCGAGTAAATATCGCGCGCGCATTCCAACACCTTTTGATAGACTTGCTGAGGGGGCGAAGTCATAATACTATATGATAAGCCGAAGGCAGACTAGAATCAATGAGTTAAAGCTAAAGGGTTATTTCTTATTTTTTTTGTGCAAAGATAAATTGATTAGACGAAGCGAAGCCTAATTTAATCAAAAATAAGTCTATTAAATAAAAGAAACCGGAAATTGGAAGATTTTTGAGATAGAAAAATTCCCAAAAGGATTTTCCACGTTTGATGCTGTTTAAACCAAGCCAATTTCTAAAACTGATAATCCAAAAGGCTAGAGAAGGTGTGAATCCTTTAAGATAAACGCTATAACCGGTTTCTTCCAAAAGTTTAACTAAAGAGGGTTGAGTGAATAAGTGAAAATGACGCGGAATATGATAGCCTCCCCAGTATTTTTTTTTGAATAAATGATAATCTAATCCACCGCGATTGGGAGTATCAATAATTAACAGACCGTTAGGCGAAAGTTTTCGATATAAACCTAATAATGCCGATCGAGGATCGCGAAGATGTTCAATAAGCTGGCGCATGACAATCAGGTCATGGCCTTCATCACGCAATGCACTTAGATCACTTTCCACATTTCCCACTACCATTTTAACTTGAGAGCTTTTTGCAGTTTTTAATGCAGCTTCATCAAATTGTAAATCCAGACAAATCGTTTCAATGTCTGATCCAAAAACTTCTTTTACTTTTACCAGTCGCATTAAATTACCACCTCCAATATCGACAACGGAACGAACAAGAATGGTCTGGGTTAATTTTTTTAAATGTTTTGCATCTTGGAGCAATTTTTGTTCGACGACCTTTCCATCTAAATAAATGGGCGATTTCGAATTTACGGTGTAATAAGTGGATGGATAAAGTGAAGCAATTTCATGAAGTTCAGGGAGGGGGTGAAGATAAACATGTCCACAGTGAGCACATTGCACCAAATCCCATGTTCGAAGTTGACAATAATATTCTAAATCTTCGCTGCGAACGGTTAATCTCCAATGTAGATCGCCACAAATTAAACAATTGCCATTGGAACCCGTTAAAAGAGGCTCGTTCATTTATAGGCCCACAACATTTTGAACAAGATAGTAAGATAAGAGCCTCGAACGCGACGATGATAATTAGGTTGATACTCTTCCAACAATTGAGTGAGTTCTTTTAAACGGTAAAACGGGACGGTAAGTTGAGAGTGATGACCTTGATGATAACTAAAACCATAGGGAGCAAACAAATAGCGTTCAATAGCATTAGTATCGATATCAATGGTGTCTTGTTGTGCCTCTGCCAAATTTTCAATCGGAGGACCAGGAAAAAAGTAATTATATCCATGTTCCAAAAAAGTGCGCGCTCGATCCATTTGTAAGGCTACGACAAAAATAGGAGTTAACCACCAAATCAAATAGCTCCATCCATTTAAATACCAAATAAAGAAAGCCAAAGTTGTGCCTTGGATAATAACAATGGGAAAGAGTTGTAAAAAAATTTGTTTGCTTGAAGGAAGTTCTTTACCAACTTCGGCATGAGTCCCCTCTAAATTACCATCACCCAAAAATTTTCGACGTAACTTAGTTAAGATGTCAACATAATTGCCTGTGATTAGTAAGCAAAGTCTGTTCCAGCCTGGTTTTGCTTTCAACAAAGGACGGTAAATATAGCCATCGATATCGTCTTGAATGGATTGAGGCGCTTTATGATGTTCCAAATGTGCTTTACGATAATTGAAAAGAGAAATGCCCACAAAGGAGGCACAAATCAATCCAACCAGTTCATTAAGCCAAACCGGATAAAATAAGTTTTTATGCACTGCTTCATGTGAAGCGAGAACTAATCGATATTGCATAAAGCCTATTGTAAAAAATACAGCAACACCCGTCCACCAACTCCAATAGGTTTTTAAAACCCATAAAGCTAATCCGATAAAGAAAAAGGTAGAGAGAACACCGCAGATAGAAGGTAGATTTGTTTTGCTTTTTCGTAGTTGTGTGACTTTATTACGAAGTTCGATCTGATTTTTCATTGATTGATTCCTAAGAAATTACTTACTCTTACCAACCAAAATAAAATTGTTATCAAGGCTTGTCAAATGTTAGCACTTAGACGTTTAAAATTAATCGAAATTATGACAGTAAGTTACGAGATAGTTTCGAATTTCTCGTGCAGTTCGCCAGGCATCTTCGCTAATGCCGTGAACAACGTTCCAGGTGCCTGCTACAACTAAACCCAACGTAATCCAGTCAGGAGGGCCAGCACCCAGAACAGCGCCGGGTTCGGCATTGCTACCACCAGTGGTTTTAAAAATAAGAAATGGAATAGTAGTGGATTGGGAAAGATCATAAACTTGTACGCAAGTTTCCATTTTGGTTGCGCCTAAACCGCATCCAATAATGCCCCGCAACGCTCGACTGCCTTGATTTACTCTAATAAATTGACCACGAATTAACCATCCGGTTTGCGGCAATTGACCAGAAACGGCTCGAGCAGGAGCAAGCTCAGTAAGGCGTTTAATAAGTTTATCTTGAAGCATGCAAGCTGTATCTTTTTTAAATGTAGCCAGCTCTGCGCCTTCCCGGTCGACATTGAACTGAGCATCTTTTGTGGAAAAAGGTTCCACATAAATTTGATCCGGTTTTTGCGTGGGAAGGGTAATGATGTTTTTTGGTTGTTTAGGCTCTTTGACACTGACCGAAGCACAACCGGTTAATAAAAGCAGGGCAGTCCAAGGGAGAATTGATTTTGGGAGCATATAATTAATTATATAAAACAAATTACTTAAAAAGCTAGTGGAATTATAGTATGACCTGCTTGGCAGTTTGACAATTTTACTTAAGCAGTAGCAAGATAGGGCAATTTTTCTGCCACGGTATCGACTTGTTCTGAGGCTTCTAATAATTCACCAATAGCATCCCAGCGACCATTGATTAAAGCATCACGAGCGCTTTCGCGAAGAGAGCAGGGAAAGGTTTTGCTTTCGATGTGAAGTTTTTGATTTACTAAATCGATAGTTAATTCAGCACTAGGATTTTTTTCAACAATGTCGCGAATAGCTTGAATGTCTTGACGATTTGCTGACACGCAAGGCATGCCCAGAGTGGTGGAGTTGCCAAAGAAGATTTCGGCAAAACCCTCAGCAAGCACGGCGCGGATACCGTAGCGATAAAGCGCTTGAGGCGCATGCTCGCGAGAGCTGCCGCAGCCAAAATTATTACCACTAAGTAAAATAGTTGCTTGTTTAAATTTTGGATCATTTAAAGGATGAGGTTTAGGTTTTTGATTTTCATCAAAACGCACATCGTAAAAAAGAAATTCACCTAATCCATCAAATGTCACACATTTCATGAAGCGCGCGGGAATAATACGATCCGTGTCGATATCGTCTCCGGGAACTGAAATACAAGTGCCAACAACTGAAGTGATTTTTTTGAGTGCCATAACCTTTAATGCTTTCCATTTTTAAAAATTTCTCGGGCATCAGAAACTTGTCCTGTTACAGCGGCAGCGGCGACCATGACGGGACTCATCAAAATCGTGCGTCCTGTAGGGCTGCCTTGACGACCTTTAAAGTTACGATTGCTGGAGCTAGCGCAGAGTTGGTCGCCGATTAATTTATCAGGATTCATGGCCAAACACATCGAGCACCCTGCTTCGCGCCATTCAAAACCTGCTTCAGAAAAAATTTTATCAATGCCCTTTTGTTTGCATTGTTCCGCGACAATTTGAGAGCCTGGAACGGCGATGGCTTTGATACCAGAAGCTACATGGCGGCCTTTAAGATACTTGGAAACCTCCACAAAATCTCCCAGTCGCGCATTGGTGCAACTTCCGATAAAGGCGACATCAATTTTTTTGCCTTTAATCGGTTCACCGCCTTGAAATTTCATATGTTCTAATGCTTCGGCTATAGAAGCTTTTTCAGTTTCATCGCTTTTTTCAACTGAGGGAATGGTTTCATTGATAAAAATGGCTTGCCCAGGATTGATGCCCCACGTAACAGTCGGTTCAATTTCTTCGGCTTTAAAATTAACCACGTCATCGTATTTGGCATCGGAATCCGAAGCAAAGGATTTCCAACGTTCTACCGCCACGTCCCAAGCTTTGCCTTTCGGACTGTGAGGGCGATCCTTTAAATAATCAAAAGTGGTTTGATCAGGATTCACATAACCGACCCGTGCACCGCCTTCGATTGACATGTTGCAGACGGTCATACGTTCTTCCATGGTAAAGTTGTCAAAAATAGAGCCACCATATTCATAGGCATAACCTGTACCGCCATTGACGCCCAGTTTGCGAATGATGTGGAGGATGACATCCTTTGCATAAACGCCGGGCGCTAATTTGCCGTTTACATTAATACGGCGAACTTTTAACGGTCCGATTGCCATGGTTTGCGTAGCGAGCACGTCACGCACTTGGCTTGTGCCAATGCCGAACGCGATCGCACCAAATGCGCCGTGAGTGGAAGTGTGCGAATCACCGCAAGCAATGGTAGTGCCGGGTTGTGTGATGCCCTGTTCCGGACCGACGATGTGGACAATGCCTTGTTTGCCCGTACTGCGATCAAAAAAAGTGACACCAAATTCTTTACAATTTTTGCGAAGTTCTTTGATCATAGCATCGGCTAAAGAATCGCTAAAAGGCTCAGCGACTTGATCTGTTGGCACGATATGGTCAACCGTGGCAAAGGTGCGATGGGAATAACGGACTTTTAGCCCCATTTCACGAATCATCGCAAAAGCTTGTGGGCTAGTGACTTCGTGAATTAAATGGGTACCAATAAAGAGCTGCGTTTGCCCATTTTGTAGTTTCCGAACCGCATGGGCATCCCAAACTTTTTGGAATAATGTCTTACTCATAAATCTATTTCTCTACTTGCAAAATAGAGGAAAACCTAACTTTGTGCAAAGGTTTTTGTGGTTTGTAAGGACCTAAAGATAATCAAAATTAAATGCCTTTGTAAGATTAATCCATGAAATTTTCTATTTTTCCATTTGTCAAATGATTTAATTTTAAAAATTTTAGACAAATTTACCTTTTGAGTTTGATCTGGATTATATTGACAGGTGACACTAAAGAAACTCCCGATCTTAGGTGTTTTGCTAACAGGATTCCCTGTCTTAGGTTTAAGTCTTAGATTCGCGAATTTTCAACCTGCGAGTTTGGTGATTGGTCAATCTAACTTTGTCGAAGTGGATTTGGAGCGCAGTCAGACTGTGATGGATTCGGCTTCGGTGGTTGCGGTGAGTGCTTTGGGGCAACTAGCAATAGGCTCTCTCGAAGGGGGTAGAGTTTGTTTGTGGAATCAGGTGCCGACAAATAATGGAGTACCTGCAGATATTGTTTTGGGGAAAGAGGGATTTACTTCGGCGGAAAGTGGAACCAGTGCTTCACTTTTCGGTGAAGAGATTAAGGGTGTGGCATTTACGCCGAATGGTCAAAAGTTGTTGGTTTCGGATTCTTCAAATAATCGTGTTTTGATTTGGAATTCGATTCCTACTAATCATTTTCAGCCGGCTGATGTGGTGATTGGGCAGATGAATTTTTTCTCTTTTGAAGGGGGTGTTTCAGCAACGAAGCTAAGAATGCCTGCGGGATTGTTGATCACCCCCAATGGGAAATTGTTAATCGCCGATAGTTTGAATCATCGGGTTTTAATTTTTAATTCCGTTCCTGAATCCAACGGAGCCGCGGCGGACGGGGTAATGGGCCAGGTCGATCTTATGTCCGCCGTGGCTGGTAGTGGGGCAAATCAAATGGATCAACCTTTGGGGTTGGCGATGTCGCCAGAAGGCAAGTTGGTGGTGAGTGAGGAGCAGGGCAATCGGGCGCTTGTTTTTAATGAAGTGCCTACGTTTAATGGGATGAATGCGGATGTGGTGATTGGACAAAGTGGTTTTGGAGTGAAGCATTCCGATATTACACAAAATCGGTTTGGGATGATGCAAGGTGTGGCGATTTCTTCAGAAGGTGAGTTGGCGATTGGAGATGCCGAAGGTCGAGTTTTGATTTATGAATCGGTGCCGGTGATTAATAGTGCACGAGCCAAGGTTGTGTTAGGACAAACTAATTTTACGAGTTCAGGATTGGGCGATATTAATGCTTCGGCTTTGAGCGTGCCATGGGGATTGGCGTATGATGCTGCAGGCAGACTTTTTGTGGCAGATCCGGATTTATCGCGAGTGACTGTTTTTGAGAAATTACCGGAAGAGACGGTATTTGAAAGAGATCGCTCTGATTTTAATGGAGATGGATTGCGAGATATTTTAATACAAACAAAAACGGGAACCGGGTCTGAGATTCATATTATTTTGATGAGTAATGACACGGAAGTTTTGGAAGATAAATTAATTGCTACATTAACGGATCCTAGAACGCAAGTAGTAGGAGCCGGTTTTTATAATGATGACGCGTTTTTGGATGTGTTATTGCAAAGTGGAAGGACGGTAGGTTATTTGCCGATGAGCAATATGGTGGCGAAGTCCTTTATTTTACTAGGAGTGCTGCCGAAAAATAGTGGAAAAATCCGAGCGAGTGGCGATTTTGATTTCGATGGGTTTTCTGATGTTTTTTTACAAAAAGGTTCTAAAGTTCAATTATTTCATGGGAAAAATTTCACGCCTTTAACTGATTTAGTGCGGATGCGTCCCGGTTTTAAAGTTGTTGGAGTAGGAGATGTGGATGCCGATGGGTTGATTGATTTTTTGGTTCAAAAGAAGAAAAATTTAGGTCTGGCTTTTTTTGAAGAAAATTTAGGAAACGACGATGAAGAAGATGACTTCGCAGATGATCTAGATGATGAAGAGGATAATGGAGTCGATGATGTGGGCATTGATGAATTTAGTGTGAAAGCAGCTGCTAAAAAAATTGATAAGGAGTTGAAAGTTTCAATTGTTCCATTTCGTAAGTTGAATCAAGGATTGGGAAAAGTGGTAGCGGTGGATGATGCGGTAGCTGGGGGAGTCAATTTTATTTTTCAGAAAAAAGGCGAGGTGTTTTTATTGAAAGCAGATGAAGAACCTATGCCTTTATCTCTTCCTGGAGTCGGTGTGACTCAAAAAATTGTAGGGCCGCATTAAATGATTAAGGACATGTTATTCGTGGAATTGAAGAGATGACTTGCGAAGGTTGAGGGGCTAATAAAGAAGAATGAGACATGTTGGTTTGATCTCGATAATGAGTAAATGCCGCTTCAAAATCTGGTACTTTGTGGTTCATAAGATTATTAGTATCCCGTGCATGAATAGGATCAAAAAATCGATGTCTTTTGACGCTTTGGTTATCGAGATATAAATGACCGATTTCGTGTGCGAGGATGGGTCTTTGATGAGAGCTGAGATCAGCCAATAGAATAGCATTTCGTGCTTCCCAAATATTGAAATTATGGCTTTCTGTGGGAGTTAGGGCGGTTCCACTAGCGTTTTTGCCGTATAAATAGTTTTCGCTGCCCCAAAATACAACTCTAATTTCCTGATCATTAGTATAGGAAGATTGCTTGTTAATTTCTTCATTTACCCAAACGGCAGTTAGATCGACCTGTTCACGATTAGCAAATTTTTTTCCGGGCGGAGTGGAAACGGGAGGTTGCTTATCTAAAATGACAGTGGGTGCAATAATTAACTTAATGCCTTGAGAGGCATAAATGGCTTGGGTGATCTCCATTTGTCGATCGATTTCTGCCTGAGTTGCGGTAGGTTCTCCGTTTTCTTTTCTAAAAACAACGGGTTGAATTCTCGATTGATTTTTTATTGGAACAGAGGCGTTAGCAGTAGTTATTTTACCTGTTTTTTCATTTTGATAAGAAACAGAAATTTGGCTGCCTAGTTCTCCTAAATATGACTGATCATTGGGCGAATTATCAAGATGATTTTTGGTCAAGCGCTGGTCGTGATTGGGAGTGGAAAATAACACTTTATAATTAGAAACAAAAACACCGGGTTTCACTTCATATAAAGTTACTTTGTTTGTCTCGCTGTTTTTGCTGTTAGAATTGGTAGGATTATAAGTTTGGAGATCGACTTGGATTTCGCCCTTGCCAACAAGGTCAGGGTTTTTGTATTGAATATAAAAACCGGAGTGAGCATTGAAAGTATTAATATCAAGGTTCGGATTATTGAGTTCTTTTTGGGAAATACGACCATCACGATTTTTATCGAAAATGGGAAATGGATTGGTGATGTTAATTTGATCGATGGGGTCATGATTAACATCAAGAAATTGAAGTGTTGATCCCGACTGATCTGAACAAAAGGCTCCGGCGAGCAGTGCATCTAGTTTTGCTTTCGATTCTGCTTCTGAAACTTGAGAGCTTTCGCCGTATTTTGCCATAGCCATAACCTTTTTAAGGAATAAACGTTAAGAATTGCATTTCGTCAAATGGGAGATTGTAAATAATTTGTAATAAATTTTCTCACTGGCGCTTTATAGAAAAGACGCTAGTCAATAAATGCTTATGGCTATCAAAATGAAATTAGCGGTTTTGGCTGGTGATGGCATTGGTCCGGAGGTTATGACGGAAGCGGTTCGGGTTTTGCGCGCGATTGAGAAAAAGTTTAAATTTTCGTTCGAACTTAATGAAGCGGATGTGGGTGGTATAGCAATTGATCGGCATGGCACGGCTTTGCCGGAGGAAACCGTTAAGCTTTGTCGTGAATCGGATGCGATTCTTTTTGGCTCTGTAGGTGGTCCGAAATGGGAATCGTTGCCGCCTGCTCAACAGCCCGAACGCGCGGCTCTATTGCCCTTGCGAAAACTTTTTGGGCTTTATGCTAATTTGCGACCTGCGATTTGTTACCCCGCTTTAGTGCATGCCTCGCCCGTAAAAACGGAGTTGATTCCGAATGGATTTGATATTTTGGTCGTGCGGGAGTTAACGGGTGGACTTTATTTTGGAAAACCTAAGGAAACCACAAAAACAGAAAAGGGCGAACGTGCTATTGACACGATGATTTATGAAACGCACGAAATTGAGCGTGTGACCCATATCGCTTTCCAAGCCGCGCAAAAACGCCGTAAAAAAGTTACTTTGGTTGATAAAGCCAACGTTTTGGAATGCAGCCAACTTTGGCGACGTGTGGTGAAAGAGATTGCACCTCAATATCCCGATATAGCACTGGATTTTGTTTATGTCGATAATGCGGCAATGCAGGTGGTGAAAAATCCTGAGCAATATGATGTCATGCTTTGCGAAAATATGTTTGGAGATATCATTAGCGATGAAGTGGCAGCAGTAACTGGTTCTTTAGGAATGTTGCCGAGTGCTTCTTTGGCAGAAGGCACATTTGGTTTGTATGAACCCAGTGGAGGAACGGCGCCGGACATTGCGGGGAAAGGGATTGCAAATCCCATCGCACAAATTTTATCAGCGGCTTTGTTGCTCCGTTTTTCCGGACGACAAGAAGAAGCTGCGCGAGCGATTGAAACCGCAGTAAAACAAGTGATTGAAAAAGGTTTGCGAACAGCCGATATTTATAGCTCTGGCGCGCAAAAAGTTTCGACCCGAGAAATGGGTGAGGCAATAGTAAAATCAATAGAATCATTGTGAGAATTTTATCTGGAATTCAGCCTTCGGGGCGTTTGCATTTGGGTAATTATTTTGGCATGATGCGGCCTGCTATTGAACTGCAGAATCAAGGGGAAGCGTTTTATTTTATTGCGAATTATCACGCGTTAACCACGGTGTTTGAGGCCAAAGCGCTGAAGAACCAGACATTTGAAGTTGCACTGGATTTTTTGGCTGCGGGATTGGATCCGGAAAAAGCAGTGTTATTTCGTCAAAGCGATGTGCCGGAGGTCACTGAGTTGGCTTGGATTTTATCCACACTCACACCGATGGGGTTATTGGAGCGCTGCCATTCTTATAAAGATAAATTGGCGCGTGGCATTCAACCGAGCCATGGTCTTTTTGCTTATCCAGTTTTGATGGCGGCGGATATTTTAATTTATGATTCGGATGTGGTTCCCGTAGGCAAAGATCAAAAACAACATGTCGAGGTTGCTCGCGATATTGCGATTAAATTTAATGAGCGGTTTGGTGTCACGTTTAAATTGCCAGAGCCCAGAATCCAATCTGAAGTGGCCACGGTGTTGGGAGTGGATGGCCAAAAAATGTCAAAATCTTATAACAACGGTATTTTTCTTTCTGATGAAGAAAAAATTTTCCGAAAAAAGGTGATGGGTATTAAAACTGATTCCACGCCCATGGAGCAACCTAAACCCATTGAAGATTCTATTATTTTACAACTTTATGCTTTAGTTGCTTCTCAAACTGAGATTGATACCATGAAAGAATCGTTTCAAAAAGGTGGGGTGGGCTATGGCGAATATAAAAAGCAATTATTCGAAGCATTATGGAATTCGCTAGCGTCTTATCGAGAAAAACGAACAGATCTATTAACCGATCCTCAAAAAGTGGAAAAAATTTTGCAAGAGGGTGCTGAAAAAGCGCGTCACGTCGCTCAACCTATGCTAAGAAAAATTCGAAAAGCTGTTGGATTATGTTGAGTTTAGAACAAAAAGAGTTATGGCAAGTGAAATTGCCAGTTTTTGAAGGGCCGTTGGATCTGCTTTTGTATCTCATTAAACGCGATGAGCTCGATATTTACGATATTCCGATTGAAAAAATTACGCGTGAATATTTGGAGTATCTTCGTGCTATGGAAGGCATGAATCTGGAGATCGCTGGCGAATATTTGGTGATGGCCGCTACACTGCTTTATATTAAAAGTCGTATGCTTTTGCCAGTAGACCAACAGTTACCGGAGGAGGAGGTAGAAGAGGAGGATCCGCGTTGGGAGTTGGTGCGTCAGTTGGTTGAATACAAGAAATTTAAAGAAGCGGCCGAACAATTAGGCGATTTGGGTGCAGTTCGAGAAATGATGTTTGCACGCGGTGATTCGGAATCTTTCACGGATTCTGATGTTTCACCCATGCGCTTAGGCGAGGTGACCGCTTTTGATTTATTAACCGCTTTGCAGCGGGTGCTGGATCGTATTGCGCAACGAGAAAGAACCGAGTTTATTGAGGCGGATCGTTTTACGGTTGCAGAAAAAATTGAGCTTATTACTCAGCAGCTTCGGATGCGAGAAAACATTTTATTTAGCGAATTATTTCAAGAAACTATGTCACGCCCTGAAGTGGTGGTAACTTTCTTGGCAATTTTGGAATTGGCAAAAATCAAACAATTGCAATTGCAGCAAAGCGAAGTGTTTGGTGAAATTATCTTAAGTCGTGTGTTATGATATTATCCTCTTTAATTGAAGCCTTGTTATTTGCCGCAACCGAACCTCTATCGGTTCGAGATATCGTTAAACTTTTGAAAGAAACCGCTCAATTGGAAGGAGCTGAAACGGCTAAAGCGTTTAGCGGGATTAAAGAAAATGAAATAATCGAGATTTTACAAAAATTGCAGCAAGACTTGCAGCAATCAGAGCGGGGATTTCTGTTGGAAGAGGTGGCGGAGGGTTACCGTTTTATTTCTAAGCCGGAATATGGGCTTTGGTTGCGCCAATTGCGCGCGCCGAATGTTGGAACGCGTTTGAGTTTGGCCGCTTTGGAAACTTTGGCAATTATTGCTTATCGCCAACCGATTTCTCGCGCTGAAGTAGAAGGGGTTCGTGGTGTAGCATGCGATGCGATGTTAGCCAAATTGATGGAGCGCGGCTTGATTGCAATTGCTGGCAAAGCTGAAACGCCAGGGCGACCTTTAATTTACCAGACAACACCTTTCTTCTTAGAATTTTTTGGCTTTCGCGATATCGCAGAATTGCCTAATGCCGCGGAATTAGGACGAGTGTTAATGGAAAAAGTGAAGCAAGAAATTCCTGAAGAAAATGCGGAAGAATCGAAAGAAGAAAATATAGAAACAAAATCTCAAGATGAATCTGAAACAGTTGAGGCAACAGATCGACAAGATCGATCAAAACCTCTTGAAGTTACTCAATAAACGGCTTCAATTGGCGCGCGCCATCGGTCAGGCGAAACGGAAAATGGGACAATCCATTTTTGATCCTCACCGAGAAAAAATTTTATTGCAGCAATTGCTGAAAAAAAAATCTGCTCATTTTCCGGAAAAGTCGTTGCTGGCTATTTATCGCGAAATTTTGTCCTCTTGCCGTTCGATTCAAAAACCGTTGGCAATAGGTTTATTGGCGCAGGAAGAGAAAAATGCTTATCCCGTAGCGCGCGAATTTTTTGGGGGCTCTTGTCGCTATGAAATTTTTACTTCATCCCAAGCTATAGAAAACGCCTTGAATCGGGGGAAGTGCGATTTTTGGGTTAGCCAAAAAGATAAAAAACGTGGTCTACAAATGGTTTTAAAGCTAAAAAGCCGTGAAAACAAAAAAAAGGAGCTTTTTGTTCTGGAGCGGGCGTGCTAAGGAGCTGATGGTTTTATGAATGACAAAATATCTCAACGCGGGGCAGGACGCACTTTTATTATTGGTTTGTTGTTATTGATTCTGGTCGGAATCAGTATTGCTTTTTGGTTCTTGAAACCAAAAGGAGAAATGACTTTAGTTTGCGATTTAGCCACGCCAAGCTTTGCAATAGATGGCACGGTGTATTTAGTGCGTCCTTTGGTTTCTGAGATTCAATTGATTCAAGAGCGTTATGAAAAAGAGAAAAATGGTGTGAAAGACAACGCTAAAAAATCGGATGAATTATTGGAAAAAGAGGCAGATTTAATCCAGGGACGATTGCAAGCTTTGGAAAAAAAAGTAAGCCAGTTGAAAGAGCAACGCGACACATTGCGAGAGCAGATCCAGGAAATTTTAAATAAACGCAGGAAAAAAGTGAACCAAATCTGGGATGAAGCTAATGATAGCCAGGAAAATGATTACGATTCAAAGTTAAAAAACTTTAAATCGTCCATTGCAAAAAGAGCCAAGGAATTAAAAATAGATTGGCCAGAGAAATTTGATGTGGAAGCGCCCGATGTTTATGTTAGCGCGTTTCGTCTAGGTCTTTATCGTGCGAGTCGTGGCAGTGTGGATAAAACCCGAGAATTGGCTTGGGCAGAAAGCAAATTAAAAGAGTGGCGCGATTTTGTTAGTGAACTGGATTCTAAAAATTTAGAGGTGAAAGGAAAAGCGTTTGATGCGCAATTTGAAGCGGAAACTGCTGTGGCTGATTTGCAGCAACGTTTGGGCAAATTGAATGAAGAAATTGCGAAAGAAGAGGCTTCTTTAGCTGATACGGAAAAACCGATAAAGGAAGAGGAAAAATCGATAACTCCCGAAGCGAATGTGGCCTCCTTAGAAGTAAAATATAGAAAAGAGCTCAAAGCACTACCGGAAAAGTTTCGTGTTGCCACAGGAAATCGCAATCAAGACAAAGTTTATTTTGATCATTTAGAAAAAGAGGCTAGACCCGGTGATTATCAAATTTGGGCTCGAGCCAAAAAAGAGGATAAACTGTATTGGGCATTGGTTCCAGTCACTTTGAAATCTGCACAACGAAGCGAAGTTAAATTGGAGGATAAGCACTTTCGCGAGCTAGACTCCATTTTGAATGATACGCCTTAATATTTTTTGAGAAACTTACAACAAGGTTATCTTTGGCGGAAACGCAGTCAATTTGCAGAAAGTTGGATTCCTTTTTTAGAAAAAATTTTTGGAGATCGAGTGGTTTTGACTCAAGAACCGCATAGAAAAACTGGAGCACTAGAAATTTATTTGAAAAATGAAACAGAGGGCAAAATTTTACAGAAAAATTTGGGTGGACGCGTTTTATTCTTCGATTCCAAACAATGGGCAAAATGGCAACGAGCCGCTCATTATCCGATAAAAATAGAAAATCAATTACTAGTTGTTGCCAGTGAAAAGCAACGCGATTTCTTTCAACGCCGTTATCCGAAGCGAAAAATCTTGTGGATTCCAGCCGAAGCCGCCTTTGGCACAGGTGCTCATGCGACCACTTTTTTGTGTTTGCGTGAAATGATAAAATGTTATCCCTTTGCTTCACTTGTTGATGCAGGAACAGGTAGCGGTATTTTAGCGATTGCCGCAGCTCAACTTGGTTGTAAAAAAGTTCAAGCCTTTGATAGTGATCCCGTCGCCATTCGCGTTGCCAAACAAAATGCGCAACGCAATCGGGTTAATATCTCGTGGAATGTGAAAAAAATCGAACATTTTCAACCTAAGCAGAAAGTTGACGGTGTCGTGGCTAATCTTTTTAGCGAAATATTAATTCATCGATCGAAAAAAATCGCAAACTGGATTAAAAAAGATGGCTTCCTTATTTTATCCGGCATTCGCAGTTATCAAAGGGCGGAAGTTCAAAAAGCCTTTTCTTTTTTAACAGCAAAAGAAATTTTTCAAAAAGAAGGTTGGTGTGGTATGGTTTTTCAGAAGTAAACTTTATGATGGCTTTATCAAAAATTACGAACTATTTGAACAACTATTTGCAACATGCTCATATTGCTGATTATTCGGGTGCGAAAAATGGGTTGCAATTGGCTAATAACGGGCGGGTTAGTCAAGTGATGGCGGCGGTAGATGCGAACGGGTTAACGGTAGCGAAAGCGATTGAGGCGCGGGCTGATCTTTTGTTGGTGCATCATGGGTTATTTTGGAATGAAGAGGTGTTGATGGTGGGCGCTCGCTATGGGCTTTTTAAAGCGGCGATGGATGCGAATCTTGCGATTTATAGTTCGCATTTGCCGTTAGATGCGCATCCCAAGTTAGGTAATAATGTTTTGTTGTCGAAGGCGCTAAAATTAGCTTCGGGTAAACCGGCTTTTGAAGAAAAAGGCACTTCGATTGGACGATTGATTACCACGTGTTGCGATCGGAAGGAGTTGTGTCGGCGGTTGGGTAGAGTGTTGGGAGGTGAGCCGAAATTAATTGCGGCAGGTCCGCGTGTGGTTCGTCGTTTGGGAGTTATTACAGGTGGAGCTGGGAATCGGATTTATGATGTTGCAAAAAGTGGTATTGATACGTTTGTCACGGGCGAGGGTAGTCATTGGACGTTTGGGGCTGCGCATGAACTTAAGATTAATTTAATTTATGGTGGGCATTACGCTACGGAAACTTTCGGGGTGAAAGCGCTAGCGAATCATGTAGGTCAACGTTTTCGCTTGCGTTGGAGTTTTATTGATGTTCCTTCGGGGCTTTAAGATGAAATTTTTGGCAAGCGGAGTACTTGCCCTGCAAAAATTACTAATTAAGAATACAAGCAGGGAGACTTATCCTACGGGCTAAATTTGATCGCTAAATGATTTGAAGTAGTTTATTTCTCATGACGTCGAATTGATATTAAAGGCAAATATTATGAAAAATTTATATTCTACAGTCGCTTCATTAACTTTAGCGGGTTTATTGGTCGGATGCGCTTCTGAACCGCAACCAGGCACGGGAACGGTAGTTGGGGGCACTGTGATTGGCGCGGGAACGGGTGCAGCTATTGGAGGTTTAGCCGGCGGTGATGCCACGGCAGCGGGGATCGGCGCTTTAGCAGGCGCGGCAGCAGGAGCATTGGCGGGTGTGGCAATCAACGAAAGCACGTCGCGTAGCACGGCTTATCCGGTTGCGGAACGTAGTTCGAAAAATGCTGATTATGTCATTAGTCCATTTGATGGGTCGTTGTTATTTGTGGGTGATGTGGCAGCGGGCACGCGCATGCGCGATCCGCAAGGTCGTTATTTTATTGTGGGCGGTCAGCAGGAGCGAGTAGTAAAACGTTTGGCTGGTGATCCGAATTATGTGATTAATCCGTATAACGGGAAACGGTATTATGTGGGTAATGTTGAGCCGGGTGCTCGTGTGCGCGATGAGTCGGGACGAGTTTTTATTGTGGAATAGTATATTATTAGCTCAGTGATAGTGCTAAATTTTTCACGTCGCGCTTGTGGTTTTGTGAAAGGCTGATATTTCTGCGGCATGGAATCTTTCTTTAGCCGCGAGATGTTTCGAGTGCAGGGAGGCGTGCCGCTCTCGGGAGTGATTCGTCCGCAAGGTAATAAAAATGAGGCGTTGCCTTTGTTAGCGGCATGTTGTTTGACGCAAGAATCGGTAACTTTAGAAAATGTGCCAGAAATTGCAGATGTTGAGGTGATGCAAGAAATTTTGCGTTATCTGGGGGTGAATATTACTCAAATTTCGGCGGATAATCCGAGCACGCTCCAGGTTCAAGCAGCTCAACTGTCGCAAGAAGATATTCCTAAGCATCTTTCTGAAAAATTGCGTGCCTCTATTACTTTAGCAGGACCCTTGGTGGCGCGTCGAAAGCGGGTGATTTTGCCTAAACCAGGGGGTGATCGGATTGGGCGTCGTCGTTTAGACACGCATTTGTTGGCCTTGGTAGCTTTGGGTGTAAAAGTGAAGCCGTGTTCGGAAGGATTTGAGTTAATAGCGGATCAATTAACGGGCGCTGACATTTTGTTGGATGAAGCTTCGGTGACTGCGACGGAAAATGCCATTTGCGCGGCAGTTCTGGCGAAAGGTGAAACCATTCTTCGCAATGCGGCAAGTGAACCGCATGTTCAAGGGCTGTGTCATTTGCTGGTAAAAATGGGAGCTCAGATTGAAGGTGTCGGTTCGAATATTTTAAAAATTCGCGGTGTGGAAGGGTTGCATGGGACGTCGCATTGTATTGGACCGGATTATTTGGAGGTGGGAAGTTTTATTTCATTGGCCGCTTTAACTGGTGGAGAAATTTTAATTGAAGATGCGGATATTCCTAATTTACGCATGATTCGTTTGGTCTTTGCGCGTTTGGGAATTGAAACGGTAGCCGAAGGAACTGCTTTGCGCGTGCCAGCTAAGCAGGCTTTGAAAATCGTGAGTGATTTGGGAGGAGCCATTCCTACTATTGATGATGCGCCTTGGCCGGGATTTCCCGCCGATATGACTTCTGTGGCTTTGGTAACGGCCACGCAATGTCGTGGGACGATTATGATTCATGAAAAAATGTTTGAATCGCGTTTATTTTTTACTGATCGTTTGATTGGAATGGGCGCGCGCATTGTTTTATGCGATCCGCATCGCGCGGTTGTGATTGGGCCGGAACGTTTGAAAGGGGATAAAATGAGCAGCCCGGATATTCGCGCAGGCATGGCGCTTTTGATTGCTTCATTATGCGCGGAAGGGGAATCGGAAATTCAAAATATTGCTCAAATTGATCGTGGATTTACGCGCATTGATGAGCGCTTAAAAAAATTGGGAGCTCGGATTGAGCGAATCGGATAATTTAACATTTTGACGTTTTAGCGTTTTAATGTTATTTTTTGAATATGAAAACGTTGACGAAGCGTGCCACTGTTTATTTTGAACCCCACCTTCATCGAGCCTTGCGTTTGAAAGCTATCGAAAGGGAAACAACTTTTTCTAATTTAGTAAATGAAGCAATTCAGCACGAATTAAAAGAGGATGCTATTGACTTAGCGGCTTTTCACCAACGTAAAAATGAATCTAATATTTCTTTTGAAAAGGTGTTGAAGAAATTAAAGGCGAATGGAAAGTTATAAAATAACTTTTAAACGATCAGCTGAAAAAGAATTGGCATCGTTGCCTAAAAAAGATTGTCAAAAAATTGTAGAAAAAATTAAAAAATTATCTCAAAATTTTTTATTAGTGGAATCGAAAAAACTATCCGGGTCAGAAAATTGGTATCGTATCCGCCATGGAAATTACCGTATTTTGTATGAGATTAATTATGATTTGAGAGAAATTTTTATCTTTAAGATTGGACATAGGCGAGAAGTTTACCGTTGAATGAATCATGAAAACTTTTTTTAAGGAGTTAACCTTTAGCACTCGAGGTAAGGGGACTTATGAAATTACCGATGCGATTGAGAAAGTGGTGGTAGAAAGTTCTATTCAACAGGGAATCGTTACGGTTTTTCTTCAGCACACGAGCGCTAGTTTGATTATTTTTGAAAATGCGGATCATACCGCTCGTTTGGATTTAGAAAATTTTTTTGATCGATTAGTGCCTGAAAAAATGTCTGATTATGTGCATACGATGGAAGGAGCTGATGATATGCCCAGTCATTTGCGCATGGTGCTGACGCGAACTTCGGAAACAATCCCAGTTCATGAAGGTAGATTAACGTTGGGAACATGGCAGGGGATTTTTCTTTTTGAACATCGACGCCAATCGCATCATCGAAAAATTTCGGTGAGTGTAATGGGAGCGTAATAAAGGTTGGAAATTAACCCACGTGCTTGCGGAGTAAATGGCATTAAGGGTTTTCTTGATTTAATTTTTGGACCAAAGCTTGGGTTAAATCTTCGCCTGTGTTGATATAGGGAACGAGAGAGGTGGCGTGGGTGGTGAGGTCAGATTTGTTGATGACGAGGTCATAGCCTTTTTCTTTGGCGAGTTGGGCTGTGACTTGTCGGATTTGTTTCAAAATTTTTTCAGTTTGCGTAGAGTAGGTTGTGCGAAACTTATTTTCTTGGTCTGCTTTGTAAGTGCGCAGGACTTTTTTTTCGCTTTCAATTTTCTTTTCTAACTCCCTCATTTTTTTGAACTGTTCAGCTGTGGGTATTTTGGTGTGATTCATGGTTCGTTGTAGAGTTACTGCTTCACTCACAAGTTGTTCAAAGGCTTCCCATTTAGTTTGCAGGTCTTTTTTAAGAGTGGTTTCGGCTGTTTTTAATTCATCTGCTGTAGTTTTAAATAATCGATATTGTTCTGTGACTTGTTTGAAATCAATGAAGGCAATACGGGTTTCAGCAGTTAATGAAATTAGGCAGATATTCAGGAATAATATCGAAAAAAATAACTTAAACATGGGGTGGAGTTTGTAAGAAAATGAGAGAAATGAAAAGGGTAAAGGCGTTTGGAAGCGACAAATTCTTTTGCGCTTTGGCATTTTTTTTATAACCTTATTTTATGGAGAGGCGTAATCCGAAAATTGAGCGTTTGTTGGATAAACAAAATGAAGCCGACGATCGTAAGTTGCGAATTGATAAAGTGGGTGTTAAAGGTTTAAAACATCCTATTCGCGTTCGGGATCGTGCGCATCAGGTGCAAGACACAGTGGCGATATTTAATCTTTCGGCAGATTTGCCGCATCATTTTAAAGGCACGCATATGAGTCGTTTTGTGGAAGTGCTCAATGCGCATGGGCGCGAGATTCATGTGGAAAATATTACGGAGATGCTACAGGAGCTTCAACGCAAGTTAGAAGCTGAGACGGCGCATATTGAGATGGAGTTTCCTTATTTTTTGGAAAAGTTAGCGCCAGTAAGCCAAGCAATGGGGTTGATGGATTATCAAATTAAGTTTTTCGCGACGATTCATGGAGATGAAATTGATTTTATCTGCACAGTAATTGTTCCTGTGACAACGTTGTGTCCGTGTAGCAAGGCGATTAGCGCGCGTGGAGCGCATAATCAACGAGGTTATGTTACGCTATCGGTGCGTTTTCATGAAAAACCGGTATGGATTGAAGATTTGATTGCTTTGGTAGAGGAAAGCGCGAGTGCGGAGCTTTATTCTTTGCTTAAGCGTCCTGACGAAAAATATGTGACGGAAAAAGCTTACGACAATCCTGTTTTTGTTGAAGATTTGGTGAGAAATATAGCAGTGAAATTAAATGCTCATTCGCAAATTGCTTGGTATCGCGTAGAAGCGGAAAACATGGAGAGTATTCATAATCATTCGGCTTATGCGATGATTGAAAAAGGTTAAGTTGTTATAGCCTAGTCTAGTGCGTGGTGTTAGCCAAAAAATTTTGTCGCGAAGGCGTGACGACCACAGGTGTGCCGACTTGTGTGACTTCAAAGAGGTGATGTGCCATATCGCGATGAACGCGAATGCATCCGTGTGAAGCCGGATAACCTGGTAAGAAACCTTCGTGCAATCCAACACCGCCCCAGGTTAAACGTTGAAAATAAGGCATGGGGGCGGGTTCATAATGGGCGCCAGCAGGCGCTCTTTGACCGATTTCAGCGTTGTTATCGACAACCTTTCCAGTCACGTTATCAACAAAAGAGCCATATTGGTTCGAATAATATTCACGTTTTTTTTGTAAAATGGTGTAGTTGCCAACTGGCGTATTATAACCTTCGCGACCCGTGCTAATTTGTGTGTAGCCAATTTGTTTCCCGCCACGATAAATATAAACGCGTTGTTCATTGAGAACGATTTCCAGCATGACTGTGCCTGTGAGGGAAATTTCAGGATGCCATTCGTAAGGCAAAGCAATAAGATCGGCAGAGGGGGGATTTTCTTGATCGGGAATCGAAAAGCGAGTGCCATCAGGACGAATTAAAACAATTTCATCGCGAGACGATTGCTTTTTGCGTCCGCTTTTCCCTGAGGTGCTGGCGCAGCCAATCATGAAAAAACAGAGGGTGAGATAGGTAAGGTTACGAAGGATACGACTCATATGTTTGCTTTCTAGCTTAAATCAAGATACACTAAAAAAAATTTAATGGGTAGTCGGTGAGGAAGGATTTTCGATTTCTAAAGTAGCTTTTTTACCGCGTTTGTTGGCAGTAATATTGAGTAGAGTGCGAATGGCACCAATGGTGCGACCTTGTCGTCCAATCACTCTTCCTACATCGTCAGGGTGTAGGGTTAGGAAAAAATCTATGTTTCTATCACTTTCTTGGCAACGAAGTTGAAACGTTTCCGGATATTTCGCGAGCTTTTTTACAATGTATTCAATCAGCTCGTTCATAAATTATGCCGCCGCTTTTTTCGTTTTTTTTATTAAACTTTGGACCGTGTCTGTAGGTTTGGCGCCTTTCGCTATCCAAAATTCAATGCGCTCTAAATTTAATTTAGCGTTGTCTTGTTTTTGAATGGGATTGTAAGTGCCTAAAAGTTCAAGAAATTTGCCATCGCGTGGGCTGCGTTTATCTGCTGCCACGACACGATAATAGGGTCTATTTTTTGTCCCTTCTCGACGTAATCGAATTACTGTAGCCATAATATTTTTATCAACTAACTCCTAGTTTAGAAAGTAAATGTCGCATACGACCTTTATTTTTCAACAATTTTTTCATGGATTGGAATTGTAACAGCAGTTCATTAACTTCGGTTACGGTTGTTCCGCTCCCCCGGGCAATACGTTGACGCCTCTTAGCGTTGATCAAATCTGGCTTAGCGCGTTCTTGAGCTGTCATGCTTAGCAGGATCGCTTCGGTGCGCTTGAGTCGTTTCTCGGCCTGACCGGTTTCAGGAACCTTAGGGATACCAGGCAACATGCCAAGCAAATTCTCTAGAGGGCCTAATTTTTTCATTTGTTGAAGTTGGGAAAGAAAATCATGCAAATCAAAGGTTTGTTTGCGCAATTTTTCTTCTAATTTCGCGGCATTTTCTAAATCGAAAGTTTCTTGCGCTTTTTCAACCAAACCTACGATGTCGCCCATTCCCAAAATACGAGAGGTTAAGCGATTGGCATCTAATCTTTCCAATTGATCCATTTTTTCGCCTGTGCCAAGAAATTGTAAAGGTAACCCTGTTACATGGCGTATTGAAATGGCGGCGCCACCGCGGGCATCGCTATCGAGTCGGGTTAGAATAATCCCGCTAAGCGGCACGCGCGTTTTGAAGCGATTAACAATTTCTACCGATTTTTGTCCCAATGCCGCGTCTGCCACAAAAAAAGTTTCTTGCGGTTTGATATGGTGATGTAATTGCTGTAATTCTTCCAGTAGGGGTTCATCCAGATCGAGACGGCCTGCAGTATCAATAATAACAACATTGCGCAATTGCGTTGCGGCTGATGCTAGGGCTTCTTGCACGACAGCTAAGGTGTGCGTGGCACCGTGCTGACTAAATACGGGAAGGTCGAGCTGTTTACCAAGGCTTTCTAGTTGGGTGATAGCAGCCGGTCGTTGCAAATCGGCAGCGACAAGTAAAGGTTGTTTTCCCTGTTTTTTAAACCAGAGGGCTAATTTCCCCGCAGTGGTAGTTTTTCCGCTTCCTTGTAAACCGCAGAGCATGATTTTTAGAGGAGAACCGTTTGCTAGAGGTTGGGTTTCGCCTAAAAATTGGACGAGCTCATCATGAAAAATTTTAATCATTTGCTGGCCAGGGGTCACACTTGCCAAAACTTCCGCGCCTAGAGCGCGTTGTTTGATTTTTTCAATCAGTTCTTTAGCGACCTGAAAATTGACGTCTGCTTCCAACAAGGCCATGCGCAATTCGCGACAGGCATCGGTGACGTTAGCCTCGCTAAGTTTGCCGTGGCCTCTTAATTTTTTGAAAAGAGACTGGAGTTGATTCGAAAGTTGATCGAGCATAAAAGATTGCTATCAGAGTAAATAAGTTCTGGCAAAATTTTCTTTATGCAAGAAAAAGTTAAAACAGCTTTTGTATTGGGCGCTGGGTTAGGCACTCGTTTGCGACCTTTAACCGAGCAGTGTCCGAAGCCGCTTTTGCCGATGGGTGGCAGACCTATCGTGACTTATGCATTTGATCATTTAAAACAATTAGGCATCGAACGAATTATTGTGAATACCCACCATTGCGCAGAGAAGTATCAAGAAATTTTTCCCGATAACCAATGGAACGGCATTCCACTTGTTTTCGTCCATGAACCGATACTTTTGGAGACTGGGGGTGGCATTAAAAATATTGTCCCTTATCTCCAGAATGAGACGTTATTGGTTTATAATGGGGATATTTTGGCCGATTTTGATTTGAGATCTTTATTGGATTATCATTTTTCTCATCAAGAAGAAGTGACCTTAGCGCTGCGTTCGAAAGATTATCCGCAACATATTGGGCTCGATGCATTGGGACGTGTGGCTGCAATTCGAGCGGCTAAAGGTAAACCTATTGTTCAATGGTGTTTGTTCACGGGGATTTATTTGATTGCGCCTCGTTTTTTGGATCGTTTGAAAACGGGTGAAAAAAAATCGGTGATTCCAGCTTTTGAAATGATGATCGAGGAAGGGAAAGGGCCGGCTGGTGTGATATGCGATCAAGGACGATGGTGTGATGTGGGAAGTTTGCAAACTTATCACGCTATGAAAGAGAGGGGTTGGTGAAAAAGGTTCGTGTTATTTTTTTTGATGCTGCCAGCACTTTGATTCAATTAGCAGAATCGGTGGGATGTAGTTATGCTCGTATTGCGGAACGTTTAAGTAAAAAAGGGGATAGAATTTCTGAAGAAACGTTTGAAGAAAATTTTTTGAATGCATGGCGAGCGATGCCGGAACGTGTTCCGATCGCAGAAGCGCGCGAAGATGATGATAAGGGGTGGTGGCGCGATTTGGTATTTCGGATGTTGGAAACGATGTCGATAAACTGGGATCGAGAAATTTTTTTTGAAGAGGCTTATCGTTATTTTGCGCGACCTCTTAGCTGGAAACCTTTTCTGGAAGTGGAAACGGTATTGGAAACCTTGCAACGGCAAGGATTGCGTTTGGGTGTGATTTCTAATTTTGATTCCCGACTTTTTCATATTTTAGATGGTTGGAATTTGTCTCATCGTATGGAGCGTATTATTGTTTCAAGTCGTGTGGGGGCTGATAAACCTCACCCTCAGATTTTTCATTACGCTTTGCGTGCATTTGGCGTGGAAGCGCAGGAGGCTCTACATGTGGGAGATCATGCGCAGGAAGATCAAGCCGGAGCCGAAGCTGTGGGTTTGCAAAGTTTTTTGATCAAACGGCCAGAAATTGATTTGCGAGAAATTTTTAATCGATTATGAGTCAGAAAAAAAATATGGAAGCTTTGACTCAATTAATTCGCGAGCAGTTTGATTTGTCTTCTCAAGTTGCGTTAGATTTTGTGCCTATTTTAAAAGGAGGATCGGGTCGCACATTTTATCGGGTGAGTTTACCAGAAGGGAAAGGAAATTGGATTGTGATGCATTATACCGATGAGCGAATCGAAAACAGCTATTATGTAGCAATTGGTCAATTTTTAGAGAAATGGGGATTGCCTGTTCCACATATTCGATTTCACGATAAGGAACAACAGGTAATCGGGATGGAAGATCTGGGGGCGGTTGATCTTTGTTCTTTAACAGGTTTGCCATGGGAGCAACGAAGCCGATTTTACCAAAAAGTTTTGCGAGCGATTAAAAAATTGCACGATATAGGATGGAATCAAGTTCAAGACGCCCAGTTAACACTCATGCCAGGATTTGATGCTTCGTTATATGAATGGGAACGCAACTATTTTTTTGAAAATTTTTTAAGCAATTTTTGTGGTCTTACTTTGAATGAAAAAAATAAAGAGGAGTTGAAAAAGGAATTGGAAAATTTAGCCCAAGGTTTGTTGGAGGAAAAGATTGCTTTAGTGCATCGCGATTTTCAGTCGCAAAATGTGATTGTGCAAAACAACGAAATTTTTTTAATTGATTTTCAAGGCATGCGTTCTGGCACTTTTTTTTATGATCTGGGTTCGTTGCTTTACGATCCTTACGTCTCATTTACCGAGGGGCAGCGATTGGAGTTATTGCGCTATTATTTTAATTTAGATTCGCAAATTTCATGGGAGATCTTTCAAAAACGTTTTTATGAAGCTTCTGTGCAACGTTTATTGCAAGCTCTGGGCGCTTACGGGTTTTTAGGCAAGGTAAAAGGAAAAACGGAATTTTTAACTTATATTCCCGCAGCGCTTCAAAATTTAAAAGATGCTGCTTCGCGTTGTAAAACGGTGGGTGCTCTGGAAACGGTAGTTGGTTCTTTACGCTTTTAATTTTTGTATTTTCCCGAGGCAGATTTGACGCCGCAAGGAAAGTTCATAGCTTAAAATTAGAATACAATATGAAAATGAAACTTAACTACGCGAAAGGAATCTTATGAAGCTTGAAAATCTCCATGATCTATTCGTCAATGAGTTAAAAGATGTTTATCATGCAGAAAAACAATTGGTCAAAGCGTTGCCTAAAATTGCTAAGAAAGCTCACTCTCAACGCTTGCGTTCTGCAGTTGAAAAACACTTGGATCAGACCAAAACTCATGTGGAACGAGTCGAATCAGTTTTTGAAATGATAGGAAAATCGCCTTCGGGCAAAACGTGTCAAGCCATGGAAGGTATCTTGGAAGAGGGAGAAGAGTTGCTTTCTGAAAAAGCGTCACCGGCTACCCTGGATGCAGGAATTATTTGTGGAGCACAAAAGGTGGAACATTATGAAATCGCCACTTACGGTTGCTTGCGAACTTTTGCTAATCATTTGGGTTTGGACAAAGCAGCGGAATTATTAGGACAAACTTTAAAAGAGGAAGAAGAAACAGATCGCCTTTTGACAGAATTAGCAGAAAGCGAAATTAATGTGGAGGCAACTGCTGAAGTATAACTAGTTTTTGCAATGAAACCCCATAATCCATAAACGTGTCCAACTCTGAAAATGAGTTGGATACGGGAGTGGATTTTTTGATAAATGTTGAAACAGTTTTTGGGTTTTAATTTAAGAAAATAACGAAGGATACGATGAAAAAGAATTGAACCTTCGCCTCTAGACATGCACCAAATCGGAGTTACTATAAGTGTTCCTAGCATTGGCAATGAGATCAGCTTCTTTATCCCGACGTTTATGTAATCCAGCCAAAGTCGATTTATCCCAAAGCCGTTTCATTGAGCGTAATTGAAGCGCAATCCCTTTGAGATCCTGTTTTTTGATTAAAGTTTGAATCGTTTTCATTTCCTCCCGATGACTTCCTGTCATGCTGGTTCCTCGATTAAAAACCAGAGAAAGCAACATGGCTTGAGCGTCCGCGGGCAACGTTTCAACGCCGGGATAAGCTTTACGCGTGAGTGCGGCATATTTGGGAAGAGTTGATTGATAAAACACTTCTTTAGCCGATTTGAGCTGAATCCGAATCGATTGCACCGACGCGAGGCGATCGGCTGCGGCTTTTCCTTTTAACCCACAAACTTGAAGAAGTTGATTCATCGCTTCCTTCGTGAGATGAGCACCCCAGTCTTTTTCAATTTCAGCTTTAGTATGATAGCCCACATCATAACCAATCCCAATCGTAATGCCGCTTTGCCCCTTAGGCCAAGTGGGTTTGGACAGGTGTTGCTGATAATAACTATCCGAAGATATCTCAAATTGCGCAATTTGTTCCAATCCTGTCCGAGAAACAGTCAAGAGAGCTGCAGACGTAGGAGCCTTTTTTTCAGGCTCGGTCTGAGGCAATACCTTATCCAGCGCCGCCTCAATTTTTGCTAAAGTCATCGGGCCGATAATGCCATCTGCAGGTAATCCCAGTCGTTTTTGAATGGCTTTAATCTTTTGGGTTAGGTTTGGGTTAGACATTTTTTTTAAAATGGTAACAATATGAGTCTTAAGAAGAGTTTGGATTTAGTTGATGACCAGTTTGTTCTCAAGTTTCTTAGCTAGCGCCTTTCCCTTTTTTGTGAGAGCTATGCTCTTTTGATTTTGGGAATCCAAATGAAGATATTCAGCGGCGGCCAACACTTCGAGCGAATCAATCGCTTCGTTGGCTTTTATCCCTTTTTCTTCCATCAGCCTTAAAAAGTCAGATTCTTCCACTCCATCGTGTTGAGCCAGGATCATGACAGCTTCCTTTTGGGAGAAAGAAAATCCGGGAAGATCCTCAGCCATTTCGAATTCCATGCGAGAAGTTTCCAGGGAAGCGATGATTTTTTCGGGGTCTTTTTCTTTTTGTAGTAGCTCACTCAATTTAGCGCTAAGCGTTTTTTCTCTTACTTCTTCCGAGGCGGAATGCAAAGCGGTGAACTGACGGCTTTCCCTCACTGTAGAAAGCCCATCGCCTTTGGCAATTGCCGTCACCTCGAGCAAAAATTCCTCGTCCGCCATGAAGGTTCCCATCACGATGAGAAGAAAAATCGCCCCAAAACTCTTTTGACCGGTGAACACCAAAAGCAGAGAAGCGCTCACTCCAAAAAGCATCCACATCGGCTCCAGATTTCGATTCATGATGATCAAAGTCAAATGAGAAAGCGTGATTACCAAAAACAAAATCAATAAAAACAGGGTAATCAACTCACTTTTCTTTTCTAAGAGAAACACCAAGAGTCTCTTGGAGTAGTCTATGATTCTTTCCATTTTAACCCTTTCCTTTGATCAGGAGTCATCTACTTAACCATTAAAGGGGAGGGGACATCAAAACGAAAGACTTTTCTTTGGCTTGTTTGCATGGACCTAAGGAAACCCGCATCTTTCTATCCTGATGGCTTGTGCCATCTTCTCTTTTTAATCACTTACAATATCTTCGTGTCAATGTTGAGAGTGGAGAGTTAACGCCGTTTAAAAACATTTGAGTTTGAATTTTCGTCAAGAATCAAGAGTTGACCCCGTTCACCCCGTTCAGTTGACGTTCAGTTGACCCCGTTTACAAGATTGGAACTTTTTTACAATTTTTTCATTCAAGGCGTGAGAAAAATTTTCATATTTGTTTTTATTTTTTATATGGTTTTCGAAGGCCTTTGCTAAAGTTGATACACCTTTAATGTTAAGTCCTGCTTGAAAATCTCTCAATGCTTGAGCATTTCCACTTGACCCTGTGCCTGGCCAAAGAGCATCGTTACCAAATACTTCAGTAAAGGTAGCTTTCTTCTTCTCATCATGCTTTATATAGCTAAGTCCAAGATAACCAAGCACAGGGCCACTAACTGAGCGGAAAAATTCAGAAGTTGCGAGTAAAGTGCCCAATTGATATACTGCCTTTAACTCTGATTTTTCCGTAATTTCTTTTGGTAAATCAACCTTCCCTTTTAGAACTTTTCGAACGGCTTTGGCTAATGTCTGTTTGCCGACCTTAGAATCATCCAAAGTTTTTGCTAGTTGAGTATATTTTCCCGCACCTTGAAATGAGATATTCGTCTTTCCTTCTTTAGGATTAGATTCTTGAACTTTTGTGAATGTGAATTTGTTGCCGCCTACATCAACGTAAAAAGTTAAGTTTTCATGACTTTCCATGGAGGTTACAACATTGGTCAAGAGGCTCCAATCGCTACCACTCTTGATTGATATGGTTTCACCACTTAACTTATCAAGTTTTTTATAGTTTTTCTCAAGAATAGTTTTTCCAGTCGCCCGAATATCCTTTTGGAGCGGGTCAATTTTTTGTTTAGATATCCGTTCTTCTAAGCCTATTTTTTGTTCCTCTTGCAATTTTTTCCTCTTTTTTTCATTCTCTTCGAGTTCCTCTATTGTATATTCATTATTCTTCTTCAGATATTCATTGAGAATTTCGTCCCCCTTTTTCTCATTATAATTTACTCTTTTTACACCTCTTTTTGGTCTTTCCTCCTTTTTATCTCCACACAACCCTCCAATATCCGTGTAGGTCACGGGATTACCTGAGACAAAGGCGTAGAGGTTTAGGCCATCGATGGTGCCGGCGGGATCAGGGCTAAGCCAGCGAGCTAACCAAGTGCAGTAATAGCGAGCGCCGTAGTAGTAGAGGCCGGTGGCAGCGTCTTTTTCTTTACCGGAATAGCGATATTGTTTGTGTTTGATTTCGATTTGGCTAGTGCCGGCTAAGAGAGCGGTTCCGCCGTAGGGGTAGTATTCTTCGTAGGTGATGAGTTGGGCTTCGTAGTCGAGTTCTAGGACGCTGGAGCCTAGATGGTTTTCGAGTTGATAACGGATTTGGAATTTTTTAGCGCCGTCGTGAAGTTCACCGGTGACCCAGTAACGCCAGGTGGCGACATGACTTTGATCGTCCATGAGTCGAAGGTGGTGCCATTCGGAAGTGGTTTGGGGTTCTGCGCCATTGCTGCTTGTTTTTTGACGATGGATTTCGAAACCGCCTAAATAAATGGTTTCACTGAGATGAAGCGTTTGGCCGTTGTTGGCATAGCGTTCCGTCACTTTGCGGAGGCGTTGGCCGCTGCTGTTGTAGACATAGTATTCTTGGTCGGAGTTTTTGTCTCGTTTGATGAGGGTGACGTTTTGGAGGTTATCGCGGTAGTTCCAAGCGATAGCGGCAAGGCCTTCCAGATTTTTTTGGTTGCCGTTGGGGTCGTAGGTGTAGGGGGTGTTTTGGTTACCCACGGAGCTTTTTTGGAGTCGATTGGAGTCTGGATCAAGGGTGAGGGTGCGTGTCCAGGAAGCGGAGCTTTTGGTCGCTTGGTGGCGCATGCGGGTGAGATTGCCGCCGGTGTCGTAGGTGAAGGTTTGGGTGTAGTTTTGTAGTTTGAGTTGGTCGTTAAGCGAGCTTTTTTCCAAGGTGTCGAAACTGTAGGCGTCTTGATCGTCTTGTTGACGTTGATCTTTTTTCCACATGCCGGGATGTTCGCGACCGGTGGCTTGGATGAGCCGATAAAGCGAGTCGTAGGTGTAGTCGCATTCGGGATCGACTTGTTGACCGTTACAAAAAACGGTGGGTTTGGTTTTGTCGGTGATATGGGTGATATTGCCGACGGGATCGTAGAAGTAACCAATGTCTTGAAGCATTTCTTCTTTAGAAGAGGAAGAGGTTGGATTTTTTTGACGCGTGGTTTTGAGTTGGGTCAGGCGAAAGGTTTCGGGTTCGTAGCGGTAGGTGGTCTGAGTGCCGTTGCCGTAATGGATGGCGGTGCGTTGGCCTTTGGCGTCGTAAGTGATTTTGGAGACGCTGGGGGTTTCAGAAGAGCGTTTGCTTATGATTTCCACTTTTTCGAGCCAGCCGGTGGAGTAATAGCTGGGTTTGGTGATATTCCCTCCCGGATCGGTGGCGGTTTTGACTCGACCCAAAGCATCGTAGCTGGCTTGGTTGATAAAGAGTTCGGGTTCCAAAAGTTTTTTTAAAGCGTCGGGAAGGTTGAGTTTGTCAAGTTGTGAAGGCTCGGAGATTTTTTCAATAGCTTGAGCCAACGCTTTAAGAGCAGCTTCTTCGATTGAGTTCCAGTTGGCTTCCTGTTTGTAATCTTTTTTCAGAACGGTGGCCGAAGCTAAGGGTTGATCGTGGATCGTGTAATGCGCGCTGACAGAAAGTCCGGCTTGATCCAGGTGGGCGATCGCTTTGCCGCGCGCGTTCCATTTTTCAGGAGTTTGGAGCGCGGTGTCGCCATAGAGAATGTGCTCGACGATTTGATCGAGTTTTGGTTCTCCGCCTTTGATGTGAAGGGTGGTCGGCCGATGCAAAGCGTCGTAGTTATGACGGGTTTCAAAGGCTCGTGAATCACGGCTGAAGAGGGGGTTGCCCACTGCATTTTGCAGACGCCAATGGGTGCCGGCATCGGCTGAAACGGTTTTAATGGCTTGACCGCTGAGGGTGTAGGTGGTTTGAAAGTTTTTTTTCTTTTGATCGTGAAGCCGATGGTCAGCACTGGAGAGTTCTTGGCCAGTGATGTCTAGTTCGACGTAGTGACTGATCGTCGAAGGTTTCTTCGGATCAGAAACGATAAGAATTTGATCGACTTGAATAGTGCGACCCAAATTATCCTGAATTTGTTTGGTAAAGGTGTTGTGAAACAGAGCGGCTTTTTCGAGACTTTCTTTTTCGTGTTTCGGCACTTTGCGAGTGCCGCTCATGACCTCTTTATAGTAAGTAGAATCTTTGATGGTTTGGTTTTCGTCGTAATGCAGTTGGGTCCAAGCCGAAGAAATAAAGTTTTCCTCTTTCCATTCGCCGAATAAGGTTTTAATCAGAAAGGTTTTGGGTGTTTGGGTTAAGATGTGTCGGTCTAACGGATCGTAATAGAAAGTGGAAGAGAGACCGACTTTTTGTAACAGTTCGTTGGGATTGTAGTGCGGAGTGTCGGAAAAGAAGGGTTCGTATTGTTTAATCAGGTTGCCTTTGTTGTTGTAGCGCACGGCGCCGGAAGTGAGCCAACGCTCACTGTTCTCTGACGAAGGGGTGGGAGAGGCGATCTCGGTTTTTTGTTCGCGAACTTTAACTTTGCTTTGGAGGCCTCGTCCGAATCCATCACTATATGCTAGGCTGATCTGAATCCGCTCCGAGGCTTGGGGTTCGTCGGGATAGTGTTCTGCGCCGAGCGTTAGGGCGTGAACGGGAATTTGGTTTTTCATCCAGGAGAAAGGATTATAATAGAAGAAGCTTGCAGCGCCTTGGAGGTATTTCTCGGGGTTTTTCAGGATAGATTCTAGGGTAGTGTCGGAAGGGAAGTTGTAGTCATCTAAAGCTTTAAAGCCAACTCGCTTTCCGCCTTCTTTTCCGTAATGGGAGGTCACAATGACTTGGCCAAGCGGATCGAAACGAACTTCCGCGCAGTTGCCGTTGGGGTCTTTGATTTGTTGTGGAGCTAGAAGTTGATAATTGATTTGGGTAATTTCGGACTGATTCCCCACCGGATCAGTCACTTTTTTAACCAACAGATGGTAAGCATCGTAGTCGTATTGGGTTTCATGGTCGAACGGATCGCGAAAAGTTTTAGGCAAATAAAATTGAGCTGCTTTATGATAAATTTGAGAACTCCCTGGGTTCCAATAATACTTTTTCGCAACCGGATCGGTAGGATAACGAACATAGCCGCCGCAATCGGATTTTTTGCTGGTGAGAAGTTTTTCGAGTTCTTCTGCTGAGAATATTTTTTCAAAAATGGTTTCAGTTTCCTTAATATCGGCTTCCACGGCTTCGCTTCGAGCGAGCAAAGCTTCAGGTGTGATTTTGCCGAGTTCGAGTTCTTCACCGGTTCGAGGATCGTAATAATAATGCCGCGCCCAACCGAGCAGTTCAGCTTTGGACAATTGTTGTTCCACCTGCGTTTTGAGTCCTGCGAAACTGAAATAGTTGCCTTGGTCCGGGATTAATCCTTTGAGTTCGTAACTTTTATTTTGTTTAGGCGCACCAAGCAGATGACATTGCGCATCGGTTTGGTTAATATAATCAGCGGTTTCACAGAACGCTTTTAAAGTGGTTTGTTCTGAGATTCCTGCTTTGCGTCGTCCGTAAACCAGATGACAAGCGCGCGTGACGTGACCGTAAGAATCGGTTTCGAGAACAAAGTCTTGGGCAATGCGAGGGTCTTGAGGATTGCGTTCGTAGTCGTAGGCAATGGTTTCCTGGGGCTGTGTTAAGAAGACGGCATATTTGTTGGCGGCCCGTTTTTGTAGGAGTTTGACATGGTGCTGGGTTTCGGCGACGGAATAAGGGTTGTCTCGTAAAGAGGAATTATCCAATCCGTAAAGTTCAGTGCGCAGAACAGCGCCCTCTAAAGCGCGATGGGCTTCGCGTTGGGTGGCGAGATCGGGTGTTTCCTGGCCATAATCGATGGTGGTTGTTGGAAAGGGTTTGGCTTGAAGATCGCCTTGAAAGAATTCGTGTTGATAATGCTCGCGCAATGTTTTATCGGGAAACCAAGCGCCAGTGTGATACCAAGTTTTGGTGAAGGAAGGAGCAGTGAAAGTGTTTAGTGCGAAAGATTGCGTGCTGTCTTCGAGTTGAGCGGTTTGTTTTGATGCCTCATCATAAGTTTCAGCGTCTTGTCGATCGACACGACCAAAGCCGCGAAACTCGCGCTCTTCGCCATCATAATAGCCGTGGTGATAAGAGTAGGAGCTGGTCAATCGAGTTTTAGAGATGAAATCGAGGTATTCGACTTTTTCAATGACTTGAACAGGAAAGGGCAGGTTTGTAACCCAGGGGCGACCCGCTTGTTTGTCCTGGAGATAAAATTGGGTGGAACTGGCATAATGCAATCTAGTTTGAGAGCCCAGATTGTTGTTGATGAGGTTGAGCAGGTAAGGTTTTTGACGCTGGCAAAAGTCGTAATACCATTGGCGTTGGGAGGGATTGGGTTTACTGAAGACCAAACAGGTGGTGCCATTGCCGTGAACGTCGGCAAATTGAATTTGGCTGGTGTGATCCCATTTTTCTGGGAGCGGGATTTGGATGGGGTCTGAGAAGCGGTTGCCGCTTTGGTTAAAAAAGATTTCTACCGAATCGGCGTGAAGATAGATCAAATCAGTTGTCCCGCTGCCATCGATGTCAGCCAGGAAAAGTCGCGTGGTGTCAAAGTCAGCCTCAAATCGAGGCGCGTGTTCCATGGTAATCGGTTTGCCGAATTTTCCATAGCCCAGACTGGGCCAGTAGGTGACACTGCCTTGGTTGATGCGCACCAGTTGGGCATGACCCGTGCCGGCCATGTCGGCAAAGCGAAGGGTTTCTTTTGGACTATCCGGTCGCGAGAGGGGCAGGGTTTCTTCGCGCGCTTCGAATTGAGCGGCACCGAATCCTTTTCTGCGTTGGGCGGGGTAAAAGCGCACTCGATTGTGTTCGATGCGAATGAGGTCGACTAATCCATCGCCGGTTAGATCGACTGAACGATGCTGATGATAATCCGTGGGGAAAGATTCTAACGGTTGAAAAGAGCTCCAAGTTTTATCCGAATGCAGAGTGTAATAACCGGCTCGCGTGGGCGTGGTGACTAACAGGTCGAGTTGACCGTCACCGGTAAAGTCAGTGAGGGTGTGAACAGGACTTTCGGTTTGGCGTTCGATTGGAAAGGAAGGCAAAGGTTTGGGTAAAGTGTATCGGGCTGCTTTTTCAGGCTCGGGCGGCTGAAGGGCTTCCCAATAATATAGGCTGGCGCCGTTGCCATAAAGAATGCCGGGAATGCCTTCGCCGTAGAGGTCGATTAATTGATAAGGTTGCGGTTGGGTGACACCGGGCAGAGCTTGATGGTTTTCTTGGAAAAAAATTTCGTAACGATGGCCTCGAGGTTGAAAGGGAGTGTAACCCACTTCCAAAGGCGGGAGGTTTTGGGTTTGGTAGGGTTTGTTGCGATGGAATTGGTAGCCGGTTTGGGTGACTTGCTGGAGTTGGGTGAAAGCGGGCGATTGTTGGTAAGTGAAGGAGAGGGCCTGGGTCAAAATCGGCTTATCGCCAAATTCTTTTTCAAATCGGTGGAACATGAGAAGGTTATGGCAGAGTCGATGGGTGCGGATTTCAAAACCGGCATCATAAGTAGAGAAAGAATCTTGTCGTGAAGACCAGGTTTGAACCGGGGTGTAAGGATTTTGGTTTTCGGGTTTAATATTGTATTGGCCATAGTCGAACACGACTTCGAAATGCCATCGGTTGGGATCGAGTTGAGGTTGTTGACTCAGTAGGATAGAGCCGGGGATCGGTTCGGTGGGACCGTATTGAATGTTAGCAATATATTTTTGAGCGGTTTGAGTTCGGTTCTGTTCAGAAACCGAATTGGGAATGTTTTGACCGTCTTCGCTTTTGTAATGGTAAATCACGTGGTCGCCATGAGCGTTGTAAGTTTCTTCGATGAGCCATTTGAAAATGCGCTTCGGGTTTTCCGGGTCGCTAATGCGAGCATTTTGAGTTTTGCCAAAAATATGGGTGACATTATCGGCCGCCACCACTTTCCAAAAAGAATCTTCTTTCGCTTGCCAATGCTCCATTTTAGCAAAACTGCCTTCCGTGCGGGGTCGGTAGGTTTTAACTGTGTAGGGAACTTTATTCAGGGTTTTGGTTCGATCCGGTTGAGTAAGGTGCGGCACCAGATAATCAGCTCCAGAAAAAAGAAAAGTGTCAGAATCGTTATATTTGGGAATGCCTTTGGCTGTCTGTCGACTGATTTCAGGCAGAGCCAGGCTAAAGCCCAAGCCAAAAGGGCTGTTACCGGAACCCGAACTGTAATTTACACTCAGCGAAGGAGCCAAACCGCGACCGGGACTCACAGCAAAAGGGATGGACAAAGCGCCAGTGCCGGAAAATTCATTCGGCTGAAACGTTTCGCCCATGCCCTTGATTGCACCGCCGCCCTTGGGCATGGTAGGGCGGATGACTTCCAGTTTAGTGGCTTGAGGTTGGTTTAGCGCAACAGCCCCGGTTTGAACGGGAGAAGGGAAAGAAGTTTGTTCTGTCCCGCTGGAGTGAGTCGCTGGCAATGAGCGGTTGGTAACCGGTAAAGAGGAACCGTTATTCGATTGGGCTTGCTCAGCTTCTGCCTTTTCGGTGGCTAATGAAGCAGATTGACTAGGAGATCGTTTCATGGCTTTAGCCTAGCGTTTCTTTTTAGCTGTCGTTTTAGTTGTTAACCTCTTTTTTATTCTCTGGCTCTTTTTCGCTGGCGCCAATTTTTGGGCTGCTAACTTCTTTGGGACTCTTCGAAGCACTCGTTTCACTGGGCTTACTTCATCCCGAGTTTTCAGGTTAGAAAGTGCATCGGTTTTCTTTCCATAAATCGCAAGTAAAGCCATGTTTGTGACGTTTTTGTCAGTGAAGAACGAATGATTGTCGGTAAACAGCCACGAGACGTCTTGAAATGGGTTTAGATTTATCTCACTTTTATTTGTGGCAACACCTTCGGCGTTGAAGTTATTGAGAACAATATCCTTATCTCCTACTTTCAAGGTGATGGGTTTGTCTTTCACCGCTTTCTTTCCTTCTTCGGTCAATTCTAACTGGAGATAAATAGCGGTGAGGTTGGAATTGGGATCGGTTAAGGCTGGAAACATCATCTTTTTCATGGGCAGTGAAAGAGTTTTGTTAGGTGTGGTGTTTGCCAGGAATTGTCGCCAAGCATCGCCAAATTCTTGGGCGATGAGAAAAAGACGACTGTGCATCTTGGTTTCGGGCAAGTCTTTGATCGCGTCTTTCACGTCTTTTTTGAAGGTTTCGTCTCCGGTTAAAGCAGTGTATTCGATTTTGATGATGACGTCGGTAAGGTTGTTGAGATTGATTGAATTTTGGTTCAGTTCCAAGCGCCAAGAGGAGACGGCGCCAGTGCCTTCGAAAGGAAGGTAGCGTTCGTCTTGGAAATTGAGTTGGAATAGACCGCTATCGTCTAACCCGCGTGAGAGAGCCACTTGCTGGTTTTGTCGCCAATCTTGTCGGATGGTGTTGGGCCGGTCTTTGTCAGTGCCAAGCAAGGATTTAACGCCTTTGATGTCGGCTTCGATCAGGGTGCGATGAACGCGTTGACTCAAAGTAGCGTAAATGTTTTGGTAAGGCCCTACCACGGTAGGGAAGGAGACGCTGATATTTTTGATCTGACGGCTGTAATGACCTGGGAAGTCGCGGCTGAAGATCAGTTCAGTGAGATCGAAGTCGCAGACGCCCGTTCGTTTGAGATCGAGCAGCGCTTTGGGATTGAGTTCAAATAGGGAAACGGTTTTTTCAATTTCAAATCGGCGCACGTTGCGTTCAAGATAAGCTTTTTCCATGCGGTTAAGGTCAACTTGCAGGATTTCGCCGGCGAGCAATCCTTTTTTGAGGCCATCCCAATAAGCGGAGTCGATGAAGGTGGCGTTATTGGTGAGTTCAAATTGGAAGGCTCTTTGCGCGGAAAGCGCCAGGTCATGGGCCATTTGAAAGGATTGAAAATAGATTCCGGTCAGTTTGCCAGCCATCCATTGGTAGAGTTCGCGGTTGGTAAATTTGTCGGCAAGAAAACTGTCGATTTCTGCGTTTTGTTCGATGTTTTTATCGAGAACTTCTAAGTCGCGCTCGGCGATTTTTTGTTGCCATTTAGCGCTTTCGATCTGGCGTTCGATCTGTGTGATATCATGGGTGGCCAGAGTTTTTTGCAGTTCCCATTCTTGAGCGCGTCGCTCAAAGCCGCCAATCAGTGAGCTCATGTTGGCAGCGAAATTGAATTGATCCGCTATGGTGGCCAAGCCGCTGGAATGCGCGCTTAAGGCGCCTCCGATTTCGCGTCCTCCATAAGAGGTGATGACGTTGGGGGTGAATCCAGCCATAATATCAATTTGCGGAATCGCATGACCTATCGCTGCGGCTGTTCTGGTGATGCCAGATAGTATGTTGAAAACCTGGGCAATAGACATGGTGACAATTTGAGTGATTTCAGCGGGAGATAGGCCTTGTTCAAGGAGTTGAGTGTAATAGTGTTGACGAGCGGAGGCTTGAGCCAAGCCGGCGGTGAGAGATTGGACGGTTTCTTTGGAAGCTTCGATTTGGCTCTCTTTCATCGAGCGGGTCATTTTTAGAAGGGCGCTTTCCTGGGTGTTTCTTAATAGCGCAAGCGCTTCGGCGTCTTTCTTTTCCAAAGCGCTAAGGAGCGCGCCGCCGAATTGAGTGACTTGCGCGGCCAGGCTTTGCGCTTTGGCCAGGACGGTGATGAAGCGGTAGGGCAGAATAGCACTGACTAAAGATGATAGCGGTGAGTCATCGGTAAGCCCGTTGGCCGATCGTTTCAGGAGCGTAGCAGGATCGATGGACGGTTGAAATAGAGGCAGGCTTTGTCGAACGCCGTCGATATTGAGACTATGCCGGATTTTGTAGAGGCGGTCTTGCACACGATCCCAATAGCCCAGAAAATGGGTGTTTTCAGGTAGGAAAAAGTGAGGGTCGTCTAGGGCTTGATTGAGTAAGTTTAAATCCCCATTTGTTCCATTTTCGAAGGAGAGAATTTCTTGTTCGAGAGAAGCTGGGCTTGAGCCGTTGGAGGCTTTTGTCTGAGATAACAAGGAAGTTTGTCTGACGGGTTGTGGACCGAGCAGGTCGAAGGCCATGATATAGTAGAGAGTGGCTTCGACAATAGTTTCGTAGGTGTAACGTCGGAAAAGAGAGTCCCCATGGTCGATGAGGGTGTCGATGTAACGCATGCCAATGGCTTTTTTAAAAGCGATCGGCCTGATTTGGGCGATGGATTGTGGGTCGAACGGATTTTCGGTAAAAGCCACTAGGGCAGCCTCATCATTAACTACATTTTTTTTCGGATCAGCGCCTGTGGCATAGTTGGGCACGGTGTTGCCGTTGACTCTTTCCAAAGGCCAATACCGGATAAGTCCGGCTTCGCTACCGATACAGGGTTTATTCGAGTTCTGCTTGATTTCCTCGGCGCCAAGAGCGTAATTCCAAATGCGAACTTCGGCGATATAGCCGAAGAAGTGAAAATCGCCCCAGGCGCCTTTTCCTATGAATAAATTGCCGCTACATTGGTAGTCAAGCTCAGGATTATTTTTTTCGACTTTTTTACCATCCCAATAAATGCGCTGTTCTTTTTTGTCTTTATCATGAACCACTGCCCAATGGTGCCAGTTTTGATCTACATATTCTACTTTAGACCAAGTGGAGTTTTCAGAGAAACCAAAGAGAAAATAGTGAGAATTTATGTTTCTATAATTAAAGCAAACATGTAATGCCTCCTTATGTGTTTCTTTTTTTCCTTGACCGATGATCCAATATGTTTTATTGGCTTCATTTTCTCGCTTTGCCCAGAATTCGATGGTGAAGGGTTTATTTTTTAAATCGATATCCTCTCCGCAATCGATATAGGCATCTTTTCCATTAAAATAAAGCATTTCATGTTCGCCTGGTTCGAAAGGATGTTTGATCTTTTTCCATTGAGCATTATGCAGAATCCCTTTTCCTCCTGGCTGAGCTTTTATTCGGCGCAAGGGAAGGAATTGCCAAGGACTTGCTTTGATGGTTGGGTTAAAAATATAATTATGCCAACTTTGCGCTTGGTTGAAATGTTGAGCGGTGTTCAGTCGCTCAGCCAGGAGGAATGGACTGTGAAAAAAGATTTCCCAGTAATAAATTCCGTCGGCGTCATCGAACCCAAGATGCTCACTGGAAGGAACGGTGCGCACCAAATTTGCATTGTAACCGATTTGGTTTTCACCTGGAGACGTCGTTGTAAACTCCGGAAGTTCCAGGGTTCTTTGGGTTGGTAATTCAAGCAGCGAACTCATCCCGCCGGTTAGCAATTTATGGCTTAAGGTGGAGACGGCGTTGGAGGTTAAACGAACGATGTCATAGCGGGTAGAGTCGTTGGGTTGATAATTTACTTCCGAAGAAATCGCAATAATATTAAAACGGACCCACGTCACATTACCATGGCATTCTCCTGCGACACCACGTTCATTGAAAGAGTTAATTTTTTTATCTGTTCCCTCATTTATACGCCAATAACCAATCAATCCTGTTTCGTTGCCTAATAACTCTTTTTTCATTGCCCCCTCAATTTGAGCTTGGGAGCGTGTTACATTCCATATACGCACTTCACTCATAAGTATTGATGAATTACCTACCTTATTAAAACCTAGCCACAAAGGTGGATAATCGTTAATTAGCTCTTTACTAGTTCTCTTAGGTTCCATTACACCATTTATATATCCTATCATTTGGCTTTCGTTATTGCGCGTAACCGCTAAGTGAACCCATTGATTTGGTTTAATTGGATGCATAAAATGAAAACCATCTTTAATTCTACAAGAACAGTTTACTTGTGCTCTACTAACAGAAGCACTTAAATAATATTGAGATTCATCTGATGTTATTGCGTTTGGTGAAGAAACTATAAGGTTAGCTTCCGTCTCTGAATTAAACATGAACCACCCCTCGAATGTAAGACTCAAATCTTTAAATTCCTTGGGAGAACTAGCTATCTTTATATAGGATTTTGCGCCAGAAATTTTGACAGCCGATATTCTTCTAGGAATAGGGTGTTTAACATAGTCTATTTTGATAGCATCTCCGATGGGTTTTTTATTATCATTAGGTTTTAATAAAAAGGTGCCGCCTTTGGCTTGAAAGATAAACCAATCGGGTTGATTGGTGATGGGGTAATAATTCTCCGGATTTTGCGTGAGCACTTTCGGTAAAGTATTGCGAATCCATGACGTGGGAATAGAGCCTTCTGGAAAAGTTTCCAAATCTAGGTTAGGCGAAATTTTTAGGACGTTTTTGTAGGTGATCAGCTTATCATCGGCTGAAACTTCTTGGTAAAAGAGGTAAAGTTCCTGGTTGGTTTTAGCGTTGTAGATAGGATAAAGGCGTCGTGCCCATTCGGGTTCCTTTGGGGGTTCCGTCGTTTCGTTCTCCTGCAATTGAATAGTTTTACCTAGTTGTTGGGGATGAGACCAGTCTTGGTTGAAATGGTGAAAGGAATAAAAGAGCTTGGCGTGGTGAGCGTATTTGGGTTTGTTTGGATCTCCTGGATTTTTTTCAAGTTTCAGTTCTATCCAAAAGATAAAAATTTTGCCAAAGGCGTAAACGGGATAGACTTGTTCCGCGGGGATGGAGAGTTTGATTTCTTCCCAAGGTTCCCATTGGATTGCAGAAGAATTGTTTAAGCATCGCGCCGTGCGGTAGTAGATTTTGCGCGGTTCGGTATGGCTGCGTCCTAAGAGGATGAGCATTTTGTCGTTAGGATAAGCGGGATCGATGTAGACGTGGCTCCCGAAGATTTTAAGCTGAGCAACTTCGGCAAAGCCATCGAGGTATTTTTTGAAAGCGGTTTCGACGTTGGCATCGGTAATGTCGGTTTGTTGCAGGTCGTCTTCGAGAGTTTTGAAGAGCGGGGTTTTGTCCTGTCTGAGTTCGGGTTTAATATAATTTTCCGGATAAAGCAGGATGCGTTGCTTGGCTTCCCAAAGACGGTAGCTTTTCATGATGGGCCACCCTTGTTCCAGGCCAGCTCCAACGACGATGCCCTCTTCCAAGTGAAGCCGGCAGCGGTGGAGGTAAAGTTGCAGGCAGGAGATGGCTTCCAGAAGGCGCGAGGTGCTAGCGGCTTCGCCCATTTCAACGTCAATGAGCAGGTAGTCATAGAGGTCGCGCGGTGTTTTGATGTGAGGCCGTGCGTTTTGGTCCCGAGTTTGAAGTTGTTGGATGACGTAGCCGGTTAAGGCTTCTCTTTTTTCACGGTTGATGAGTTGATTCAACGCCTCTCTGAGAGCGGGTCTTTCTTTTTCGCCGGTTTGGGCTTTAAGCAAGCCAAGCAGGACTTTGGCCATGTCTTCTTTTTGGCGCGCTCCGGCGTCCGGCCAGGCTTTTTCCCACACTTTTTTTAGGAGGGTGGAGGGTTCGGCGCCGAGTTGGTGAGAAAGATCGAAACAGGTTTTGAGTTTGAGCAGAGCGCGAATTCGGAGGTATTCTGGTTCTGGAGAGTCGCCAAAAAATCGTTTGAGCAGGAGTTCTATTTCGTTCTTTTTCCATTCCGTAATTTTGGCCAGGGTTTCGGTGGCTTCTTCCGGTTTGCTTTCAAAATAACCGATCAGAGGATGGTTTAGATGATCAAAGGTTACCGCCAGTTGTCTTAAGTCGGTGACGGTCTTTAGGTGTGAGACGGCTAATTTTTTGATGTCTTCAATGTGAAAGCGTTCAGGTTTATTAAAGAGGATTTGAGCTTCGCGCTCGCCTAGTTTTAACTGTTGAAAGAGAGAGACGTAGTGTTGAAATGTGTCGAAGAAGGGATCAGTTGGGGCTTTGCCTTCCAATATCGGGGTCATGACGAGAGCGACAATTTCTTGATCAGAAGTTTTGTTGGACGCGATGCGGCTAATGGTTTGGATAAGATTCAGTGAAGTGACGTGGTGGCTGGTGCTTAATCCTTTAAAAAGGGTTTGGGCTTGGCGTTTAGCCAGGGTCTGAAGTTTTATATAAATACCGGATAAAGGTTGATAATGCAGCAAGTCTTTTTCATTTCCGACCAGACTGCGATTTTTATATGCTTCGATCGCATTATCGGAACGGACGCCATTCCAAATCCGAACTTCGGCGATACTACCTAGGAGCGAAGTATGATCAGGCCACCAAGATGAGCGGCCAATCACGAGTTTTCCATTTATAGGGTCAGGCTTGGCGGATTTACCACTACTGATTTTCTTTCCGTCGAGATAAAGGGACAGCTCGACCTTTGCACCATCGAGATGGTAAACGCATGCCCAGTGATGCCAGTTACCGTCTATGAGCTCTTCCGCGAAAACTTCGTCCACAAAATAGAATCGGAAGTAGTGACCATTATTGGTTGTTATAAAGCCAAGGAAGAGACTTCTAGATCCGACGCCCAGAACACCATCCCCGCGATTCCTAGCCTCCTTGCCTCGCTTCACCCAGCATTCGATGGTAAAACTTTTATTGGTTAAATCGATCTCCCCACAATCGATGTAAGCGTCTTTTCCATTGAAATAAAGGGATTCTGCGCCGTGAGTCGAGATGGGAGGGCGATCGTTGATCCATTTCGTGTTATGAAAGATCGCCGGATAGGGAGGTTCGGTTTTTAAGACAAGTCCATTTTTATCAATATATTTTTCCGCCAAAAGTTTATCAAAAATTTGTTTGGCTTGGGCTGGGGTTACGTTCTCGGATTCAAAAGAGTGAGGGGTAACCAGGATGTTTTGGAATTCGTGATGCAATTGTTGGAAGAGGTGGGTGCGTTGTTGTTGGTCGAGCAAGGGTTTGACGCTTCGATGAAGTTGGCCGGTTTTCAGGTAGCTGAGTTGAGGGACGGTGAGGTTTTCGGTTTTTAACCATTGGACGATGCCGATCAGGAGTTCGATGAGCCAAATAGTTTGAGAGAGGGTTGCGGCGGCGCCTTTTAACAGGGCGTGCACGTCTATTTTGTCGGTGGGTTTTCGATCCATGAAGAGAGGGAAAGGGTTGTAGGCCAGGAGAGTTTTGTCTTCACGGATGAGGTCGAGAAGCAGGAGGAAGTCTTCGACGGAGAGGTTTAGGGCTTGAGAGATTTTGGCGTAGCGGAAAAGGAGGGAGAGATTTTGCAAATTGGGGGTTGGGATAGGAGCGTCTGGTTTTAGATTTAGATATTCTTCGATGCGATCGACGTCAGTTCGATCAATTCCTAACGCTGCGGCCAGGCGAGGTTTCCAGTGATGGTCGATTGTGTATGGTTTGGCGCCTGCTGTTTCATAGAGCTTTTTAAGCCACTCTTTGTCGTTTTGAGGCAGGTAGCTTTTGTGTTCTTGAGCGACTCGGCTGTTAAAGGTTCGGTCGAATAGGTCTTCGAATTGGAACGCGGGTTTGTCACCGAGTCCGATGCTTTTGAGGTCGGACCAGAAGCTGCATAAAAGGTCGAGTGGTTGTTGAGTGATTTCTTGAAGGTGTTTGATGGCGGCGATGCGGGTGAGGGCTTCTTCAAAGGCCTTTTTATCATCTAATTTATCTCCACAACTGGAGGTGATGACCCAATTTAGATCTGCGAAAGACCAGCCGATTTTTCGAGCGAGCCGGATGAAACGGTTTAGACGGTCTAAATGTTCTGGGGTAATGGGTTTAAGTTCTTGGGAGCCTAATGTTTTTAATTTTAGTTTTTCCAGGCCTTCTTCTTTAGCGATAATGATATAAGGTTTTGGATCTTTTCCTACAGCATTGATAAAGAATTGTTGGGCAATACCCGCTTCGATTTCTGCTGGGTGAAGGTTTTGAAAGAGCAAAGTTTGTAATTCACCCCGGGTGAGACCGGTTTTTTCCAGAAAAATGTTTACATTGGAGAGGATTTGGACCGGATCGTCAGTCGATTTAAGTCCGTAGAAGGAATTTAACTCTTTTGGGGTTGAGACAGAGGTAGCGAGGTATTCGTATTCTTTCGTGGAGAGTTTTAAATAGTCGCGAGCGGTGATTTCGGGTTTTATGTCTTTGACGAAGCTTTGGTAAAGAGTTGGGAGATCAGTTTTGAGATAGTCGAGGTAGTGGTGAGCCTGGGTTAAAGGAAGGTTAAAAGGTAGGTTGAAGGGGTAAGGCGCTTCAGCTAGTTCTTTATATGGTTCTTTTGGGAACTGTTTTTCCAGCGCTTCATTCACGACGTTCAAATAAGGAACTTCTTCCTCAACGTGAGATATTTGGGGGCCTAGCGTTTCGACATCGGGACGTCGTTCTTGAAATGGATATTTTGGGGTGCCGGTGAGGTTATCGTTTTTAAATGTCTTTAGCTCCAGAAAGTAGGCCATGGGAGAGAGAGCTGAGTAGCGAGCTTCAGATTTTGTCACGTCTTTATGAGAGGCAGGTTGCAGATCTTCGAATTGAATTTCGTTGGCTGGAGTTCCATCTCTAAACCAGGAGGCTTGGTAGTGGGGTTCGGTTTGTTGTATGTGTTCTATACGATGAAGTGTGGCTTGAGCGCGTCGTGCTCTGGCGGTTCGGTGAGCTTGTCGGGCGGCTTGTTCTTTGTTTCCTGAAAAAGTTTTAGCGTAACGATCTACGAAGTTTTTTTCCGTTAGAGCGGCGATGTCAGCAGCAGAGCCAAGCCCTTTTTTTAGTAATTTTTTAGCAATTTTAGGATCATTGACGGTGCGATATAGGCGTTGAAATGCTAGTAAATGAGGCAATGCTTTAGCTTTACTTTTTTTGCTGCCTTTCAGTTTGGAAAGGGTGGCGGGGTTCTGAAAATCCATTTGCCCAATGTCCAGATGCGAATTTTTTTCGATCAAATCGTCGAGTTCTTTAATGGCTGAGGTAGTCATGGTTTGTCGCTTTCATTTTTATTTGTGTTAAACAGGCCCTAAAATAATTGAGCGATCTCTTAAATTCGATATTTTGAAGGCGATGGTAATCACATTTAAGAAGATGGTTTAAGGCTTCGAAAATTTGTTGAACTTTTCATTTTCAGCTAGGGTGCGGCGAGAGGGAATCGAACCCTCGCTACCAGCTTGGAAGGCTGGAGTCCTACCATTAAACGACCGCCGCTTTTTGCGAATTAGGGTTTATCTTTAGCACTATTGTGTAAACTGCAAAGCGTAAAATTTGACACCGCTAGAGAATTTGCTAGGGGATGGGAATGGCGTCGACCCATTTGAAACGCACCGCACTTTACGAATCGCATCTCCAAGCAGGAGCTAAGATAGTTCCTTTTGCCGGATGGGAAATGCCAGTGTCTTATACTAGCATTATGGAAGAGCACAAAGCGGTTAGGAACGAAGCCGGAGTGTTTGATATTTCGCATATGGGCGAATTTTTTGTTTCAGGCGCTGCGGCAAAAGAAGCCCTGAATGTATGTTTAACAAATGACGTGGCTTTGCTTCAGCCAGGTCAGGGTCAATATACTTTGTTGCTCAATGAACAAGGTGGAGTGATTGATGATCTGATTGTTTATTGTTTGGAAGAAACTCATTATTTGTTGGTTGTCAATGCCTCTAAAATTGAAGAGGATTTTGCTTGGTTAAAAAGGCATTTGCCCAATGGCGTTTTGTTAGAAGATCGTAGTGAAAATTATTCTGCCTTAGCTTTGCAAGGACCTCAAGCGGTTGAGGTGTTAAAGAAAATTTTTTCTTTAAAGGAAGAGGCTATTCCTGCGCGTTTTCATTTGACCTCAATTCCTTGGAAAGAGAAAACTGTTTTTGTGGCGCGAACGGGTTACACGGGTGAGGATGGGGTGGAACTTTTTCTATCGCGAAACGATGGGGTTGAAATTTGGGATTTATTGCTAAAAGAAGGGGTAAAACCGGTGGGGTTGGGAGCACGTGATTCCTTGCGTTTAGAAGCGTGCTATCCGTTAAATGGTAATGATCTCAATGAAACTACAACACCTTTGGAAGCGGGGTTGGGTTTTGCGGTAGTTTTAAATAAAGCTGATTTTGTTGGGAAAAAAGTTTTAGCAGAACAAAAAGAAAAAGGGGTGCCTCGTAAAGCAGTCGCTTTTTCCGTGAAGGGAAAAGGGGCGCCGCCGCGCAGTCATTACATTCTTAGAAAAAATCATGAAAAAGTGGGTGAGGTGACAAGTGGCGGTTTTTCGCCTTCTTTGGGCAAAGGCATCGGGATGGGTTATGTATCACCGGAATATGCTAAAATCGGCACGGAACTTGTGATGGAAGTGCGAGGGCAAGAAGTTCCTGTTGTGATTGAGAAAAAACCTCTTTATAAGAAACAATAAGAAAAATTTATGAATGTTCCTAATCAACTTAAATATGCTGCTTCTCACGAATGGTTATCTGTTCAAAATGATATTGGCACGATAGGTATTACTGATCATGCTCAGCAAGAATTGTCGGATGTGGTTTATGTCCAACTTCCCGAAGTGGGACGAAAAGTGGCAACCAAAGAGGCCACAGCAGTGGTAGAATCTGTTAAGGCTGCCTCCGATATTTATTCACCTGTGAGTGGAGAGGTTGTCGAAGTCAATACTGCGCTAGAAAATGATCCGGCATTGGTGAATAGCGAGCCTTACGAGAAAGGGTGGATTTTTAAAGTGAAACTTTCTCAACCCGATGAGACCAATGCGCTGATGGATGCAGCAAATTATTCCAAACAAATTGGCGCTTAGTTTAAGTTTTTATGCCTTTGTCATTAACGGAATTATTGGAGTCGTCTCATACTTTTTTGGATCGGCATTTGGGTCCTAATTCTTCTGAACAAGAAGAAATGTTGAAAAGTTTGGGTTATTCTTCAATGGACGCATTTATTGAAGCGTTAGTGCCTCGTGCCATTGTTACGCACTCACCATTACAACTACCGGAACCCGCTAGTGAACAGGAAGCATTGGAGGAGCTGCGCACGATCGCGGAAAAAAATCGCGTGGCAAAATCTTATTTGGGAATGGGTTATTATCCCTGTTTCACGCCGCCAGTGATTCAGCGCAATGTTTTGGAAAATCCAGCCTGGTATACTTCTTACACGCCTTATCAAGCTGAGGTGGCTCAGGGACGTTTGGAAGCATTATTAAATTTTCAAACGATGGTAACCGATTTGACTGCTATGGACATTGCTAATGCTTCGCTTTTAGACGAGGCCACAGCGGCAGCAGAAGCGATGACATTTTGTTATGGTATCAAAGGCAAACTCGAAAAAAATGTTTTTTTTGTTTCGGATCAATGTCATCCACAAACTTTAGAAATTATCCGAACGCGTGCTGAACCGCTTCATTTGCAGGTTTTAGTAGGTGATGCGGCAACGTTTAAGCCGAACGATCAAATTTTTGCCGTTTTATTACAATATCCGGGTTCCGATGGTGGGGTATTGGATTACGAAAAATTGATTCAAGCGGTTCATGGCGTTAATGCATTGGCCATTGTTGCTGCGGATTTGTTAAGTTTAACTTTATTGCGGCCGCCGGGCGAATTCGGAGCGGACGTGGTGGTGGGAAGTGCTCAACGTTTTGGTGTGCCAATGGGCTACGGAGGGCCCCATGCGGCTTTTTTTGCAACGCGCGATACTTTGAAACGGCAAATGCCAGGTCGTCTCATAGGCGTTTCAAAAGATGTCCAAGGCAATCCTGCTTTGCGACTTTCTTTGCAAACGCGCGAGCAACATATTCGTCGTGATAAAGCGACGAGCAATATTTGCACGGCACAAGTTTTGCTCGCCGTCATGGCTTCCATGTATGCCGTTTATCATGGGCCTGATGGTTTGAAACAAATTGCGCAACGAGTTCATGGTTTAACTAAACTATTAGCAGAAGGGCTCAAGCGACTTGGTTTTTCCCTAAAATATTCACTTTTTTTCGACACCCTTTGTATTTCTGTTGAGGAAACCGATGTCATTCGAGGTCGGGCTATGGCACAGAATGTTAATTTGCGCTACTGGGATCACCACACCATTAGCGTGGCTCTGGACGAAACAACGACATTGAAAGATGTCGAAATTTTGTTGGAAATTTTTAGTGGTGAAAAACTTTCTTTTTCTTTGCAAGACATTGCTAAGAAAATTTCAACTACTTTTTCAACGCCTCACGCTCGAACTTCCCATTTTTTAGCGCATCCGATTTTTCATCGTCATCACACGGAAACGGAAATGTTGCGTTATTTGCGACAATTGAATTTGAAAGATATTTCCCTAGCGACTTCGATGATTCCTTTGGGTTCGTGCACAATGAAGTTAAACGCCACAGCGGAAATGATGCCTATTACGTGGTCGGCATTTTCGCAGTTGCATCCTTTTGCGCCTTTGGAACAAGCGCAAGGTTATCAGGTTTTGTTTCATCAATTAGAAAAATGGTTGATGGAAATGACGGGGTTTGCTGCAGTTTCCTTGCAACCTAATGCAGGTTCGCAAGGCGAGTTTGCTGGGTTGCTAGCGATTCGTCATTATCATCAAAATCGTGGTCAATCGCAGCGTAATGTTTGTTTGATTCCTGTTTCAGCTCATGGCACAAATCCCGCTAGTGCGAAGATGGCTGGGTTTCAGGTGGTGGTTGTGAAATGTGATGAGCAGGGTAATATTGATCTGAACGATTTACGAAGCAAAGCTGAATCGAATCGCGAGTCACTAGCAGTTTTGATGATTACTTATCCTTCAACGCACGGCGTTTTTGAGGAAAATATTAAAGAGGTGTGCGAAGTGGTGCATCAATATGGAGGTCAGGTTTATTTGGATGGCGCGAATATGAATGCTCAAGTGGGTTTGTGTCGGCCTGCGGAGATTGGTGCGGATGTGTGTCATTTGAATTTACATAAAACGTTTTGTATTCCGCATGGAGGAGGAGGACCAGGAGTCGGACCAATTGGGGTCGCTTCGCATTTGGTCGATTTTTTACCGAATCATTCTGTAGTGTCTGTGGGGCAAGGTAAGGGAGGGGCGATTTCCGCAGCGCCTTGGGGAAGTGCGAGTATTTTAGCGATTTCCTGGATGTATATTCGGATGTTGGGAGCATCGGGATTAACGCAAGCGACTCGCGTTGCAGTGTTGAGCGCTAATTATATTGCCAAACGATTAGGCGAATATTTTCCTGTTTTATATCAAGGTGATCATGGATTGGTGGCACATGAATGCATTTTAGATTGTCGTAAATGGAAAGATATTGGCGTGGAAGTAGAAGATATTGCCAAGCGTTTGATCGATTACGGTTTTCATGCGCCTACGATGTCCTGGCCAGAACCTGGCACTCTCATGGTTGAACCAACCGAAAGTGAATCGAAAGAGGAGATCGACCGATTTTGTGATGCGATGATTGCGATTTATCAGGAGATTAAAAAAGTTGAATCGGGCCAGTGGGATCAAAAAAATAATCCTTTGAAACACGCACCTCATACGGCAGCTCAATTAAGTGCTCAAGAATGGCCCTTTAGTTATTCTCGTGAAGAAGCGGCTTATCCTGTAGCTTGGTTGCGAACTTATAAATATTGGCCGCCTGTTTCGCGTGTGGATAATGTGTATGGCGATCGCAATCTTTTTTGTAGTTGTTTACCGGTGAGCGATAGTGAGTAGAAGGCTATGATTCGCCTAGCGTTAAAAATGTTGATGGGCGATCGAGGTAAATATTGGATGCTTTTGAGCGGCATTACTTTTTCTACGTTGCTGATGACTCAGCAAAGTTCCATTTTTTGTGGCATTATGATTTGGACGACAGGCACGATTCGCAATGTGCGAGCGCCTATTTGGGTGGTGGATCCCACGGTGGAGCAGGTAAATGAGATTAAACCATTACGCGATACGGACATGGGTCGTGTGCGATCGGTGGACGGGGTTTTGTGGGCCATGCCGCTATTTTCAGGGCTCGTTCAAACCAAATTGGCAGATGGAAGTTTTAAATTTGTTCAGTTGATTGGTTTAGATGCCACGACGATGGTAGGGCGTCCGGCAAAAATGATTAAGGGTAATATTGAAGATTTGCGTTTGCCCAACACGGTGGTGATTGATTCATTGGGTGTGCAACGGTTGAGTGCGGGATCTAAAAAAATTGATATTGGCGATATTTTTGAAATTAACGATCGTGAGGCGCGTGTGGTTGGAATTTGTGAAACAGAACGCTCGTTTACCGGCACGCCTTATGTTTTTGCAACTTATGAACAGGCTTTGGAATATGCGCCCAAGACTCGGAAAATGCTAAGTTTTGTGATTGCGACCCCACAAGCGGGTAAAACGCCAAGCGAAGTTGCCAGTAACATCGAAAAAGAAACGGGGCTGAAAGCGTTTACTGAAGATAATTTTTTTTGGGCCACGATTCATTGGTATATTAAAAATACGGGGATTCCGGTTGCATTTGGGATGACAATTATTTTGGGTTTTATCGTGGGCGTGGCGGTTTGCGGACAAACTTTCTACAGTTTTATTTTAGACAATCTACGTAATTTAGGCGCTTTTAAGGCGATGGGCGCTAGCGATAGGATGTTGGCAACGATGTTGATTATGCAAGCCTTGGCTGTTGGGTTTTTAGGTTATGGATGTGGGTTGGGGTTGGCCGCGCTTTTTGGTTTTTCGGTTTTGGAAAAGGGTCAGCCGCCTTTTTATATGCCGCAAATTTTACCTTTGGCAACGTTGCTCGCGATTTTGATGATTTGTGTTTTTGCAGCTTTGCTAGGGATTCGTAAAATTCGAAAACTCGAACCTGCTATTGTTTTCCGTGGATAATCCTTCCATAAAATTGGCTGTGCATGTGCAAAATCTGAAAAAAACTTTCGGACTGGGAAGCGCTGCAGTGCATGCTTTGAATGGAGTTAATTTTGACGCGCGCGAAGGAGAAATTTTATTGATTGTGGGACCTTCAGGATGCGGCAAAACTACGTTGTTAAGTTTAATCGCTGGCACTTTGGATATTGATGAAGGTGAGGTTGACGTGTTTGAAACACCGTTGCATCGGTTGAGTAAAAGGGAGGTCACACTTTTTCGTCGAAAAAATGTGGGTTTCATTTTTCAGCAATTTAATTTAATTCCGACACTCAGTTGTGTGGAAAATGTGAGTGTTCCTTTGTTGATTAATGGGATTTCCTACACCGAAGCCGAAGCGCGAGCGAGTCGAATGATGGCCAAGGTAGGGTTAGGAGGACGAGAAAAAGAGCAGCCTTTGAATTTATCTGGAGGCCAGCAACAACGCGTTGCGATTGCGCGCGCGTTGGTGCATGAGCCAAGGCTTGTGATTTGTGATGAACCTACTTCGGCATTGGATAGTGAAACGGGCGCAAAAATTATGGAGTTGTTGCAGGAAGTTGTCAAAGCGCCTGGGCGCACAGTGATTGCGGTGACTCATGATTCTCGCATTTTTCATTATGCTGATCGCATGACCGAGATGTTGGATGGCAAAGTGGCGCGTGTGCATGAGGTTAAAGAAAAGGGGATGTCTGGATTTCTTCATTAATTTCTCAGTATTTAAAAAACTAATTTGCAGTCGGATTTTTGATGGGATATATTATAAAGGAAGCTTACTTAAAAAAATCTCCTAAGTGCGCAAGTTAGTAGCAAGACCAACGTTTTATCACGTTAAAAATAATTAAATTTTAGAAAGGTTGTTTATGAATACATTACTTGGAAAATGTAAATTCATCTCATTTCTACCACTATGTTGTGTTGGAATGTTGTTAGGAAGTTCTTTAACTGTAAAAGCAGCTTCTGCGGCTGAATATGCCTTAATTCTTGCTTTCCAATCAACATTATTTGTAGGAGCTATCCCAATTACGGAAGCCACGCCATTTTGGTTGGGAAGTGATGCGACTTCTACAGATGCGGTTGTGATCGATACTCGGATTGATAACTTGGATGGAGTTATTGCCGCATATCAAAGTAATCCCACAGGAGGTTGGAGTCAGTCGGATTTGTCTATTTCGTTACAGACAAATTACATGGCTTTTCTTCGTGATCCGAATCGTAATTTGATTGAAAAACATGGCAAAGCCAAAGGCAAAGTTCAAGCTGATGGCTCAGTTTTGGTAACAGTCACAATGGCGCTAAGTGGTTTACCGATTACGGTCTACGACAAAGCGGGTTTTGTGGATATGTTAACTCGTAGTTTCGATCCCACGGTTCCCCAAGTTTTATATGGGGATGGTTCTGGTAATGGCATTTTACAGGCAGAATTTTTTACTTCTGATGTCAATGCCCCACTTAATTTGAATCAAGCATTCGCTGATGGAGATTTGGTTTCCTTAAGTATGACATTAACAGGCGAAGCCTATAAAATGAATGCCGATGGAAGTCATGGACAAAGAGTTCATGTTTTTTATCAGTCCAGACCCAACTCAGTCTACAATGGGTCGGTTTTGGATAATGGAAGGGTAATGATTCAAGAAATTGGGAATTAAATAATTAATAGAAAGTGATGAAAACAAAAGGGAGCTCGAAAAGCTCCCTTTATTTCATAAAATTTTGAATAAAAAATTTCAAAGTATCAACCCAGGCAGGATGCGTGTTGAGACAGGGAATCATTGTAAAATTTTTACCACCCGCCTCCAGAAAACTTTCTTTACCGCGTTCAGCGATTTCTTCGAGTGTTTCTAAGCAGTCTGATACAAATGCTGGACAAATAACCAATAATTTTTTAATGCCCGCTTTAGGAAAGCGTTCTAACTCTAAATCAGTATAAGGTTTTAACCAGGGATCGCGTCCCAGACGGGATTGATAGGTGATCGAAAATTTATTTTCAGAAATTCCTGCCGCCTTCACAAATGCAGCCACCGTTTTTCGAGTTTGAGCACGATAACAAACTTGATGAACTGGGTTAGGGGTTTCGCAGCAATCGGGTTGAATCAAACAATGACAGCCCGAAATATCCGCTTTTTTAATGTGCCTTTCAGGAATTCCATGAAAACTAAACAGCAGATGATCGTAGTCTTGCTGTAAATAAGGTGTCGCAGATTCCACTAATGCCTTAATGTAATGTGGTTCATTGTAAAAAGGAGGTTGAATCGTAAGTTGAATCTTCGACTTCATTTCACGAAGAGTTTCTTGAACTTTCTTTACCACCGTTTCGTAGCTGGACATCGCATAATGCGGATAAAGCGGAATGAGAAATAGCTCTGTGATTCCTTGTTCGTGAAGTAGTTGAAGAATTTTGGAAATGGAAGGATTGCCATAGCGCATAGCAAGCGCCACGGGCAAGGAAACTTGTTGTTGCAAAAGTGATTGAACCTGGCGGCTAATGACAAGTAATGGAGAACCTTCTTGTGTCCAAATAGTTTGGTAAGCGGCTGCAGATTGTTTAGGGCGAAAAGGCAAAATGAAAAGATTGAGAACGAGTTGCCGAACAATCCAAGGAGAGTCAATTACGCACGGATCCGAAAGAAATTCTCGCAAATAACGTCGCACATCCGGCACGTTTGGCGAATCGGGGGAACCTAAATTAACGAGAAGAACAGCTTTCATGGATTAGATGGTTCGAGAAAATTTTTGAGTGGGTTTTTGTTTTAAATAGGCATCAAAAATCATACAGAGATTGCGAACCAAAAGACGACCCGTGGATGTGATTTGGATGATATTATGACTCAAGCGAATTAACTCATCTTTTTCAAAAGGTGACAACGCTTTTAACTCTTCAGAAAAATAATCAGCAAAAAGGATGTGATATTTTTTCTCGATAGCCTGGATATCTAGTGAAAAATGGCACATCAAAGTCATGATGATTTCACGTCGCAATAAGTCGTCTGGAGTAAGTCGAATGCCGCGCTGCGTGGCAAATTGATGGTTCGCAAGCGCCTTGGTGTAATCATGAATATTCTTTTGATTTTGTGCGTAAACATTCTGAATTTGGCTAATGGCCGAAACGCCAAACGCGTAAAGATCGCAATCGCCATGTGTGGTGTAGCCTTGAAAATTGCGAGAGAGCGTGCCTTGGTCTTGTGCCTGGCATAACGTGTCGTGAGGTTTAGCAAAGTGATCCATGCCAATGTAGCGATAACCCGCTTCACCAAATCGAGTGATGGCACGCCGCAGAATAGCAAATTTTTCAGCAGCGGAAGGTAAGGCGTCTGAGGCAATGGCTTTTTGATGTCGAATCATTTCCGGTAAATAAGCAAAATTAAAAAGTGCAATGCGATCAGGATTGAGTTGGATAATTTTTTCCAAGGTTTTGGCAAAAGTCTTTTCAGATTGATGAGGAAGCCCATAAATGAGGTCGACAGAAATACTTTGAAATCCGTGCTCGCGAGCCGATTCGATAATGTTTCGAGTCATTGTTTCGGGTTGGTTGCGATTAATCGCTTTTTGAACGGTTGGATCAAAATCCTGAATTCCCATGGAAAGCCGGTTGAATCCCAATTCTGATAATACTTTCAGATGTTCCTCTTTGGTTTCTCGAGGATCAATCTCCAACCCAATTTCTGCATTTTCAGCGAATGAAAAGCGTTGATAGATTCCTTCACCCAAATAATTCAGTTGATCGGGTGAAAAAAAAGTGGGCGTGCCTCCACCCCAATGCAGTTGATGAACTTTTTGCCGCTTTTGAAGCAAGGGTTTAACCAAATCCATTTCTTGAATTAAAGTTTGAGTATAAGCATGCGGTCGAGAACGATCTGCGGTAAAAGTTACGTTACATCCGCAAAAAAAACAGACCGACTCACAAAAAGGAAGATGAAAATAAAGCGAGAGGGGAGGAGGGTTAAGCTGAAGATTGGCATTGTGAATTGTTTCTTGCAAATCGTGAGCCGTGAATTCTTCCGTAAATTGCGGCGCGGTAGGGTAACTCGTATAACGCGGCCCCGAAGTGTCGTATTTGGCAATGAGTTTCCAATCGACTGTAGGAACGGCAAAAGACTCTGTCGTTTTAACGGGACCGGACGGTTTGTAGGAAAGCTTTGACATGATTCACAGGTGTGTCAGGCAAAATGCCATGACCCAAGTTCACAATATAACCTGGATCAGGATGTTCGCGCAACATATTCAAGGTAATCTCTTTGATACAATCGGGTGAAGCATAAAGTTGTGTGGGATCCAAATTACCTTGCAACGCAACTTTTTTCCCAATTCGCTTTCTAACTTCAGTCAAGGGAAGCCGCCAATCTACTGAAAGCACATCCGCCCCAGAACGAGCCATGTTTTCTAAATGAGGCGTGCTTCCATTCATATAAAAAATCGTAGGACAACCGCGCTGTTTTAATGAGGTAAAAATTTCCTGCATGCTCGGCAAAACATATTTTTCATAAACTTCTCTCCCCAATAACCCACCCCACGTGTCAAAAATTTGCACCGCTTGAGCGCCTGCAGTCAATTGAACATCCAAATGTTCAACGATCGCTTGAGATAATTTCTTCAGAAGTTTTTGAAATCCGGCGGGGTTTTGAAAAAGAAATTTTTTAGTGCGATGAAATTCACGGCTCGTTTCACCTTCGATTGCGTAAGCCGCTAAAGTAAAAGGCGCACCAGCAAAACCAATCACGGGAATATTCAAAGTATTCAACTTTTGAGAGGTGATCCGAATCGCATTATAAACGTAAGAAAGTTTTTGTGTGATATGGGTTATGTCTAGTTCATTAATTTCATCTTCATGAGAAATCGTTTTCGAAAAGCGAGGCCCATCACCATTGACAAAACTTAATGGTAACCCCATCGCATCCAAAATTAACAAAATATCTGAAAAAATAACTGCCGCGTCTACCTCTAACAACTCGACCGGTTGCATCGTCACCTCAGCAGCTAAATCAGGAGTTCGACATAAAGTCAAAAAATCGACCTGCGCCCGCACCGCACGATACTCTGGCAAATAACGACCTGCCTGACGCATCATCCAAACCGGAGGCCGTGCCACCGGCTGCAATCGACAAGCCTGTAAAAACAAAGATGAAATCATGAGTAAGATGGCAGCATAGGAAAACAATCTATAAAAAGTATAGTAAATTAAAGTCAATAAAGAGATTTTATTTTTAAATTAAAAATGTGTTGACGCATTTTAACTTTGTGATACAAAGTTATTATATGACAACGCATGCTCAAGCTGAGGAAAATTTAAAAATCATTCGTAGTTTAATGGAAAGGGGAACATTGTATCGGACTATTTCGGTGCCTTCTGCATTCATGATAGGCTCTTTTTCATTGCTTGGGGGTTTTATTCAAATGCGAAAGCTTATTTTTAATTGGGAGAATGATTATTTATTATCCTTTCTGCTTCTTTGGATTATTGTTTTTGTTTTAATTGGAGTTTTTAATTTTTATTGGTTGGTGATTCGTAATAGAGGAGAAATTGCGCATTATCCTAGGATTAAAAAGGCAATCACCTGTATGTTGCCCTCAGGTTTGGCGGGATTATTATTTACGTGGTCCAGTTTTCAATCAGGCGCACTTTTATCCATGATTTCTGTTTGGATGATTTTTTATGGATTAGGTTTGTTATCCACAATGGTTTTTGCTCCTCGTTCAATTCTTTTTCTTGGTTGGAGTTTTTTGCTCTCCGGTTTTGTGACTTTTATTTTGAAACAAACTTTAGAACCTTTTAGCTCTTCGCTGATTATGATTACGTTTGGTTTTTATCATTTGATTTATGCCTTTTTTACACGGGGAAGGAATTGATGTTTAATTTTGATAAAATTGATAAAACGATTCATGAGAAAGCCAGGTTATCCATCATGACTTTACTGGCGACGCGAGAATGTTGGAGTTTTCAAGATTTGAAAACAGAACTTAAAATGAGTGATGGAAATTTAATCACTCATTTAAGAATATTATATGATGCTGGTTTGGTCTCGAAAAGTCGTGAGCATATTGATCGCCCTCAAACGAATTATGCCATGACTGAAAAAGGCAAAATTTCTTATCAAGAGTATCTCAATTTATTGGAGCAAATTATTAAAACAGGGAAAAACTAAAAAATTTTAACCATTTACTTTGTGTGGCAAAGTGAATGCTAATTAACCTAAAAACTAAATAAAGGAGTCATAACAAATGAAAATAAAACTAGCAAAAGCTTATGGCATGTGTTTTGGCGTTAAAGACGCTATTCAACTTGCCTATCAAAATGCAAAATCGCTCACTATTTGGGGTGAACTGGTGCATAACCCGATTGTTTTAGAAGAACTTCAAAAACGGGGCGCATATATTAATAAAACGTTGGAAAATCCTGAAACTTTAGAAAATAAAAGAGTAATGATTACGGCGCATGGTGTCTCGAATCATATGCGACAGTCCTTAGCAAGCCGTGCTCAACATCTTTTCGATGGCACTTGTCCACTTGTCAAAAAAGCGCATCACACTTTAGCGCGGTTAGTCGAGCAAGGTTATCATCCTGTGGTAATTGGTCAACGTCATCATGTTGAAGTCAAGGGATTAACAGGTGATTATCCCAATGCGGTAGTAATTGAAAAAGAAGAAGACATGGTTTTATTGCCTGCTTATCCACGTCTTGGAGTGATTGCGCAAACAACTTTTCGTGTAGAAACGGTGCAAGCATTTTTAGAGATCTTAAAAAGGATGCGACCTTATGCAGAAATTAAGTTTTGCGATACGGTGTGCCAACCCACGAAAGATCGACAGAATGCAGTGAAAGAATTAGCGAAAGAGGTGAATTTGCTCATCGTGATAGGAGGTAAAAATAGCAACAATAGCACTCAATTAGTTCATTTAGCTCGTGAATTAAATTGTCCGGTTCATAAAGTGGAGAGAGCCGAAGAAATTTGCGAATCATGGTTTGATGATTCTATGACAGTCGGCGTAACCGCAGGCACTTCGACTCCAGAATCTACGATTCAAGCGGTAATAAAAAAATTGGAAGCGATTCAGGGTCGCTTTAATCAGGAGGTCGCATGATGAAATCTTCCGATTTTTGGTGTCATCATTTTCAAAAGAGGTTGAAAAATCCGTGGTCATTGTATTTATCTGAGAATCCTAATATTGCATTTTTCAGCAATAAAAAACTGATCCGATCTTTGCAGGCATGGCAAAAAGGAGAAACTTCAGATGGCGCTCACCTCAAATCTGCTGTAAAACGAAGCCGATTTTTTAAAGAGGATCCTTACTATTTCAAAGCAATCGAATGCTTTATTAAAGAAGAGCAGCATCATGGCGAAATGTTGGGACAGTATTTGGATTCGGTAGGAGTAAAAAGATTGGCGAGTGATATGGGTGACTTTTGTTTTAGGAAGGTAAGATATTTTATGGGCCATATCGAAATTTGGACGGTTACCGTTCTTATTATAGAAAATATGGCAGAACTTTATTATGGTATTTTAGCACGACGCTCGGGGTGTCCTGTTCTAAAACGACTTTGCGAAAATATTTTAGCCGATGAAGTTTGGCACATTAGATTTCAGTGTGAAAGATTGGCGCTTATGTGGCGGGGACGAGCTAAAATTCTATTATACTTAACCCAATTAGGCATGGTTTCACTTAATGGAGTTGTGATGGTGGCTGTTTGGTTGCTGCATTTACAAGTTTTTAAGTTGGATCAGCTTAACTTTATGGAATCTAATCGCAAAAGCTTTAAAAAATTAAAATATGTTTTTCAATTCATAAACCATTTTATGAGTGTTTAAGTATTTTATTGCTTATTACTTGTGAGTAGCGATTTTTCTTGAGAGGAATTATCGGTTCACTGGGATTTGGAAGCAACGAGAAATTAAGATTGCAATTTTATAAAGGAGTGAGATAGTTCGCGCAAATTGCATGAAGAATCTGGGGGGATTTCAATTTCAAAAAATCAAAAGGAAAATCTTTATGAAGAAAAAACTATTTCTTTTTTTAACCTTATTATCTTTAACACAACTGGGACAAAGTGTGACGTATTTGCAAGATTCGTTTCCAGTGGATGGTAATTTAAATGGTCAAATGCCTTCGATAGGCGGAGCGTGGACATTTTTTTCAGGGACGGCGAATCAAATGCAAGTAACAGGAGGAAGGACTCAAATTACTGCAGCTCAATCAGAAGATGTGGCTTCAGCTTTTGCTTGGGGTGGAGCAGGAAGTATTTTTGCGGGTTTTACAATTAATATGACAACCGCGCCAACTGCAGGAGCGAATGGAGATTATATCGCTTCATTTCGAACAGGAGGCAATTTTAATGGGCGTATTTTTACATTAAGACCAGGTCCCGCTGGCACTTTTCGATTAGGGTTAAGCAATAATAACAACGCGCCCCCTTCTGTAACTTGGGCAACTGACTTACCCATTAATCAAGATATTCGAGTGGTTGTTCGTTTAACAGAAAATGCCGCTAATGATAATATCACACTTTGGGTCAATCCAACGAGTATTGCTGATACTTCGATTGCTACGGTTCCAGCAGCTGTTTTTGCTAATATTACGAGTTTTGCTTTGCGTCAGGCTACCAGTGCTGTCTATGGTCAGATGGGTATTGACGACTTAAATATCGACGACAGTTTTGCAGCGGCTGCGGGCAGGATTTTGTCAGTGGATAATACGGGTAATCCCTTGGCTGCGAGCCATGTTCAAGGAACGGTAGATCAGCCGATTTTTGGGTTTCAGTTGACAGCGAATAATCAAGACATTGATTTTACTGCGGTCAATATTGCGCGAACGTTAGGAAATGGTGCAGTGCTCGGCGACTTTTCGAATTATCGGCTTTATTACGATGTTAATAATAATGGCTTTGATGGAGGCGATACTTTATTGGCCACCGTGCCTGCAGACAATGCCGTGATTAATTTTAATGGTATTGTGGGGCAAACTGTGCAAGTGGGCACGCCGCGACGTTACGTGGTCATTGCCGATGTGGCGCCAGCTGCAGTGATAGGAGGAACAGTGGGGCTGCAGATTGTTAACAATTCCAATATTACGGTTAACTCGGGAACGATCGTCAATACAACGGCTCCTTATCCGGGAGTAATTGTGAATCATTCTGTAGCAGATGGCACGCCACCTACCATTTCCGTACTCACTCCTGCTGATAATGCGATTAATATTAGCCCCAATGCCAACTTAGTCATTCAATTTAATGAAAACGTGCAAGCGGGTGTGGGAAATATTACGATTGTAGAAACAGGCATGGGCAATTTCGAAGTCATTCCTGCCAACAATCCGAATGTGAACATTGTAGGAAATACTGTGACGATTGATCCTGCTGGAGTTTTGGGATTGAATAAACCCTATCATATTTTGATTGATGCGGGCGCTTTCACAGATTTGAATGCCAATCCTTTTGCTGGCATTAATAATCAAACCACATGGAATTTTACCACGGTGGCCACGCAAGTGACTGTGGATAATACGGGCAATCCTGTGGCAAGTGATCTGAATCAAGGTTCACTCAATCAACCGATTTACGGATTTCAACTCACGGCAGCTAATGGCAATGCGGATTTTACCGCCGTCGCGATTGCGCGCGCTTTGGGTAATGGCGCGCAGTTAAATAATGTGAGCAATTATCGGCTTTATTACGATGTTAATAATAATGGCTTTGATGGAGGCGATACTTTATTAGCTACCGTTCCTGCGGACAATGCAGTGATTAATTTTAATGGTATCGTAGGACAGACTGTGCAAGTGGGCACACCGCGACGTTATGTAGTTGTGGCCAATGTGGCAGCCAACGCAGTGGATAATGGAACAATCAGTTTGCAAATTGTCAATAATGCGGATGTTACAGTTTCTGCTTCGATCACTAGCATCGCTCCTTATCCGAATGCGCCGATTGCGCACACTTTGCAAGATGTCACTCCGCCGACTGTTTCTTCATTTAACCCTTTGGATAATGCAGTAAACGTGGCGCCTAATGCCAATTTGGTGGTGCAATTTAGTGAGCCAGTTTTTGCAAATGTGGGAAATATCACCATTGTGCGAACCGGTGTCGGCAATTTCGAAGTGATTCCAGTTGGTGATCCTAAAGTTTCGATTGTTGGCAACACCGTGACCATTAACCCGGCGGGCACCTTAGCCTTTGGAACCGCCTATCATGTTCTCATCGACAATAACGCTTTGGTGGATGGCGGCAATAATGCGTTTGCTGGCATCAATAACTCAACCACATGGAATTTCCAAACCGAGTTGCTTGCTTTGAGTGTGGACAACACAGGTAATCCTGGAGCCAACAATGTGAATCAAGGCGCAACGGATCAACCGATTTATGGGTTTCAATTAAGCGCAGTGAATGGCGATGTGAATTTCACGGCAGTCACAATTAATCGCAACTTAGGCAATGGCGCGCAAACAGGAAACTTTTCGAATTATCGCATCTTTTTCGATAATGATAATAACGGGTTTGATGTGGGCGATAATTTATTAGCCACTGTGCCTGCGGATGCGGCGACTCTTAATTTTTCTGGTATTGTCGGACAAACCGTGCAAGTGGGCACACCGCGACGTTATGTAGTCGTCGCCAATGTTGCTGCCAATGCTGCGCATAATGGCACGATCAATTTGCAGATCGTTAACAATGGCAATGTGACTTCGAGCGCGAATACGATTAATACATCAGCTCCTTACCCAAATGTGCCGATTAATCATACTGTTCAAGATGTTACGGCACCGACCATTGCTGTTTTAACTCCACCCGATAATGCCACTGGCGTTGTCCCGAGCGCCAATTTATCGATTCAATTTAGCGAATCGGTGGTGGTAGGAGCGGGAAATATCACGATTGTTGAAACAGGGGTGGGCAACTTCGAAGTGATCCCAGTGAATGATCCTCGTGTTAGCATTTTAGGAAATACGGCAACGATTAATCCCAACGGTGTTTTAGCTTTTGGCACGGATTATCATGTGCTGGTTGATAATGGCGCTTTCGTGGATGTGGCTAACAACGCTTTCGCTGGTATTAATAATCAGACGACTTGGAATTTCACTTCTGTTGCCAATACTTCTCCCACTATTGAAGGAGCTGGCATTGCGGATGTGGTCGTAGATGAAAATGCGCCACCCACTATCATTAATTTGCCGCCCGCTTTCCAAGACGTGGAAACGGCTGATGCGAATTTGGTTTATTCCGTAGAAGCGACCAATTTTGTGAGTGGCGATGCTGAAATTTTCAGTGGTGTAGTAGTTGATAACAATGCAGACACACTCACTTTAAGTTATCTTCCTAACTCGAATGGTGTCTTTACGATCACCGTGCGTGCAACGGATGAGGGGAGTTTATTTGTCGAAGACACTTTCCAAGTCACAGTAAACCCGATTGTGGAACCGGTCACAGGCATCACGAATTTAGTGGTAACACCGACTAACGGGTTTATTGCGATTGGTAAAACTCTGCAAATGACAGCAACGGGCATTGGCACCAATGGCACGACAAATGTCACGCTTGCGTCGACTTGGAGTTCGGGTGATACGAATATTGCTACAGTCGACAATGTCGGAGTTGTGACGGGTTTAAGCGCTGGCGATGTTGCGATCACGGCAGTTTTTGATGATTTAACGAATAGCGCAACAGTTAAAGTGCGAAAGGAATTCGCTATTACCTTTAGCAAAATCAAACCTGCCAAACGCACGCCTAAACTCAAAGTGGGCAAAGCGTTTAAAGTAAAAGGCAAATTTGATACCGGCACCAATGTCTTTACGAAAGCTGATATTACGACTTTGCCGCTCAAAATTCAGTTGGCATTCCTATTTACTAGCACCAATACGAATGGCGAAGTAGCACAAGTTACGGCGTTCCAAGATGTGACTAAGATCAAAGGGTTCAAGGCGACTAAACCTAAGAGCTTAGGAAAATTTATTGCAAAATCGGTGGGAGCAGATTTGCCGGCGGGTAATGCGACAGTTTTATTGCAAGCAACTTTGGGAGCAGACGGCATCAATCAAGCTGTATCTCCAATCTTTACTAATCCCACGCCTTTTGAGGTGAGAAGAAAGTAAAATTAAATTTCTTTTTCTTAAAGAATTAAGCTCCTCTTGGGTCGTTGAATGGCTTGAGAGGAGTTTTTATTCGTGGTTGCGCTTCCTGGCATGTCTTTTAATTTACTTTCAAAGGGTTATATCATAAGTTGAACTAATAACGAATCACATGAAATGGAAAGAGTTATGGCGCGAAGTGAAGATTTCCTGGCGACAGCTTTCCATAAAAAGCCAGTTAAAATTTTTTCCGATTCGGGAAGATTTTGCTCATTACGACACGGTTAAAGCCAAAGGAGATTTCAAAGCGGCGCTTAGTGTGGCTTTAATGGCTTTACCACAAGGCATGGCTTATGCTTTGGTAGCAGGATTGCCGATTCAATATGGCATTTATTGTTCCGCGATTGCAGCTTTTGTAGGTCCTTGGTTTTCCAGTTCGCGTTTTACTATTTTGGGGCCATCCAATGCGACGGCGATTTTAGTTTTAAGCGCTTTTATTTTGGATCCTTCTGGGGGCGATAAATTGGCCAGTTTGAGTTTGTTAGTTTTGTTGGTGGGACTTTTATTAATTGCTGCGGCATTTCTGCATGTTCCGACTTTAATTCAGTATGTTTCGCGCAGTGTGGTAATTGGTTATATGACGGGTGCTGCACTACTGATTATTGCTAATCAGTTGCATCATTGTTTAGGGTTCAGTGTGGGAGAGGCCACGACATTTTTTGATGTGTGGAAATTAACATTTCATGGGCTGAATGAAACACGCTGGCAGGATTTAAGTTTGGCCTTATTTGCGTTGGGTATTTATGAAGGAGTTCGAAAACATTATACTCGATGGCCAACTGCAGCGATTACATTAGGGTTAACAACAATAATCGCTCAGATTTTGCGGTGGGCAGGTGCTGAAGCACGCTTTTTAGTACCTCTTCCCTTTGCATCATGGCCATTGAGTTGGCCTGCTTGGAGTTTAAATAGTTTTTATGGCTTAGCCGATGAGGCATTTGCTTTGGCTTTATTTGCGATTTTGGAAGGCACTTTTATTTCTAAATCGTTGGCAAGTCGCACCAATCGCCCTTACGATGTGAATCAGGACACGCTTAGTATGGGTATTGCAAATGTGGCTTGCGCTTTTTTTTCGGGCATGCCCGCTTCGACTTCTCCCGTTCGTTCACAACTTAATTATGAAAGTGGTGCAAAAACTTCTTTGGCAAGTGTTTGGAGTGGATTAATTTGTGCCGCGGCAGTTTTTTTTGCAGGCCCCATGATTGGATGGGTTCCATTGTCTGCTTTGGCGGTATGCGTGATTCGGGTAGCTTGGGGTTTGGTCGATTGGCGTCGTATCCGTATTGCACTGCGAGCGACCCGATCGGATGGAATTGTTTTAATAGTGACTTTTTTAGCGACTCTATTAACGCCCTTGGATTTTGCGATTTTTCTGGGGGCGGCTTTTTCTATTGTTTTGTTTTTGCGCAAGGCAGCGATGCCACAATTGGTAGAATATACGTTTAATGAGGAAGGCAATTTGTGCGAGGTGGATGCTTTGGGAAAACGAGTCAATCCGCAAATCTCCATTATTCATGTTGAGGGCGAGCTGTTTTTTGGCGCTTCGGATTTGTTTCGTAATGAAATTCGGCGTGTGGCAACAGATGAGAATCTAAAGGTGATTGTTTTACGGTTAAAGAATGCGCGTCATTTGGATGCGACGAGTGTGATGGCGTTGGAAGAGTTGATTTTATTTTTGCGAGGTCGGGGTTGTCATCTATTAATCAGTGGCGCGATGCGAGATGTGATTCGAGTTTTAAAATCTTCAGGTCTTTTTAATTTGCTAGGTTCAGAAAATATCTTTCCTGGTTCCACACAAAATCCTAATGTTGCTACCCGCAATGCCTTGAAACGAGCTCAAGAATTGTTGGGCACGGCAAAGGCGGATGTAAGAATTTTTTATGATGCCAATAAAATTAATAAAACTGAAACTTAAGAAATAAATGTTTATGAAAGAAAAGATGAAGAAATTATCAAAGGCTTACTTGTTATTAGGAGCTGGCCTAACAATTGCTTATGCTATTTTATTTTTGTTGGCAGTGTTTAATTATGAATGATTCCTTTTTACCTAAAGCGATTGAGATTGTACAAGAGGCGGGGCAAATGCTGATTGGGGCGTTTGGGCAAACGCTAAAAGTGGATGCAATGAGTGATCATGATATTAAATTGAAATTGGATCAGGAGTGTCAGGAGTTGATGACGCATCGTATTTTGGAAGCATTTTCGGATCATACCGTTTTTGGTGAAGAAGGAAGCACTGCGGAATATGGTGCTTCGGAATTGCAATGGATTGTGGATCCAATTGATGGCACGGTGAATTTTTTTTATGGCTTCCCTCATTTTGCGATTACTTTGGCTTTGCAAAAGAATCGGCAAACGATCTTGGGGATAACTTATGATCCGCTAAGAAATGAATTATTTACTGCGGTAAAGGGTGGGGGTGCAAAGTTAAATGGTCATAAAATTCGTGTGAGCGCTCGCAAGCAACTCAATGAGGCAATGGTTTCAACGGGTTTTGCAAAAATGAAATCGGTGGTTGAAGAAAGTTGGGGTTCAGTGCAATTTTTAGCGAATCATGCCCGTAAAGTCAGAATGAATGGATGCGCTGCTTTGGATTTAGCTTACATTGCTTGCGGTAGATTGGATGCTTATTTTGAGAGAGGTATCCGACTGTGGGATATTGCAGGTGGAACTTTATTGGTGGAGGAAGCTGGGGGACGAGTGGATTTGTTACCCAGGAGTGATATTTTTCTTTCTTATCTTATGACAGCAAGTAATGGCCAATTGGTTGATCTCCCGAATTTTTTTGAGAAAGAAAAATAAAAAACCACCCATGAAGGGTGGTTTTATTAAAAGAGAAAATATTTATTTTTTCTTGCAGCAAGGCTTGTCGCAATTAGGAGGACATTCTCGCTTCTTTTTATGGCAAGATTTGCCGTCATCGTTATGACATTTTTCTTTCATTGCACACTGTTTTTGAGATCCGCGCTTATGCGATTTTTGCGAAGCACATCCCACTGTTAAAAAAAGCCCTAAACAAGCAGCCACCAATAAAGAGGAAATTTTTGTTATTTTCATTATGGGAAGAAAATTAGAATTTTATATTCTTTTGTCAATGGGAATAGGATTTTTCCTATTGCGCTTGAAATGAGATTGGATAAGATATTCGGTTTAATATCTACTTAAATTATAGACATTGATATGATGACACATTTGGATCGTTTGGAGTCGCAAAGTATTTTCATTTTGCGCGAGGCTTACCATGCTTTTTCGAATTTGGCGATGCCTTGGTCGATGGGGAAAGATTCCAATGTTTTGATTTGGCTTTGTAAAAAGGCGTTTTGCGGAAAAATTCCATTTCCTGTTTTGCATATTGATACAACTTATGAATTTCCTGAAATGTTGGAGTATCGAGATTGGGCCAAAAAACATTATGATTTAGACTTAATTGTGAAGATTAATGAAGAAGCGCGGGCGCGAGGAGTCGGCTATGAAACCCATGATCCGGTCACGGTGACTCATGAATTGAAGACAGTCGCCTTGCAACAGGTTTTATCGAAATATAAATGGGATGCATTGATTACGGGTATTCGGCGAGATGAAGATTCTACGCGCGCTAAGGAACGTTATTTTTCGCCCCGCAATGCGGAGTTCGAATGGGACTATAAAGATCAACCTCCTGAGTTTTGGAATCAATTCACTACGGAATGTAAACCAGGAGAGCATGTTCGCGTGCAACCTTTACTGGATTGGACGGAGGTAGATATTTGGGAGTATATTGATCGGGAGCAAATTCCGATTCCCAAAATGTATTTTTCGCGAGAAGGGAAACGTTATCGTTCTTTGGGATGTTGGCCGATTACAAAAAGTGTGGACAGCAACGCTTCCACCATTCGCGAAATTATCGAGGAACTTAAACAGACCAAAGTGCCGGAACGCGCGGGTCGGGCTCAGGATCATCACGAGCGCAACGCGATGCAGAAACTGCGGGCGAAGGGGTTTATGTGATCTGTATTTAAAAAATTTGAATTTGATTATGATAGAACCTGAAAGATTGAAAATTGTAATTGTAGGCCATGTGGATCATGGTAAATCGACTTTAATTGGCCGACTTTTTTATGATACGGATTCCTTGCCTCAAGGCAAAGTTGAAAGTATTCGTGCAGCTTGCGAGGCGGAAGGAATGGATTTTGAATATGCTTTTTTGCTCGATGCTTTGTTGGAAGAACAGGAGCAAAATATTACTATTGATACTACGCAAATTCCGTTTCGTACCGAAAAACGAAACTATGTGATTATTGATGCGCCAGGTCATAAAGAATTTTTGAAAAATATGATTACGGGTGCAGCGAGTGCGGATGCTGCGATTTTGTTGATCGATGCACATGAAGGAGTGCAAGAACAATCACGTCGTCATGGCTATTTGCTTTCTTTATTAGGCATCAAACAAGTAATCGTTGCAGTCAACAAGATGGATTTGGTCGATTTTAAGGAAGAAGTTTTTCAAAAGATTCAAAAAGAATATTCTGAATTTTTAGCAAAGCTTGGAGTAAGTCCGCGTTATTTTATTCCTGTTTCTGCGAAGCACGGTCACAATATTATTAAACTTAGCGCTGAAATGGCTTGGTATCAGGGGCCGGTTATTTTAAATGCTTTAGATTCTTTCGAACAACCGGCTCCGAGCACGGATCAACCTTTGCGTCTGATGGTGCAGGATATTTATCGGTTTGATAAGCGTCGCATTGTTGCAGGGCGTATTGAGTCAGGCACTTTAAAAGTCGGAGATGAACTGGTTTTTTGGCCGGATCGCAAGCGCAGTCGAGTGAAATCCATTGAGGCGTGGGGCGCAAAAAAATCTCCCACAGAATCCAAGGCTGGAGAGTCGGTGGCAATTACCTTGACGGAACAAATTTTTGTGGAGCGCGGGCAATTGGCCAGTCATTTAAAAGAGGGGCCTGTAGAGGCGCGCGAATTTAAAGCCAATCTTTTCTGGCTGCACAATGAACCTTTGAAACTTAACACACCGCATACGCTGCGTTTGGCAACACAGGAAGTAGAAGCGCGTATTATCAAAATTGCGCGAGTGATTGATTCATCAACGTTGGAAGAAGTCAAGGAAGCTCGTTACGAAATCGGAAAAAATGAAGTGGCGGAGGTGATTGTTCGGGCCCGACGTCCTTTGGCCTTTGATAATATTGACCGTTTTCCCACCACGGCACGTTTTGTAATACAACAGGGGAGTCGTATTGGTGGAGGAGGCATTATCCATGATGCTGACTACAACAAGGAAATGGATTCACAAGGAGTCACGAGCGCAAATATTACTTGGACAGTAGGCAAAGTAACGCGTGAGGATCGAGCAGAACGTTTGGGGCATCAAGGAGCCGTGATTTGGTTGACGGGATTATCTGGTTCAGGCAAATCCACGTTGGCAGTGGCTTTGGAAAATAGTCTGCATCGTCGCGGCATGACAAGTTATATCTTGGATGGAGACAATTTACGACACGGCTTATGTTCTGATCTAGGCTTTAGCGCAGAAGATCGTGCGGAAAATATTCGTCGTGCAGGCGAGCTTGCGAAAATGATGGCGGAGGCGGGTTTAATTGTCGTGACTTCATTGATTTCGCCATTTGCAAAAGATCGTCAACGCGTGCGCGAAATTTGTCATGCTGCCGGAGTTGTTTTTGCTGAAGTTTATGTTAATGCGCCTCTCGAGGTTTGTGAACAACGCGATCCACGTCAACTTTATCGCAAAGCGCGAGCAGGGGAGATTAAAGGTTTTACAGGGATCGATTCTCCTTATGAAGCCCCACAAAAACCGGATTTGGAGATCAAAACAGGGGAAATTTCTCTTCAAGAATCGCTGGATCAACTTTTGGAATTGGTGGTAAATTTATCGCATTCGGATGCGCCATTAAAAGCTGAAGAAGCCGCACCAGGAACTAATATTTAATTTCAATAGGACGATTAAAATTTAAGAAAGTTTTTTATTTAAATTTTAATTTTTACCTTTTCTTCTTCGTCCTCTTCGTTATCAGAACCGAAGCGCTCTTTCCAATATTGTAAGTCTTCAGTTTGATTTTTTGAAGGTTGCATGGCAAAAGCGGTTTTGACCTGGCTGTTTAATAAATCCTGATCTTTGGTAGATTTGATTTTGCCATCCTCGTTTTGTGCGACGCGAAGTCGATTGGGGTCAAGGTCATTTAAAGACTGATCTTTTCCTTCTATTTTTTCTTCCTTTTTTTCTTCCTTCGGAAGATTTTGAATGAGGTAATCAGCTTCTTCGCTTCGACGGGTTTTTAGGTAACCCTTATCATTATGTGTGGCTTTAAGTAGTTTGGCTGCATCGTTCCAATCTTTTTGTTCGACGGCGGCATTCCAAAAAGCTTTTTCTGCTTGGTTGCCGGTAATGCCACGTTTTTCTCCACGGTTAAATTGAAAGGAAGCAATCGCGGTTTGAACACTTTCCGGTAATTCATCGAAACGTTTTAATTTTAATTCTTGGCCTGCTGCCTTGGCTTCAGCTTCTTTTTTTTCTACTGATTCATTGTAAGCGGCGATAAATTTGGGTTGTTTATCTTCGATGACGGCATTGGTGAGTTCTTCGGTTTCTTCTGGAGTTAGAGTAAAGGCGAAAGTGGCATTTTTTTTAGCTTCAGCTAAGGTTTCTCGCGATTCTTTTAAAGTTTCTTTTGTTTGCTCTACTGCAGTTTCTTTTTCATTTAGTTTTTTAGTGGCTTCATCGACTTTAGTCATAGCAGCCTTAGTGTCTTGATGGGCTGCGGTTGTTTTTTTGAGTTCTTGTTCCGCTTTTTGTAAAGCTCTTTTGGATTCTCTAGCTTCTTTAGTGGTTTTTTGAATTTCTTTTTTGGCGTCTTTTATTGCCTGGGTGGCAGCGTAAATAGCATCGAAGTCAGCAGAAAGTTTGGGATCAGTTGTGGCACTACGAGGATGTTTAGGGCCGTAAGCGGCAAAAGCTTTTAATTTTGTTTTAAGAGCATCACTGATATTGAGTTTATCAATTTCACCTGTGGTATGCTGGCCGATATCAAATCCAGGGCCAACTGTGACACCACTAGTTTTTGCAGGAATATAACTCTTGCTTAAAACACCCCCTTCTTTTTCCCAAATAAATTTCCAATTAATTTTGGAGGGAGGATCAGGCTGAGTTGTTTGTTCGGGACCTGCCATAAGAGATGGAACAGGGTGGAACAGCAAAAATAGTTTGTCAAAATATTTTTGTTATATGTGAATTTTATGGGAATGGACGCATTCAGTAAGAATGGCTTTTCCAATTTCCAAATTAAGATTCTTTTTCCAATAGTGCATGGCTTTTTCGCTTTTTGCGGAGGTTGCTTGGGGTTCAGAAGTTTTTTGGACTGGGGTGGCAGCAGTTGTAAGTGCGGGCTGTTTTTGAAGGAGGTTTTGAATAAGATAATCGGCTTCGGCAATGCGACGCATTTTTAAATGATCCAAATTATATTCAGTGGCTTTGAGGATTTTGGCGATTTCCTTCCAGTCATTTTGTTTGACCGTGGCGTTCCAAAAATTTTTTTCTTCCGGGGTGCCATTTTTTTCGATCGCTTCGCGCCGATTATAAAGAAAGGAAGCGACAACCGTTTGCACACTCGGGGGCAATGCCGTGAAGGATTTTAAAGATTTGACGGATTCGGTTTGAGATGTTTTTGAAATTTCTTGAGAAGGAGCTGGACTATTGGTTTGGATGGCTTGCGGCTCTTCGACTTGCAAAGTTGCTTTGACTAGTGCGTGTAACTCTTCGCGGTTGAGTTTTAAATGGGAACTGTTTTCTTTTTGAATCTTTTCAAGAGTTTGTTTGTTTTTCTCAAATTCTTGTTTGGTTTGATCCGCTTCGATTTTAGCAAAACTGTTTTTTGTTTTTTGTTTTTGAGTTAATGCCAGTTTTCTTTTTGCTCGGAGATGTTTTAATTTGGCTTTTTTAAAATTGCGAATGGCAGTTTGAATTCTTTCATAATTCAAAGCGAGTTGCTGATCGGTAAGGGTGGTGCGCTTCTTTTTGATTCCATAGGTAGCCCAAGCTTTTAATTTTTCTTTAAGCGAGGCGCTTAAGGAAAGTTTATCAATTTCATCCAGGGTCAATTGATTGATATCGAGTCCAAGACCGACAGAGGGATTTAATTGGCGAGAGGATAATTTTTCAAATTTTGCGATCACGAAACGTTATCCTTCAATCGTTTGAAGTTCTGCGGGATCCACTTGCACACCTTGCGATTCGAACCAAGCAATAACGTCTTTTATGATTGGGCGTTCGCCTTCCAATTCTAAAGCGATGAGTCCCATATCGCCAGTGACGCTGGATTGGCGAATGTTAAAAATGACATCGAACTTTTTGCTCATCTCGTAGATAAGCGGGCGCGATGCAGTTTCTTTATTAAAAATCAGCCAGTAGCGACCTTTGAAATGGGCCATAATAAAAATTTGCCTAAAAAGAGTTAAATTGCAAACAAAAGCTTGAGCAAAATTTACTAATAGTTTGAAGCATTCAGTTAATTAACCGCCTGCGATGGCTGGCACAATGCTCACTTCGTCAGTTTCTTTGAGAGGTGTGTTTTTTTCCTGTAAGAAACGAACGTCTTCACCGTTGACGTAGATATTGACAAAGCGTCGAAGTTGACCGGCATCGTCGTAGACACGATTTTTCAAGCCGGGATAGTGGCTTTCCAGATCTTGGATCAATGCATCTAATGTTGCGCCGGTGGCTTCGACGGTGTCTTTGCCTTGGGTTAACGTGCGCAATGGGGTAGGGATGGTGACTTGAATAGGCATAATTTTTTCTCCTTTTTATTGTAATCTATGATTTGATATCGACCTTTTCACGCTCCAGAAGAGCGTCAAATTCTTTTAAACTGGGATGAATCAAGTGAGGTTCACTCAGATGACCATCCAAAACTTCTTGAGTTTTTAATCCGTTGCCCGTGATAACAAGCACGATCGGTTCGTCCTTAGGAATTTTGCCATTTTCGATTAATTTTTTCGCGCAACCTAAAGTAACGCCACCAGCGGTTTCAGTAAAAATACCTTCGGTTTCTGCTAGTAATTTAATCGCTTCAATAATTTCTTCGTCAGTGACATCTTCGCAGGAGCCGCCGGTTTCTTTCATAACACCTAAAGCATAATAACCATCCGCCGGCGTTCCGATAGCTAGAGATTTTGCGATGGTTTTTGGCTCTTTTACAAATTGAATCAGATCGCGACCTTGTTTAAAAGCATGACTAATAGGCGCGCATCCTGTGGCTTGTGCGCCATGGATATGAAAAGGGCTGGGTTCGACTAAACCTACCTTCACTAGCTCTTGATAAGCTTTATGCAATTTTGTTAAGAGTGAGCCGCTTGCCATACAGGCAACGGTGTGTGCGGGAATTTTCCAGTTGAGTTGTTCAACGATTTCAAAGCCCATTGTTTTGGAACCTTCCGCATAATAAGGACGAATGTTGACGTTGACAAAAGCCCAACCGTATTTACCTGCAATTTCTGAACAAAGCCGATTGACTTGATCGTAAGGACCTTGGATGCCAACTAGGGTAGTGCTGTAGACCAGGGAATTTAAAACTTTGCTATGTTCTAAATCGGCAGGAATAAAGACATAACTTTTTAATCCGGCTGAGGCAGCATTAGCCGCCACGCTGTTGGCGAGATTGCCCGTGGAAGCGCAAGCTACAGTATCGAAACCCAATTCTACTGCGCGGCTGAGCGCTACAGAAACCACACGATCTTTAAAAGAAAGGGTGGGGTAGTTAACAGTATCATTTTTTAAATAAAGTTCTTTAACACCTAGCCGTTTCGCAAGACGATTGGCTCTGATCAAAGGCGTAAAACCGGCTTGCAAACCGATTGTGGGCTCACCATCCAAAGGCAGAAGCTCACGATAGCGCCACATGCTTTTGGCGCGAGCAGCAATTTTTTCTCGAGAAATATCGCGTCGAATGACTTCGTAATCATAGACACATTCCAATGGACCAAAATCTTCTTCGCAAATGTGGATGGCTTTTTTGGGGTAAAGTTTACCACATTCTCGACATTTTAGATTCGTAAAATAAGGGCTCTCTTTCATAATTTTTTTCTCGCCGTGGCGAGACTGTTTTTCTTATCGAGAGCGGCATCAAGATCGATGCAGTTGGAGGAGTCATCCTGTTCGAAATCTCCTCTCATCTTTTCCCGCCTATGCGGGACTGGAATTGGCACCTTGACGATGTCGCTTAATAAAAGCGAGATCCGGTTGCCGCAGCTTCACAGGGCCAGACCCTCTGCTGCTCTGGATAAGAGAGAGTAAACTTTATAAAATGAAATGCGTCTGTCAAGCGAAACGTCTTTTCAAGAAAGGATAATTGGTTCAGGATTGAAAAATGCACCGTTGGGTTCGTAATTTTGAAGTATTGTGTTTGGCTTTTTGGCTAGGAGCAAGTATTTGGTTTGTTTTTATTCAGAGTCCCTTGCTTTTTCGTGCCGTGCCAGGAATTGCACCCGTTTTACAGGAGCTGCTTTTTCCGAGGTATTGGAATTTGGGTTACGGTTGCTTAGGGTTAGGCACTTTATTTTTATTAGTGCGCGCTTTTTTGTATGTCGATAAAAGTCTTTTTTTAAAAGCGATTGTATTAAGTGTTATGATCGGATTGCTGGCTATCATTCAATTTAAAATCACTCCTGAAGTAAGAAGTTTAGGTAGTCAACTGATCGAAGCGGGCGCTCATCCCGATCCTGAAGTGAAAAAAGCTTTTGGCAAATGGCATGGGATTGCGATGGGACTTAATTTAGTGGTGTTTCTTGTTGTTTTGCTTGTGACATGGTTAGAGATTTGTCCAAAACAAAAATTTTCGAATGATTAAAAAATCCCCTCTAAAAAGTAATGAGTACCGGAAGATGATCACTGGTAATTGAAGGGGCATCAGCGATGATGGCTTTAGGAAATCCAAGTTTTTTGGTTAAAATATAATCAAAGGTTGTGCCACTAAAAGGTCCGCCACCTCGCCAGGTTTGGCGTTTTGCAGGAGGCGTGTTATTCCAGGAATCCCAAAAGCCTGCCGCTTTTATTTTAGCAATGGTTTGATCGCCTTTGAACTGATTATCATCATTGGTATTGAAATCGCCAGCAACAATCCAGCCTTTGATGTTTTTTGAGTGATAAACGCTTTCCATTTTTGTGATGTGTTCCAAAAGCTGTCGAACGGCTTCATGACGCATGGCCACATTGATTTTTTCACCTGCAGGATCGCTGCTCCCTCGATTGCTTTTGAGGTGTAAACCGTAAATCATGAGAAGCTTTTTGCTTTTCGGATCTTCCAAGGCTGCAAAGGAAAAGCCTCGAGGCGTTTTTTCAGAAGTCACTTTCCACGGTTCGAACCAGGCGGAGTTGGCAGGAAGTCGAGAAGCAATGCCAATTTGTTGTTTTTGGATGTCGCCACTGTCATCGAAACGAAACGCAGAAACGACCTGGACGCGCATATCAGGAATAACGGAAATAAGTTGGTTGAACACTTTCCAATCACGAAGCTCTAGACCAATCAACACATCCGGGTTAAGTTGTTTCAAGGTTTTTTGTGCGCTACTCATCTGAATACGAGCGGTAAGTGGGCTGGGATGGGGATTACGGCCAGGAAACCATTCCAAATTCCAAGACATTACGGTGAGGGCTTGGGAGTGAAATGTTAAAACTAAAATGAGCAAACTGAGATAAAATTTCATAAAAAATATTTTTGCAATGTAGAGAAAACTTTCCTTAAGCCAATTTTTTTATTTAGTATGACGGGCATGCGTTGCGTCGTATTCACAAATTAAATCCAATATAACATCTACAATTTCAGGTTCTGTGCCAATCGCAGGAGTATACCATAGGTGACGATCGTGAACGTGATAAGGGTTTTGTTTAAAAAGTGATTCGGACAAAAGTGATGAGTCCACTTTTTTTACTAGACCTAACAAAACGGGGATGTCTTCATAAGAATGTAGGCCATTGGCGATAAAAAAGGGAACAACCACGACATTCGGTTGTGCGGTGAGTTGGGGCCAGTCTTTGACATAAGGCGCTTGCTCCATAAAAGCGCCTTGGACTTCGGCATAGATTTTTTTTTGTTTTAAACGATTCACTTGATCATAAAGGGTAACGCCCGAATTTTCATGACGTTCGGTGCCGTGGCCTACTAGCAATAAACAAGTTTCGTGAGGCGGAGGAGGAGAAATAACGTTCTGCGCGCGATGAAGCAGGGTTTGAGTCATGGAAGGGTGGGTTCCTACGGGTCGGCAAAAGTAGAGTTGAAAATGGCATTCAATATTCAAACGATTGAATTCTTGGGGAATAATAGTTTGAGTGAAATAACCTTCCGCAATAAAATTAGGCACTAAATAAACTTCTTTTGTTTTGATTTGGTCAAAGGTTTCTTCAAAGGAGGGATGTTCTTTCCAAAAAGCAGGAAGCACGTTGGCAAAAACATCACGTGTTTTGAGCGCTTTCGCATGTTGAAAAGTGGGCAGCGAAGAATCGAGGTTAATGGTTGAGCCGTGACCCACTAAAACGAGGGTGGCTTGTTTCCAAAAAGGGTTATCGGATTTCAACGCTTTGCAGGAACCGATTTTAAAGCTTCGCGAACTTCTTCGAGTTTACCGGCTGAACCCAGTTTTTCATTTTTGTGAGCAATGAATTTGGCGTATTCGTCCATAAAAATTTTGCCAGGAGGACGAAAATCGTATTCGCCAGGTTTGTCGCGAAAATATTCACGATGCACGCGAGTCCATACCAAACGCCCGTCTGTGTCGATATTGACTTTGGTTACGCCCATTTTTGCTGCGGGTAAATATTCATTCTCGTCTACACCACGTGCGCTGGGGTCGAGTGTTCCCCCGGCAGCATTGATGCGTTTTACTTCTTCTGGAGGAACGCTGCTGGAACCGTGCATGACGAGAGGAAAGTTGGGTAGTTTCTTTTGAATTTCTTTGATGACATCGAAACGCAGGGATTGTTGACCTTTAAATTTGTAAGCGCCGTGGCTGGTGCCGATGGCGCAGGCTAAAGAATCGCAACCGGTTTCTTTCACAAATTTTTCGGCTTCATCAGGGTTAGTTAAACAAGCGTTGCCCTCATCTACTTTAATGTCTTCTTCGACACCACCCAACATGCCCAACTCGGCTTCGACTGAAATCCCTTTTTGATGAGCGCGCTCGACTACGCGTTTTGTAATAGCTACATTTTCTTCAAAGGATTCATGCGAGGCGTCGATCATGACGGAACTGTAAAAACTTGAATCAATGCAATCGTAGCAGGTTTCTTCATCACCATGATCAAGATGAACCGCAAAAATGACTTCGGGAAAGATTTGTTCCGCAGCGCGAATAATGGCTTCAATGATACGTTTGTCAGTATATTTGCGAGCGCCTTTGGAAAGTTGAATAATAAAGGGGGCTTTGGATGCCGAGCAACCCCGAAAAAGTCCGACAGCTTGTTCGGCATTATTAATATTGTAGGCACCTATGGCAAATTTCCCGTAAGCGACTTGGTAGAGTTGTTGGGTAGTAACGATCATAAAAATTAATATACATAGAAGAGATGTTGTTGCTATTGGCAAGTGGAAATATGAAAAAAAAATCAGGTTGAGGAAATAAATAAGCCTTGGCAAAGTGGCACGGGTTAGCTATTTCCTCAAAACGTTTTGAAAGCGAAACCGAGTCAGTTTTTTTTAGGCATAAAATCGATTGCGATTGTGGCAATCAGTTGCTTATTTTCTGTGGCTTTAGCGCAAACAGATAAAAAGCAAGAAGACAAAAAAGCGGAGAAGAAGGAAGAAAAAATTCCCATCCAAATTACGGCTCAAGGCGAGAATGAACTTCAAGACGGTTTTGCGATTGCTCGTGAGAATGTAGAGCTGATTTATGGAGAGACTTCTGTTTATGCCGATAAAATGACTTATGACACCAAAGAGTCCTGGGTGACGGCGGAAGGGAATGTGCGAATTTATAAAAAGGATGGCACCATTTGGAAGGGGGATCGGGTTCGTTACAATTTAAAAACAGAGCAGTTAGAAGCGGACAATTTTCGGTTTGTGGATTATCCGCTTGTGGGAGAGGCGTCTTCGGTTAAAACTGAGGGTGGTTTGGATCAAATGAGTTATCGCGCTCAAGGGAATTTATTTTCTACGGAAAATTTATCCACGCCAGGTTTTAAAATTAAGCCTAAGGTTATTGAATATGAACCCAAAACGGGGCGTTATGTGATGCGCAATGCAACGGTTTATGCCGGATCGGTTCCGATTTTCTGGTTTCCTTATTTGGCTTATACGCCGAGTGATTCCAAGGTGGCAATTCAGGTAACGCCGGGTTATTCGTCAGAATGGGGCGCTTTTTTATTGACCAGTTATGGATGGGAAATTACCGATGGGTTGGATATTAAATTCCATTTTGATATGCGAAGTGAACGCGGTTTTGCCGGTGGCACGGATTTAAAATGGATTTATGGTCGACGCGAAGGCAATTCGGATAAGGGAGAATATGGTCAGGGCAAGATTCGGTTCTATTATGCTTATGATCAAAAGCCAAGTAAAGCGAGTAGCCGAGCTGATACGGATTCGAGTCGCTACCGTTTGCAGGTTCAACAGCGAGCTTATTTTACCAAAGATAAGGATATTTATGCGAATTTGGTGATCAATAAAATGAGCGATCGCAATTTTGAACGCGATTTTTTTGAAAATGAGTTTCGCAAAGAGCGTCAACCGGACAATTTTCTCGAGGTGGTAAAATATGATCCTAATTTCACTTTGACTGCTTTAGCGCGAAAGCAGTTGAACGATTTTTTTGAGACGACGGAACGCGAACCGGAAATTATTTTTGAAATGAAACGGCAACGCATTACGCCGAAACTTCCTTTGGAATATCATGGGCAAAGTTCTTTTGTGCGTTTTAATCGTAAATATAGCAATGAAGACGCAGATTTTCCGGATGATTTTAATACAACGCGTTTCGATACGTTTCATGAGATTTCTTATCCAGGACAATATTTTGGTTGGTTGAATGTGACACCGCGAGCAGGTTGGCGGGGAACTTATTATACGGACTCGTTGGGCGAAGAGGATGATTCGTTTCGAGTTCCAGGTTCAACAGGTAATGGCAGTGGTGGTGGCGTGTTTCGTTCGACGTTTGATTTGGGTTTGGAATCTTCTTTTAAACTTTCTCGCACTTGGAATTGGCAAAAACCGGAGTGGGGCATTGATCGTTTACGCCATGTAATTGAACCTTTCATTAATTTTTCCTACATCCCTAATCCCTCAGCTAATATTGATCGCATTATGCAATCGGACGGGCGATTGCCTTTTTCGACGCGATTACAACCGTTAGATTTTCCGCAATACAACTCCATCGACTCCATTGACAATCAACTCATCACACGTGTGGGAACGCGTCAACGTTGGCAAACGCATCGTGATGGGCGGAATTGGAATCTATTAGAGTGGAATACTTATATTGATATCGATCATGAAAGTCGTTACTACCACGACAACGAAACTTCTAACTTATATAATGATATTAAATTTAGGCCCGTGCCGTGGTTAACGTTTGAAGGGTTTGCTTCAACGGATCTCTATGGAGACGGATTTAATGAGTATAATACTCGAATTACCTGGCAAATTGCTCGACCGTTCCAATTTCGTTTTGGCTCTCGCTATATCAACGGATTTGATCCCTTTCCCAATAGCAACCAATTTTATTTGAATCTGTTTTGGCGCATCAACGAAAGTTGGGCTTTTGAAACACGCCACGTTTTCGAAGTAGAAGACTCCACTTTAGAGTTGCAGGAATATAGTATTTATCGTGATTTTACTTCGTGGCGAATGGCCTTCGTGAGTCAGATTCGGAATAATCGTGAAAATGCGGACGAGTATGCGTTTTATTTAACTTTCACGATGAAAAATTTCCCAGAAGCTTCGATTCCTTTGGGTTATGAAGTGGACGAAGACGCATCGGGCGGTAATTAAATTTTTCTCAAAAATTAAGGGAATGATAAAATTATGAAGTTAAGTATTATTGGATCAGGATATGTAGGATTAGTCACCGGCACTTGTTTTGCAGAAGTGGGACATCAAGTGATTTGTGTGGATAATAATCAAGAAAAAGTGAAGCAGTTGCGAGCGGGTAAAATTCCCATTTACGAGCCGGGTTTGGAAGAGTTAATCAAACGCAATGTAGCCAATGGGCGCTTGCAATTTACTGATTCAATTAAGGAAGGCGTGGACAATTCAGAGGTGGTCTTTATTGCGGTGCCCACTCCACCGCAGAGCGATGGAAATGTGGATTTGACTTATATTGAGCAAGTCGCTCGCGAAATTGCGGGTGTGTTAAATGATTATCGTGTTATTGTGGATAAAAGCACGGTTCCCGTTAAAACGGGTGAAAAAGTGGCGGAAACCATTTCGCGTTACTGCAAAGCAAAAGTGGAATTTGATGTGGTGAGTAATCCGGAATTTTTACGCGAAGGTTGCGCTGTGTCAGACCTAATGAAACCGGATCGCATTGTAATTGGAGTAAAAAATGATCGTCCTGTCGCAGCCATGGAAAAAATTTATGAACCGTTTCATGCGCCGGTTTATATTACGGATATTAACAGCGCTGAATTGATCAAACACGCAGCCAACTCATTTTTAGCGCTTAAAATTTCTTACATTAATGCCGTAGCGGCCATATGTGAAGCTTCAGGCGCAAATGTCGATGAAGTAGCGGATGGCATGGGCGCGGATAAACGTATTGGTCGCGCTTTCTTAAACGCAGGCTTGGGTTATGGGGGCAGTTGTTTCCCGAAAGACATCAAAGCCTTCATTGCTATTTCCGAACAGTTGGGGGTGCCTTTTACGCTGTTGAAAGAAGTGGAACGCATTAATGAAGCGCAGTTGGAACGGTTTATTAAAAAAATTAAAGACGCACTTTGGGTTTTGAAGGACAAAACGATTGGTGTTTTAGGGTTGGCTTTTAAAGGTGACACCGATGATGTTCGTAGCAGTGTTGCCATTGCGTTATGTCGTCGCTTGGTGGCCGAAGGTGCCAAGCTTCGAGTATATGATCCGCAAGGCTTGGAAAAAGCAAAAGAAGAGCTTAAAAAAGAGATTAATAGCATTACTTTTTGTGCTCAAGGCGAAGAAGTTTTTGATAAAGTGGAAGCCATTGCTGTGGCTACGGAATGGAAAGAGTTTCGCAATTTGCCTTGGAAACAGTTGAAAGACAAAATGATTTCACCGTTAGTTTTTGATGGGCGAAATCTTTTAGATGCGAAAGAGCTTCAAGGTTTTGGCTATCAGTATCAAGGGGTTGGTCGCTGATAATTGGAAAATTTCAACTAGCTTTTAAAGCGTTGCCTTTTTCATTTCTTCAAAAATTGCTTTTAATTCAGCATCTTTGACGGCTTCATCGGCAGCTTGAGTAAAAAGAGTGCGATGTTCTTGAGAAAGGGTTTCGTAAAGATGTGCTTGGAGACCCATTTCTAATTTATCAATTTGTTTAATAAATTGTGCCTCAGGTGATTCGCCTTTTTCAAATTCTTCCCAAAGTGCAATATATTTTTGGCCTTGAGGCAGTTTGGCGAGCACTTGATGAATGGATTGTTGTTCTCGATGATATTTTTCTTCGGCTTGAAGATTGTTAACGGGTGTGAGATCACCAGCATAAATTTCGCCAAAATCGTGCAATAAGACCATGATCAAAACTTTTTTAAGATCGAGCTGAGGAAAATAATTATCGGCTAAAAACAAAGCGAGAATAGCAGCAGCAAAAGAATGTTCTGCCACACTTTCGCATATTTCTTTTTTTAACCCGTTTTGCAACCAACCTTGACGATAGAGTTGTTTAAGATGTTGCACTTCAAGATAAGTCTCTAACAGAGGTGAAAGCTGCTTTAACGAAAGACGCGATAAAGCAGGTAGAGCTTTTTGTTGCATGATTGCCAATTAAAGATTTACTGTTTATCGGTAATTGTTTCAATTTTATGACGACTGTAATCGGATAGACCGACCACTAAACCTAAACCGACAAAACAAGTGCCAATTATCTGTCCAATTTTAACTTCCACGCCAGGAATCAGAAAGTAACTAAGAAAAGGGAGCACGACGACATACAAATTGGTATAGGGCACCCACACGTGAACGGGATATTTGGAAAGAGCAAAGAAACCCCAGCTATAAATGTAACCTGTTAGACCAGCGCCTATCGCAAAAATAACCGCTTTTTGCGGGGTGAAATAACCGGTGAAACTTTTCCATTCGATCAGAGCGATCACAGCAATGGCTAACGTCGCATAACCAAATTTAAAAATTTCTCGCCATAAAACGAATGCGTTGGAACTTACTTTGTGTTTGGCTAATTGCACGGATTTATTGTTAAGAATTTGTTGAGAACAAAGGCAAAGGTTAATGATGATTAACCAGACCACCGCTTGCCAATCGAGAGAGCGAGTTAACATTGCTTTGGCATGAGAAACGCCACCACTGCTCAAGACTACGTGGCTAAGTTGAGGTAAACTATCTAATTTAAGTGAGGAAATAACCAAGCCTGCTAAAACAAACAGTGTGCCAAACCAGTGTTCCTTACGAACGGTGGAACCAAACATTAAGCCGGTCGCTACGGGTAATAAAACAATGTAAACCGAAATAAAAGGAACCCAGAGGTGAGGAGAATAACGCGAGATGGAAAAGAAACCAATATTTTCAATAATTCCAGTAAAAGAACAGATGGAAACCGTAAGGACAGAGGCCCAACCCGGCCAAAATTCTTTTAACGCTCTTCCTTTGATTGCTTCTAACACTACGGCAACTATTGACCAGGATAATTTAAAGAGTTCTCGCCACCAGGTCAGGACCACCGCGGTGGCAAATTCTGTCAAACCGCTGGTAGGAACATCCGATGGGTTAGTGGGTTTTTCTGTTGCAGAAGTCGTTTTATCAGCTTGGGTGCGCGCTAAATTGTTGAGTAGCTGCTGGCCGCCCAAAGCAGCATTAATAATCAGCAAAACGATGATAACGGTCCATTCCATAGTTTATTAATTTAAAAATAAAAATTGATTAAGGATTGTGATAAAGCAGATGCGCAATACATGTCAAAGCTCATTCTTAAAAGCGGCTTGCCAGGATGTCACGAGAAAAATGAAGGATTTCTTTTTCATGATCGAAGGATAAAGATTGACGAAGTTACTGTTTTTTTTTCATGCTAGGCAAAGATGATAAAAAATTGAATGAAGTGTTGGAAAGTTTTCATTTTTGCTATTCTGCTTTTTGGCATCTTTTCTTGTATCCAGGCTCGTCCCATTGTGGTGATTGATCCCGGACATGGGGGCGAAGATCGAGGCGGTCTGCCAGGACAACGGATTCCAGAAAAAGTGATGACGTTGGATGTGGGGCTACGTTTGGAAAGAATTTTACTTAATCTGGGTTATAAAGTAGTTATGACGCGGCAATCGGATCGTTTTGTTTCTTTGGCTGAACGATGTCGCGTAGCTAATCGCATTCGAAATTGTATTTTTGTGAGTATTCATTTTGATGCTTATTACAATAGTCGAAGCAATGGCGTCAGCACGCATTATGCAAAATATAACAGCGGTCGTTTGGCAACTTTGGTGCATCGACGTTTAGTGCAAAGATTAAATCCCATGATGAATCGCGGCGTCAAACGGGCTCGCTTTTATGTCATTCGCAATACTTATTGTCCATCGATCTTGGTCGAGGGCGGTTTTCTAACGAATCGAAGGGAGTGTGAAAGAATTTTATCGCCCAATTATCGACAGGCCATGGCGAATGCTATTGCCCAGGGTATTTTAGATTATGGAGGTTAAACATGGTTAGATTTTTTTTCATTATTATAATAATAGGATTGAGTTGGGAGGTTGTGAATGGCCAGGATTCAGCGTTAAAGCTGGGGCTTGTTTTTCCGTTGGAAGAAAAAAGGGATCGTGTTTATGTGAAAGAAACGTGCCTGATTAGTCGCAATACGATTTTGAATAAAGGGACGTTGCTACGGGTTATGTTTCAACTGCCTCGACTAGAAGATGCGGATGTGAAACGCGCGGAAAAAAAGGAGAAGCAAAAGCGCGCTTATACGAAACAGCATGAGTTAAAAAGTGTTGTGGTTTCGCCGCAACAAGAGGCGCTCAAGCAAAGAGCATTGGCGACGGCTTGGACGAATGCGTTACCGTTTCGTGCGTTGTTGAATCGCACGGAGTTTGAAGAAATTTATGTTGTGACAGAGGAGGCCGACGGAGAGTTAGAGATGGAGTCGATTGATTTGCCGGAAGGACTGTTGTTGGTGGAAAATGAGAAGGGGGTTGAAGTGGCATGGGTAGCAAATAAACGAAGTGGCGCAGCGAAAGAATTTCGTGTGGGCGATAGGATTTTGGCGTTGAATGGAGAAAAGGTGAAGACGTTGCGAGATTTTCAGCAGGATTATCTTGCTGTGAAATCGAACGATCCACGCAAGCGCGAATTGATTTCTGTGGAGGTAATTGGAAAAGGGGAAACCCGTTCTACTTTTTTAAGTTTGGACGCGCCTCCGAGTTTATCTGGAAGTTTGCTTGATATGCCTTAATTTGCTTTAAGTTGAAAGGTAACAATGAAAAAACCGGTTGTTTTAATTATTCGTGATGGTTGGGGGATTAATCCTCAAGGCAAAAATGGCGCGGAAAGTGAAGGCGACGCGACGTTGTTGGCGGAAACACCGTTTCATGATTATTTATACTCACATTATCCTTTAGCAACGCTAAGTGGGAGCGGTTGGGATGTGGGTTTGCCCAAAGGGCAGATGGGCAATTCGGAGGTAGGGCATTTGAATTTAGGCGCGGGACGGATTGTTTATCAGGATTTGACGCGAATTAATCAAGCTATTGAAGATAAAAAATTTTTTCATATTCCTGTGCTGACGCAATTTTTTTCGCAGCTTCGATCAAAGCAAAAAGCTCTGCATCTCTTGGGATTACTATCGGATGGAGGCGTGCATTCACACCAAAAACATCTTTACGCTTTGTTACACGCGGCTAAGGAAGCGAAATTACAAGAGGTTTATATTCACGCTTTTTTGGATGGTCGCGATACTTCGCCGACGGGAGGTATCAATTATGTTGATGAGTTATTGGCGTTTCTTGAGAAGGAGGGGATCGGTCATTTAGCAACGATTATTGGGCGTTATTATGCGATGGATCGGGATAATCGTTGGGATCGAACACAAAAAGCTTATGAGTTGATCACACAAGGGGTGGGGAAAGAGATTTTACATATTACAGAGGAGATTAATCATTGTTATACACAGGGAACAACGGACGAGTTCATGGCGCCTTTGGTTATTCATTCTATGCCACGTCCTTTGGTTAAAGATGGGGATAGTGTTTTATTTTTTAATTTTCGTTCAGATCGCGCGCGTCAACTTTCTCAGGCTTTTTTGTCAAAAACATTTGATCGCTTTCCACGCGCTTATTGGCCGCAGGTGAATTATGGAACGATGACGGAATATGATTCTACGTTTTCGTGTCCTGTGCTTTTTGAGCCGCAATCTATGTCGCATATTTTTGGCGAGGTGGTGAGTGAAGCAGGTTTGACTCAGTTGCGCATGGCGGAAACGGAAAAATATCCGCATGTCACTTATTTTTTTAATGGTGGTCGAGAAGAACCTTTTCCCGTAGAGGAGCGGGTGATGATTCCTTCGCCCAAGGTGGCGACTTACGATTTGAAACCGGAAATGTCGGCTATTGAATTGACGGAGGAAGCGTTAAAACAGTTGCGAACGGGTAAGTTTGATGTGTTGATTCTGAATTATGCGAATCCTGACATGGTAGGACATACGGGTTCTTTACCCGCAGCGATTCAAGCAGTGGAAACGATTGATTGGGCTGTGCAACAGCTTGTGGAAACGGTTTTGGAATTGGGCGGGAAATTATTGATCACTGCGGATCACGGGAATTGCGAGCAAATGATTGCAGCAGATGGCTCACCTCACACCGCTCACACGACGAATCGTGTCCATCTTTTGTATGTGGCGGATGATGCTGAGAATTTTCGATTGAAGGATGGAATTTTAGCGGATATTGCACCGACTTTACTGACAATGTTGGGATTAAATCAACCCAAAGAGATGACGGGTCATTCGCTTTTAGAAAGGAAGGGATAACCATGTTTCGATCTTCATTGCGTTATTTTTCTTTTGGCATCGTGAATGGATTGATTGCCCTGAACGTGGTAGTTTTTCTTTTACAATTAGCAACCGATCGTGACCCTTGGCTAGTTCGTTATTTTGCCTTGAGTTCTTTTGGTTGGGAAGAAGGGCGTTATTACCAGCTTTTTACTTATATGTGGTTGCATGGAGGGTTTGCGCATTTGCTGTTTAATATGATCGGTCTTTGGGTTTTTGGCCGTGAATTGGAGCCGATTGCTGGACGCTGGCATTTTATTTTTTTGTATTTGTTGAGTGGTTTGGCAGGAGGCATTTTATGGATCATTTTTAATTTAAATTCTCTTTATCCGATGATAGGAGCCAGCGCTTCGGTGTTGGGATTGGTCACGGCGTTTGCCGTGTTGTTTCCCCGAGTGCCTTTGCTTATTTTTCCTTTACCTTTTCCTGTGCAAGCACGTTGGATGGCTGTGGGTTACACTTTACTGACTTTGATTTTTATTTTTCGTGGCGCGCTTTCGCAAGTGGCGCATTTAGCTCATTTGGGAGGAATTGTAGTGGGCTTTGTTTATGCGCGGTTTTTTTTAGTGAAACGCATGAAAATGTTTCCAACACGTTTTTAACCGATTTATTTTTCTCACTTGTCAGACCGCTTTGGTCTTGGCAGTTTGCCAGAATTGATGAGCCGTTTTTTTTTATTTTTGGTTGTGTTGGCTTTGGCAGGTTGTGGCAATGCCAAGGAGAAAAAAATTATTTCTGACGTGGAAACGTTGATGAAATTTCATGAATATAGTAAAGCCATGATGGTTTTGAAGGAGGCGTTGCAAACAGAACCAAAAAATAAAAAATTTTTGCGTTATCGCATTTTAGTCTTGTTAAAGGCTGAGCAACCCGATTTGGCTTATGCTGCTTATCGGCAAATGAAAGAAAAAATCTCTTCGGGTGATGATGTTTTATTGAAGGCATTGGAGAATGAGGATGTCGCGATTCGTGTCACGGCGGCCCAGGTTTTATCAGTTGCTAAAGAGCCAGAATCGGTTCCTGCTTTGATTAAGCGAGTGAGTGATTCGGATGAAACGGTTCGACGCGCGGCAATTAATGCGTTAAGAGAACTAAAAGATTGGCGTGCTACAGAGGCGTTGTTAAAAGCGTTAAAAGATGAATCCTGGTTTGTGCGAGGTGAAGCGGCGCAGGCATTGAGCGCTATTGGCGCGACAGAGGCTTTACCTGCTTTATTCGAGGCTTTGCACGATTCGGATGCTTATGTGAAACAAGCAGCGGGCGCTGCACTGATTGCTTTAGCAAATGGAGATAGCTTGGAAATTTTTTCTCAACAATTATCGCATGACGATTGGGAAACAAAATTGATCGCAGCCATTGCTTTGGCAAAGAACGGTAATGATCGAGGGAAAACGTTTTTAATTCGAGCTTTGGAAGAATCTCAAGGAGATGCCTGGCATCGTCGTCTTTGTGTGGAAGCGTTGATTGATTTAAAAGCATCAGAAGCTTTGCCTTTATTGCAGAAAATAGCGGAGGGAGATAAAGATTCGCAAGTGCGTCTGGCAGCAATCACGGCGTTAGGGTTAATGCCCGATGCCAGTTCTTTTGCGGTGTTGGATCGAATTCGAAAAAATCCTCAAATTTCTCCAGCCGTTCGAGCTCACGCAGAAGAAGCGCTGCGTTTAATTGATGCAACACTACGCAATCCAATTTATTAAGATTGTTGCGAAAAAATTTTTATTTGGGGCCAATAATTTTTACACCAGCTCGGTTGCTAGCAACTAAAATAGGCAGTGTGAAGTTGTTGATACTTGAAAGAGCGAAAACTTCACGGCGTTTTTGAATGACAATATCAAGTCCTCCCACGGTGTGAGTAATGCCTTCAGTTTGATTTACGATATTATTTTCTTCGTCAACCGTTGTTGTTGTTTTAGTGGATGAAGCCGTAACTTGGGGGGTAAGTCCTGTTTTAAAGGTTCCAACAAATTTTTCTTTAGGCTGTAGGGTATATAAAGGTAATGATGAAGGGAAAAAAATGCCGTTATTATTAGTATACCCAAAAAGTTCTCTACCAACTTTTACTAGTAAAATAGGACTAGTATTGGGTACAGCAACCGTATTAAGAGTAGAGCCGATAGTATTGTTCTGTAAAACGATAGGATCGATTGTTTGAACTTCAGTAAATGTATTGTTTTGATATAAAGCACCTAATACCTTGGCTCGAGGAGCAAGAGTATTACCAAATTGTAGTTGAGTTTGTTGATAGGTTCCTTCATTTGCTAAATAAGCAGTTATTTTTTTCTTGCGTTGCAAAATAAGATCAACATCTCCATCTCCATCAATGTCACCCGTGGCAACGAGTTTAAAACCAGGATTGGGCAGCGGAACCGAAAGAGCGGTAATATTACTAGAAAAATTAGGGCCATAAGCAATCCTTATTACTTGCCCAGTTTGGCTCAATAAATCGACATTACCATCACCATTAATATCTCGAATAGCTTTAGGTTTAAAAGGACGATTTTCTTCAGAGGTAATTAAAGTATTGATTGAATCGGCACCTGGCGCAATTTTAGTAATTTTTAAAATCTTTGATTTAAATTTTCCATAAAAAGGTTCTGCCACAATATTGGTGACATAAACAGGGGGTGCATTTGTTTCGTCAGTGGCGTAACTTTGAAGCGGAGTCAAAGCCGCGAAGATAACAAGAAATAGAAAAATGATTCGATTGCGCTCCATACATCCTCCTTTAAACAAAATTAACTCTATGAAAAGAAAAATCAAATGAATATTATGACTTTTTTAGTGTGGTTGCAATTTTAGTTTTTATTCTTATTTTAATCTTTTTTGATAAAACCGCTTGACTTCTATAAAAGATAGATCAAATTCGGGCGCTGTTTTAGAAAATAAAACCCCGAAAACTTTTTCAAAAAAAATTGAGAGAGTAAAAGTGTTTTATTGATTTTTTTAATGCGATTAATTACGCAAGTTAAAAAAAATCTAAAACAAGTCTTTGCCCACGTAGCTCAGTTGGCAGAGCACGTCCTTGGTAAGGACGAGGTCGTCGGTTCAATCCCGATCGTGGGCTGGTAGTTGTAAGAAAAATTTAGAAAGTTAAAAATTAGAAATATAAATTAGGAGTCACAAATATTATGGCGAAGGAAGCATTTAAACGCGATAAACCCCACGTTAATATTGGCACAATTGGTCACGTGGACCATGGAAAGACAACTTTGACCGCCGCCATTACTACGATTTTGTCCAAGCAAGGTTTGGCAGAAGCTAAGGCTTACGATCAAATTGACGCGGCTCCTGAAGAAAAAGAGCGCGGAATCACGATTAACACAGCGCACGTCGAATATCAGACTGATAAACGTCACTATGCTCACGTGGATTGTCCGGGTCACGCTGACTATATTAAAAACATGATTACCGGCGCTGCTCAGATGGATGGAGCGATTCTCGTGGTGAGTGCGGCTGATGGACCGATGCCACAAACTCGCGAACATATCCTTTTAGCACGCCAAGTCGGGGTGCCTGCCTTGGTTGTATTTCTCAATAAATGCGACATGGTTGATGATAAAGAATTGCTTGATTTGGTGGAACTTGAAGTTCGTGAGCTTCTCACTCAATACGAATTTCCTGGCGATAAAATTCCTATTGTGAAAGGCAGTGCTGTAAAAGCTTTAGCTTCTGCTGATCCCAATAGCGCTGATGCCAAATGCATTTTAGATCTCATGAACGCGGTGGATACTTATATTCCATTGCCAGAACGTCCGAAAGATCAGCCTTTCCTCATGTCTGTTGAAGACGTATTTAACATTGAAGGTCGCGGAACAGTTGCAACCGGTCGCGTGGAGCGAGGTGTTTTAAAGAAAATGGAAGAAGTAGAAATTGTCGGATTAAAACCCACTCAAAAAACAGTGGCAACTGACATTGAAATGTTTAGAAAACTTCTCGATCAAGCTGAAGCGGGCGATAACGTGGGTGTATTGCTTCGCGGCGTGAAAAAGGAAGACGTGGAACGCGGTCAAGTGATTTCGAAACCAGGCACGATTACCCCTCATAAGAAATTCAAGGCAGAAGTTTATGTATTGAGCAAAGAAGAAGGTGGTCGACACACTCCTTTCTTTTCCAATTACCGACCTCAATTTTTCTTCCGCACGACCGACGTGACAGGCACGATCAAACTACCTGCCAACGTTGAAATGGTAATGCCAGGTGATAACATATCCATGGAAGTCGAATTGTTAGCGCCCGTGGCTATGGAAAAAACCATGCGCTTTGCGATTCGAGAAGGTGGTAGAACCGTAGGGGCAGGCCGTGTTACCGAAATTATTGAATAAAAAGTAACAGGACCCTGTCTTTACGTTGAACCTCTTTTTAGGAGAGTAGCTCAATTGGTAGAGCAGCGGTCTCCAAAACCGCATGTTGCAGGTTCGAGTCCTGTCTCTCCTGCATCAGGCAAAAGATAAAACATAAGAAAGAAGATAGTGATGACTTCAAAATTAGCGCAATGGGCACAAGTGCATTGGTTGCAGACCGCTTTATTACTAGCGGCTATTCTGATTACCTTAGCTCTTGTGATTCGTTATTGGTCTAAAATTTTAAGTTTTAGCCGGGAAGTCAACGTAGAACTCAAAAAGTGCAGTTGGCCCTGGGATCCCATGCAAACCGGATTGCGTCGCTACAAAGAGTTAATTGACTCTACCGTAGTCGTTATTGTTTCTATGGTTTTATTAGGCGCTTATACCAGCTTTTTTGATCTTATTCTCATGAAAGTAGTCGGTCTAGTCATTCAACTTCATATCTAATCAAATCATGGACTCTTTTTCTTCTCAAACCTCAACAGATCAAAGCGAAAATACGCCTGCACCCAATTTGGGAGCAGCTGAAGAGCCGAATCCTACTCAGTCAACAGCACAGGAAACATCACAAAACGCAACGCAAGAAATAGAACACCAAGAAGCTCAAGAAATTTCAGAGCAGAAAGAGGAAAAGGTGGTGAGCTCCATCTTACAACCTTTGGACAAGCGTCATCCAAACTATGATAAAGCACAATGGTTTGCCCTTCATGTGCTCAGCGGTCAAGAAAGTAAAGTGCGCGATGCATTGCTCAAGCGACTCAAAGCCAATGAAATGGTCGACAGTTTGCACGAAGTCATTGTTCCTACAGAAAGGGTTTCGGAAATTCGACGCAATAAAAAAATTGAAACTGAGCGTAAACTTTATCCTGGCTACGTTTTTATTTTAGCCAATCTTTTGGATGATAATAAAAAAATCATCGAAAAAACTTGGTATTATTTACGAGAAACTCAGGGAGTTTTAGGTTTTGCAGATGGGCAAAAACCTATCCCCATGCGAAACAGTGAAGTGGAGGCCATGTTAGCGCAAATCAAAGCCAGTGAAGAACATGTGATTCCCAAAACAGCATTTTCTGTGGGCGATAAGGTCAAAGTCGGTGATGGCCCATTCCAGAATCAGGACGGACTTGTGGAAGAGGTTTATCCCGAAAAAGGTCGCCTTTTGGTTTCGGTAAGCATTTTTGGACGAAGCACTCCAGTTGAATTAGAGTATTGGCAAGTTGAAAAAACGTGATATAATAAATAGTTTGGGCAAATTACTTTTCAAAATGGGTAAAAATTGAGTTAAAGAAAAAAATTATGGCAAAAGAAGTTGTTGCAACGATTAAATTACAAATCCCAGCGGGTCAGGCCAATCCAGCCCCTCCCGTAGGACCAGCTTTGGGTCAACAAGGCGTTAACATTATGGCTTTTTGCAAGGAATTTAATGCCGCTACGCAAAAGCAAGGTGGAGACATTTTGCCGGTCATAATTACCGTTTATAAAGATAAAAGTTTTAGTTTCATTACCAAATCGCCACCTGCTGCGGTGCTTCTTAAAAAAGCGGCTAAAATTGCGAGTGGCTCGAAAGAACCCAACAAAAACAAGGTGGCTAAACTTTCCAAAGCCCAAGTGATGGAAATTGTGAAGCTAAAAATAAAAGATTTGAATACGCACGATGAAGAAGCTGCTTTCCGGATTTTAGCCGGAACAGCGCGTCAAGCGGGGATTGAAATTGTCTAGTATTAACCATAAGTAGGAGTCTCGCCACGGCGAGACGTTATCACTACGGGAGTAAAAAAAATGCAAAATAAACGAAGTAAGCGATATCAACAAGCGGCCAAATTAGTGGAAGAGAAAAAGCTCTATCCTTTAGAAGAAGCCATTAAAATATTAAAAACTTTTCCTGCCGCAAAATTTGATGAGTCAGTCACATTGGCTTTCAAATTAACAGTGGATCCAAAACAGAGCGATCAAATGGTGCGTGGCACGGTTGCACTGCCTCATGGCAGCGGGAAAAACGTAAAGATTTTAGTTTTTGCTAAAGGTAAAGCGGCCGATGCTGCTCGTGCTGCCGGAGCAGAGCATGTGGGATTTGAAGACATGATCAAAAAATGTCAGGAAGGTTTTCAAGATTTTGATGTTGCTGTTGCCACACCTGAAGCCATGCAAGAGGTCAGAAAATTAGGAAAAGTTTTAGGTCCTCGCGGACTTATGCCCAACCCTAAAACAGGCACAGTAACCGACGATACCGCCAAAGCTGTTAAAGAATGCAAAGCGGGTCGCGTAGAATTTAAAATCGATAAAGCGGCAAATCTTCATGTTTTATTAGGCAAACGTTCGTTTAGCGATGCTCAGTTAATTGAAAATAGCCGCGCTGTCATTGATTCCGTAGTGAAAGCGCGTCCTTCTTCAGCAAAAGGTCATTACATCGATCGAGCAGTATTAAGCTCAACCCAATCACCCGGTTTAACTTTAGATATGAGTGAATTTAAAAATTAAAAATTATGAGAGTAGAAAAAGCAAATTTAGTGGAAGAAATTAAAGCCAAAATCAATGGCTTTCCTTATGTCATTGTGACCGATTATCGTCAGATGAACGTGCCACAATTTTCCGAGCTTAGAAAACGTCTGCGTCAAACCGGAGCGCGCTACACCGTGGTGAAAAATACAGCGTTGCGCTTGGTCATGAAGGAATTGGATTTGCCAGAAATCAAAGATTTACTCGAAGGCCAAACCGCTATTGTTTCCGGCTCTCAAGATGTTTGTTCAGCGGCTAAAGTTTTAAAAAATTTTGCCGCAGAATTTGCCAAGCCCCAAATTCGTGGTGGCGTTTTAGAAGGTGCAATCCTTGAAGCCAAACAAATCATAACGTTGGCCGATTTACCTCCTCGAGAAACGCTTTTGGCACAGATTTTAAGTTTGATCAATACGCCAGCGACTACTTTGGCGCGATTGATTCACACACCGGCTTCGCAACTGGCACGTGTGATCAAAGCAAAATCGGAGAAAACAACATAAAATTTGCGGTGGCATTAGCATCTAACAATAATATGACTAAAACCAACGCCAAGATGGACAAGGGCATAAACAAAAAACGTCGACCCACTTCTAGTCTTGAAGCCCTTCAAGAAGAAATGAATTGCGGGTGCAATTCGCTAGGAGAACGACAAAAAAGGAAGCTAGAATTTTTAGTGAATTCACTCGCTTGAAAAAGCAAACGACTAAGCGCTAAAAACTAATGGCTCAATAATTATGGCAACTGATTTAAAAAATATAGTCGAGCAACTCAGCTCGCTCACTGTTATGGAAGCGGCTGATTTAGTTAAACAATTAGAAGAAACTTGGGGCGTGAGCGCTGCTGCGCCTGTTGCAGCTGTCGCTGCGGCACCAGCTGGAGGAGGAGCGGCTCCTGCGGCGGAAGAAAAAACTTCGTTTAATGTGATATTAACCGATGGTGGCGCAAATAAAATCGCTGTGATTAAAGAAGTTCGCAGCGTTGTTCCAGGTTTAGGATTGGCCGACGCCAAAGCTTTAGTGGAAAGCGCGCCTAAAACCGTGAAGGAAGGTGCAACCAAAGAAGAAGCTGATGAAATTAAGAAAAAATTAGAAGCAGCTGGCGCTAAAGTCGAAGTGAAATAAAAGTATTTCGATGAACTGCCCCTTTCCAGATAAAGGGGCAGCGATCGAAACCCTTTATCAGAACAGTTAACAAGAACAGTCAATTAGGAACGAACATGTCAGATAACACAAAAACGGCAGAGAGAATCAACTTCGGTAAAATTGTTGAAGCATTGGAACCCCCGAATTTGATTGAAATCCAACTCACTTCTTACAAAGAATTTCTTCAAACGGACGTTTCTCCGAAAAGGCGAAAGGCGGAAGGTTTGCAAGCTGTGTTTGGAGAAGTTTTTCCTATCGAAAGTTACGATGGAAAAATTAAGTTGGAATTTGATAACTATGAAATTGGCGAACCTAAAGTGGGAGCTTTGGAATGCCAACGCGAAGGTCAAACTTTTTCCGCGCCGTTGTATGTCACTTTTCGTTTGCGCGATGAAACCGGAGTAAAAGAAGAGCGCGTTTATATGGGGGAAATGCCGCTCATGACCAATGCCGGCACGTTTGTTATTAACGGCGCCGAACGCGTAGTGGTTAGCCAATTGCACCGAAGCCCTGGCATCTGTTTTGAAAGCAGCGTTCATGCCAATGGTAAAATTCTTTATTCCTATCGCATCATTCCAGATCGTGGAAATTGGATGGAAATCATGTTTGACACTAACGATTTGTTATATGTTTTTCTCGATCGTCGCAAACGTCGCCGAAAATTTTTAGTGACAACATTTTTGCGAGCCCTGGGATTCAGTTCTGATCGAGAAATTCTTTCGTTATTTTATCCTATTGAAAAATTGAAGTTGAGCCAAAAAATTGATGATGAAGCAATCGCAACTAAAGTTTTAGTCGAAGACGTTCGCGAAAAAGATAATCCTGAAGTGATCGTAGCTCGCGCTTTTGAACCGATGTCAAAAACTGTTATTCGACATCTCGCCGATCTCGATATTAAAGAAGTGGAAGTGGTCGATACTAAAGATGATGATGCCATCATCAAATCATTGAAAAAAGATCCGACGAAAGACACGGATGAAGCGTTGAAAGACATTTATCGTAAACTTCGTCCAGGCGATCCTCCCACCGTGCAAAATGCCAAAGCTTTATTAAAACGCCTCTTTTTTGATATCAAACGTTACGACATCAGTCGCGTAGGACGTTACAAAATTAATCAAAAATTAGGACTTTCGGTAGATTTAGATATCAGAACATTAACCAATGACGACATCGTTGGCGCAACCCGTTATCTTTTAAACTTACGACGAGGTGAGGGTGCCGTAGATGACATCGATCATTTGGGAAGTCGTCGCGTGCGCACAGTGGGTGAATTACTGGCTAACCAATGTCGAACCGGTTTAGCTCGCACAGAACGTTTGGTGAAAGAACGCATGACTTTGTTTGATGTCAACTTGGAAGGTATGACGCCTCAAAAATTGATCAATCCTAAGGCATTATCTGCAGCCATTCGCGACTTTTTTGGTCGTAGCCAACTTTCTCAATTCATGGATCAGATTAATCCTCTTTCCGAAATGACTCATAAACGTCGTTTATCGGCGTTGGGACCTGGGGGGTTATCGCGAGAACGCGCAGGCTTCGAAGTGCGCGACGTGCATGCTTCGCATTATGGCCGCATTTGTCCCATTGAGACGCCAGAAGGACCTAATATCGGTCTGATTTCTTCACTAAGTTCATTTGCCCGCATTAATGAATTTGGTTTCATTGAAACACCTTATCGCAAGATCGAAAATGGTCGTGTAACGGGCGATATTGACTATTTAACAGCCGATCAAGAAGAAAATTATATCGTGGCTCAGGCTAATGCTGTATTGGATGGAAAAGGTCGTCTAGTAGACGAAAAAGTCAGTGTTCGTTATCGTGGCGATTTCTTGGAAGTGGAACCCACTCGCGTTCACTACATGGATGTGTCACCCAAACAACTCGTTTCCGTGGCAGCCAGCTTAATTCCTTTCCTCGAACATGACGATGCCAACCGCGCGCTCATGGGTTCTAACATGCAACGACAAGGCGTGCCTCTCATTCGCACGGAATCTCCTTTAGTAGGAACAGGAATGGAAGGAAAAGTAGCGCGTGACTCATGCTCAGTGATTATTGCCGAGCACGGCGGTAAAGTGGCTTCGGTAACAGCAACTCAAATCGTAATTACTTCCGATGGTGAAATGCCCGAAGGCAAAAAAACTTTAAAAACCGATCCTGATAAGGGCTTGTATGTTTATGAATTACGCAAATTCATGAGAAGTAATGCAGGCACTTGCATTAACCAAAAACCTTTGGTGAGCCAAGGCCAACGTATCAGTAAAGGGCAAGTGATTGCTGATGGACCTTGCACCGAGCAGGGTGAGTTAGCCTTAGGTCGCAACGTGCTCGTGGCTTTCATGCCGTGGAATGGTTACAATTTTGAAGATGCGATTCTCATTAGTGAAAAAATTGTTAAAGAAGATATTTACACTTCGATTCACATTGAAGAATTTGAAATTAGTGCTCGTGACACCAAACTCGGTCCAGAAGAAATCACTCGCGATATTCCCAATGTTGGCGAAGAAGCATTGAAAAATCTTTCTCATGATGGCGTAATTCGTATCGGCGCAGAAGTCAAACCCAACGATATTTTAGTTGGAAAAATCACACCTAAATCCGAAACAGAATTAGCTCCTGAAGAGCGTTTATTACGCGCTATTTTCGGTGAAAAAGCCGCAGACGTGAAAGATTCTTCATTGCGTGTGCCATCGGGAGTTTATGGAATCGTGATGGATGTAAAAGTTTCTTCCAACTTGAAAAAAGTGGATCGTGTTAAGATGAATTCCAGCGAAATGAAACGCCATTTGAAAACGACTGAAGAAGATTTCAATCGCAAAAATAATGAGCTAAAAGAAAAATTAACTGAAGCGCTCTCCAATATCTTATTGGGCGAAAAAATTCCGTTGGACGTCATGAACGGAGAAACAGGGGAAATCATTATTCCCGCTAATCGTAAGATCACTAAAACTTTGCTTCGAAAATTGGCAGATGTTTATAACCATATCGATATCGATCCGAGCCCTATTCGCATTAAAATTCGTGAAATAATCATGCAGTTTGAACCCAAGTTCGAACAAATCGAAAGTGAGCGCATGATGCAGATGGACCGCTTGGAAAGTGGTGATGAAGTGGATCCTGGCATTATTAAACAGGTAAAAGTTTATGTCGCAAGCAAACGCAAATTAGGCGTTGGCGATAAAATGGCAGGGCGTCATGGTAATAAAGGTGTAGTCGCAAAAATTGTGCCGGAAGAAGATATGCCCTTTTTACCGGATGGAACACCAGTGGAAATTATTTTAAATCCATTGGGTGTGCCTTCACGAATGAATGTAGGGCAAGTTTTAGAAACTCATTTGGGTATTGCGGCGAAATATTTAGGATTCAAAGTTGCCACACCTGTGTTCGATGGAATTCGTGAGAGTCAGATTCACGATTTTCTAAAACAAGTAAAAAATAAGAATGATGAGTTTTCGATTGATGTTGATGGAAAAACTTTTCTTCATGACGGCCGCACAGGGGACCGTTTTGATCAACGCGTAGTGGTTGGTTATATTTACATGTTAAAACTCAATCACTTGGTTGCAGATAAAATCCATGCTCGCGCTGTAGGACCTTATTCCTTGGTCACGCAACAACCTTTAGGTGGTAAAGCGCAATATGGAGGTCAACGCTTTGGTGAAATGGAAGTGTGGGCTTTGGAAGCGTATGGCGCGGCTTATACTTTGCAGGAATTATTAACTGTAAAATCGGACGATGTCAGTGGCCGCACACGCATTTACGAGAGCATTGTAAAGGGTGATAATTCTTTACAGGCCGGCACACCAGAATCGTTTAATGTTTTAATTAAAGAAATGCAGTCATTATGTCTGGATGTGAAGGTAGGCGATCGTTCTCGAGGTGAGGATATTGGAGGAATACCTTCCAGCGCCGAAGCCGCCGCCAGAGAAGCTGCAGAAAAGCCAGAAGAAATTTTAGGAGCCTAAACCTGTTAACGAGAAAAGAGAATTATGAGCCGAGAGACATTACGAGAAACCTTAGGATTGGAACGAGCTGTTGATTTTGACACAGTAGGCATTGCCATTGCTGCACCTACTACCATTCGCGCTTGGAGTCGAGGCGAGGTTAAAAATCCAGAGACGATCAACTATCGCACGTTCAAACCGGAAAAAGGCGGTCTTTTTTGTGAACGAATTTTTGGTCCTACCAAAGATTGGGAGTGTGCCTGTGGTAAATATAAGCGCATTAAATATAAAGGCATCGTGTGTGATCGATGTGGAGTAGAAGTTACTTTATCTCGCGTGCGTCGCGAGCGTATGGGGCATATTGAATTAGCTGTCCCCGTTTCGCATATTTGGTTTTTTAAATGTATGCCCAGCCGTTTGGGTCTCATGATGGATATGACCGCGCGCGAGTTAGAGCGGGTAATTTATTACGAGGATTATATCGTAATTGATCCAGGTAAAACTCCATTAGAATTTAAACAGCTGCTTAGTGAAACCGAATATCGCGAAGCCCAAGATCAATATGGCGATGATTTTATAGCGAAAATGGGTGCTGAAGGAATTCGCGAAATTCTTAAGAGAGTTGATCTCGAAAAAATGCAACGAGAATTGCAAGAAGCTTTAGGTAACACCCGTAGCAAACAGACTCGCAAAAAAATCGCGAAACGTTTGAAATTGGTGCAAGGCTTTATTTCAGCAGAGCAAAGACCGGAATGGATGATTTTGGAAGTTTTACCAGTCATTCCACCAGACTTACGACCCTTAGTGCCTTTGGAAGGGGGACGCTTTGCTACCTCCGATTTGAATGATTTGTATCGTCGGGTGATTAACAGAAATAATCGTCTAAAAAATTTGTTACAATTGAAGACTCCAGAAGTCATCATTCGCAACGAAAAACGCATGTTACAAGAATCGGTAGATGCATTGATTGATAATGGTCGCCATGGCCGACCCGTGTTAGGAGCGGGGAATCGTCCATTCAAATCTTTGTCGGACATGTTAAAAGGCAAAACAGGCCGCTTTCGAATGAACCTTTTAGGGAAGCGCGTAGATTACTCAGGTCGTTCCGTTATTGTGATTGGGCCTGAATTGAAATTGAACCAGTGCGGTTTGCCTAAAAAAATGGCATTGGTTTTGTTCGAGCCTTTCATCATTCGACGTTTGAAAGAGTTAGGCCATGTTCATACTGTCCGCAGCGCAAAGAAAATTATCGAGCGTCAGGAAACCATTGTTTGGGATATTTTAGAAGAGGTAACCAAAGGTCATCCCGTTTTATTAAATCGTGCGCCAACTTTGCATCGTCTTTCGATTCAGGCCTTTGAACCGGTTTTGATCGAAGGAGAGGCGATTCGTATTCATCCTTTGGTTTGTACAGCTTATAACGCTGACTTCGATGGTGACCAAATGGCTGTTCACGTGCCGCTTTCTATCGAGTCACAGTTGGAAGCGCGACTTTTGATGTTAGCCCCTAACAATATTTTTTCGCCTTCAAGCGGAAAAGCCATTACCACGCCTTCTCAAGATATTCCTTTAGGATGTTATTATTTGACACAACCTTCGCGAGGCGAAAAGGCTAAGGAGCAACGACTGCCCATTTTTTCTAATCAGGAAGAAGTGTTTTTTGCGCATAGTGAAGGAAGCATTAGCACACACAGTCGCATTATTTTAAAGAATCCCAATTTGGGTGTTAAAACTGTGTTTGGCGATATGGCTAAAAAATTTATCGAAACCACAGCAGGTCGAGTGATTTTTAATGAAATTTGGCCTAAAGAAATTGGTTTCGTCAATAAAACGGTCAATAAAAAGTTGTTAGGTGAAATTATTTTAACGTGTTACCGAGTTTCCGGACATCCTGCGACGGTTGATTGTTTGGATAAAATGAAACAAATGGGTTTTGAAGAAGCCACACGCGCCGGTATTAGTATCGGTATTGCTGACATGATTATTCCTAGCGAAAAAGCTACCGAGATTAAAAAGGCAATGGATTTGATTCGTGTAGTAGAGAAACAGTATCAAGCAGGAATTATCACTGATGGTGAGCGTTATAATAAGATTGTGGATATTTGGACCCACGCGGGTGAGGAAATCGCTAATGTGATGTTCCGCACGTTGGAACATAATCTGGCGCGTGAAGAGTTAAATCCCGTTTATTTAATGGTGGACTCAGGAGCGCGAGGCAATCGTCAACAAGTCAAACAGTTGGCGGGTATGCGCGGTCTGATGGCAAAACCTTCTGGTGAAATTATTGAACGTCCGATTCTTTCGAATTTCCGTGAGGGATTAACGGTGTTGGAATATTTTATTTCAACTCACGGTGCGCGTAAAGGTTTAGCTGATACGGCATTAAAGACAGCGGATTCGGGTTATATGACGCGTAAATTGTGCGACGTTGCAATGGATGTGATCATTAGCGAAGAAGATTGTGGCACGCCGAACGGTATTTGGGTGCAACCGATTTATGAAGGGGAAGACGAAATCGTAAAGTTGACGGATCGCATTTACGGTCGCACTTCTTGCGATGACATTGTAGACCCTGTCAGTCACGAAAAAATTGTCAAAGCCAATGAATTGATTACAGAAGAAAAAGCCAAAGCCATTGATAAGCTTGGTGTTGAAAAAGTTCGTATTCGTTCCGTGCTCACTTGTGAAACAAAAAACAGCGTTTGCGCAAAATGTTACGGGCTAAATCTTGCTACCTCTCATCAAGGTAAATTGGGTGAAACGGTAGGCATTATTGCGGCTCAATCCATTGGTGAGCCCGGAACTCAATTGACCATGCGCACATTTCACATTGGTGGAACTGCTTCGCAGGTTTTCAAACAACCCCAAATTAAAGCTAAAAATGATGGACGAGTTCAGTATAATGAGTTGCGCACAGTAGAATCGATTGATGGTAAACATATCGCACTTAATAAGAACGGCTCGATTAGCATTCATGCTGAGGACGGTCGCGAATTAGAACGCTATGTGATTGTGATTGGATCTTCTATTTCAGTAGGCGAGGGTGGAATGGTGAAAAAAGGCGCCGTTTTTGTAGAATGGGATCCTTATAATGTTCCTATTCTTACTGAAAAAAGTGGTAAAGTAGAATTTGCTGATATTATTGAAGGAGTAACAACTAAGCGAGAAACTAACGAATCTAGCGGACAAGTCGAGTTAGTGGTCATCGAACATAAAGAGGATTTGCACCCTCAAATTGTGGTAAAGGATGATAAAGGTGAAGTGCTCGCAAGTTATTCCATTCCAGCTGGCGCGCACATTGAGGTAAAGCCAAATGCTAAAGTTCGGGCAGGCGATCGTTTGGCAAAAACGCCGCGAAAAGTAGTGAAGACCAAAGATATTACTGGTGGTTTGCCTCGAGTGGCAGAACTTTTCGAAGCGCGTCGACCTAAAGACGCGGCAGAAATTGCTAAGATTGATGGAGTAGTTGAATTTGCTGGAACTACGCGCGGGAAACGAAGATTGGTCTTGCGTGATGCTCAAACTAATGCTGAAGAAGAGCATCTGATTCCAATGAATAAACATATTATTGTTTATAAAGGGGATCATGTGAAGAAAGGTCAACAGTTGACGGAAGGTCCAGTTGTTCCGCATGAAGTGCTAGATATTTGCGGCCCCCAGGCTTTGCAAGAATATCTCTTAAACGAAGTTCAAGAAGTGTATCGTTTGCAAGGCGTAGAAATTAACGATAAACATATTGAAATTATCGTTCGCCAGATGTTGCGCAAAGTGAAGATTGTGGATCCTGGTGATACCAGTTTCTTATGGGATGAGCAAGTAGACCGATTATCGTTTGAAGAAGAGAATCGACGCATTGTTGCGGCGGGTGGCAAGCCTGCTGAAGCTAAACCGGTGTTGTTAGGAATCACAAAGGCTTCGTTGGAAACAGAAAGTTTCATATCGGCAGCCTCTTTCCAAGACACCACACGCGTTTTAACGGATGCGGCCACTTTAGGTAAAGTGGATCGATTGCGCGGTTTTAAAGAGAATGTGATCATGGGTCATTTGATTCCCGCTGGAACCGGTTATACAGGCTATAATCGAGTCCGTCTGGTGGAATTAAGCGAGCCTGTCGGCGAACCCTTAGTTTCTTTGGAAAAAGAAGGTGAAGAAAAACCTAAAATTCCTTTGGAAATTTCTGCTTCTTTAGGAGAATAATATCTGATTCAGGTTAGGCCAATCTTGGTTACCAAGGTTGGCCTTTCTTTTTGTAAAAGAAACTTGCCAAACCTGTAGGAAACAGGGCATCTTGACAAAAGATGATCCATTCATTTGTTTTTGAACAAGGCAAGTTAGTGGGACAGGATCTTGATCTGGATGCATTGCGTCTGGTGCGTGGAGATCCTGGTTTGCATTTGTGGGTAGATCTAGACCAACCTACAGAGCAAGAGGTAAAACAAGTGTTAGAAGGGGTGTTTAGCTTTCACCCCTTGGCGATAGAAGATTGTGTAACGGTAAATGAATTGCCTAAGATTGAAGATTACGAGGATTATATTTTCTTAGTGTTACACGCTATTGAATTTTCGCGTCAGGAACAGTTCAAAACAACGGAATTAAATATGTTTCTAGGCAAAGAATTTCTTGTCACCTATCACACTGGCAAAATACGAGGAGTTAATTCCATCATTGATAAACTGCGGCATAGCATTGTAACTAATGTGCGCGGACCAGATCGCTTAGCTTATTATATTATCGATCTGTTGGTGGATAACTACAAACCGGTCATCGATGAATTAACCAAAGAAATTCAGGAAATTGAAGCGACGCTGTTTGAAATAAATCCTAAGGATATTATTAAACTGATTTTGAACGCTAAAAAAGAATTAAGCGATTTTCGGGTAATTGTTGCTCCGCAACGCGAAGTAGTAAGTCGATTAGCGCGTGGTGAGTTTAAATTAATTCGAACGCATCTTTTGCCTTATTTTCGAGACATTACAGATAACTTGTCGCGTTACGATGCAACGGGGTTAAATTATTCTGATCAGTTGTTGTTAATTATGGATGTTTATCTCAACAAAGCACAACATGAAACTAATCAAGTCATTAAAGCGCTGGCTATCATGACGGCTTTAACTATTCCCATTACCGTGGTATCAGGATGGTATGGAATGAATTTTCGATCCATGCCGGAAATTTCAATGCCATTTGGTTATGAAATGGCTGGTGTTTTTACCATAGCAACTACGTTGTTAATGGTGCTGTGGGCAAAACGCAGAAATTGGTTTTAAAAATTAAACAGTTCCCAAAACTCGAATGCGGGGGCACAGCGTGCGTAATTTTTCTAACATCTCTTTTTCTGCGTAAGGGATGCGAATCCGTTTATTATCGGCGCTTTCAATAAAAAAAGTAGCAGATTGAAAAAAAACTTGGAGCGGAGTCACACGATAATCGCAATCAGTAATGAGTTGGCAAAATACACCATCCACTTGTTTTCCAAAAAAAGCATAAGGACGTCCGATTTCTAAAACGGGATTGCTGTCCAAATCGGCTAGGGAATAGCTAGTGAAGTGATAGATGTAAAAAGCGCGAGATACACTAAACATGATAAGGAAAAAAGCTAAAAGCGTCAGGTGAGTGCCTGTAATCGGAATGCCACGTTGCAAACTAGAAAGAAAAGGGGGCCAAAGACGAAATGCAAAAACTACAACGCCAATATAAAAACTGATGCTGTGCAAAATCAAAGAGACTATATAACCAGGACTCGGACCAAAATTGATTTTCATGGTTAATATTTTATGCAAAATTGTTCCGACATCGCAAGTGAAGAAGATTTGTCGATTGATTCTTTATTCGTTTCAAACCATAATAATATTTTATTTCTGACTTTAGCTGGAGTGGTGAAATGGCAGACACGCGGGATTTAGGTTCCCGTGCCGCAAGGCGTGCAGGTTCAAGTCCTGTCTCCAGCACTTAATATTCGTATTAGTAATCAGCTGTCAGTAGTAAAGTAAATTGCTTACCAACCTTCGGTAACTCGAAGAACGATGTTATTGGCTAATTCATCAGCCACTAGACCCATTGCTTGACGTTCGCCTTCTTGTAGATCGTTTCCAATGAAGAATTCGGTGTCACCGGCAACTTTTTCTTTGATTAAGACAGTGCCGTCATTTTTACGTAATACAACTTCAGCTAGGAGGAAGACGCGATATTCAGCAACGGTTCGGGTGTCATTACGCACACTGCGCAATGGGGAACGTTCAAAACGAGTCAGTTTTACTTCTAAGGTGGCATCCGCATTCGCTTCTCGAGTCACACTCATAGTGCCATCAGAATGGAATCGTTGAATAATGGCGTCAGTAACCATAACGCTGATTCCTGGCTCATAAGTTTCGTTTCTGACAACGGGCACATTAATCGAGGAGATGCCTTCGACTTCTTTACCAGGAATATTGCCCAGTTGATAAGCGCAGCCAGTGAGGAATAAAGTGAATAATACGAGAGAAAGTGAAAATTTCATGGTAAGGATTTTATTCGGGTTCGGTAGGGATGGTGTTAGTAATGGTATTTTCATCGAAGAGAGGAAGGTCTTCTTCGTTTTTATCCTCTTTATTCTTTTTGTTTTTTTTATCTTTTAATTTATTTTCTTCAGGAAGCTCCGGTTCCAGATCGGAGGGCAAAGGAGGAAGTGGTTCTTCATCGAAATCTAAATCGGACGGGTAAGTGGAAGAGTCTATGGGTTGAGAAGCTTTCCAAGGAATGTCAATATCGGGATCAGGTAAGGTAGAAGGATTGGCACGAGCAAAATTTTTAGGTAAGGTAGGACCCACTTCAGTTAGAGGCACTAACGTTTCGATTTTTTTCCGAGCTGCATCGGCTTCTGTAGATGAAGGCGATTTTTGGATTACATCGTTATAATATATGATAGCAGGATCAATGCGTTTTTGTGATTCGTAAAATTCCGCAATTTTAAGGGAGCCGGATGTTGCGCGATTTTCTAAGAGTTTAATATTTTCTTGGGCTTGAGGCGCTTTTTCATTGTTGGGATAGCGAGCGAGAAATTCGTTGAAGGCGTCCAATGCTTTTTGCGCAGCACCTTGATCGTATTGAGCGGCATTTGCGGCTTGAAACCAAGTGTGACCAATTTGGTATTGGGCATCATCGACAATGTCATTGCCAGGGTAACGATCGAGGATTTTCGTATAAGCTTTTACGGCTTCAGCCCATTTTTTTTGTTTTTCATAACCTAATCCGATTTTGAATTGGCTATCAGGAGCGTAGCGACCGAAGGGCGCATTTTTAATGATTTGTTGATACATTTCCACAGTTTTTTCCATGGAAGGAATAAAGGGAACTCCTAAAATGCGCTGTCGTTCTCCGGCGAGGTAAAGGTTAGCAATATTGTATTGGCGCTCGAGAGCCATTTCAAAAAAGTTGCTGGCAGGATATTTTTCAATGCAACGTTGGTAAGCTTTGAAAGCCGGGGCAAATTCGCCGATTTTTTCTGAGCACCAACCAATTTTAAATTGCGCTTCACCGGCATTGAAAGAAAAAGGCCATTTACGAACAAGGGCCATATAAGATTGGCGCGCTTGCTTCCAATCTTGAACATTTTCGTATTGTCGACCGATTTGGAGTTGTTCCCGAGAATTTTTCCCTTGAACGGCAACGGTTTCATCTTGAACCCAACCTTCACCGGCAATCCATTCAATAGGGGCAGGTGAAGAGTAGGGAAAAGCGATTAACCCGATAGCAATGAGAAACAAACCTTTTTTAACCATAATCAACGTCAAACGATAACGAATGAAATAGCAACGTCCAGTAGAATTCGTGCTAAGAGAAGCATCTTACAGGTTCTCGAAGGAGTTGACATGTTGATAAAATCTCGGTTTATTCAGGCCCGTGCGCGAGGTAAAAATAGGCATTGCTGGTTTAGGAATTGTGGGTTCGGGTGTTTTAGAACACTTGGCTCGCAATGCTGAAATTATTGCCCAACGCAGTGGATTTCGTTTTAAGGTGGTCCAGGTAGCCGTGCGTGATAGCAAAAAAGCTCGGCCTGCTTTAACCCATTGGAAAGGAGTTTCTGTTACTACGCATCCTTTGGATTTGTTAAAAAATCCTGAGATCGAAATCATTGTTGAACTCATGGGCGGCATAAAAGATGCGCACCGTTTGATTGAAGCCAGTTTGAAAAAGGGCAAGGGAGTGGTGACAGCGAATAAAGCGCTTTTAGCAGAAAAAGTTAATGATTTGCTAGCTATCGGCCAACAAGTAAAAAAACCCCTTTGTTTTGAAGCGAGCGTGGCAGGAGGTATTCCTATTTTAAAAGCGTTGCGAGAAGGGTTGGTTGCAAATCGAATTCAGTCGATTCATGGCATCATCAATGGCACTTGTAATTTTATTTTAAGTTCGATTAGCCAAACAGGACAAACGTTTCAAGAAGCTTTAGCCGAAGCGCAAAAATTGGGTTTTGCCGAAGCTGATCCCACATTGGATATTGAAGGGTTCGACACCATGCATAAAGCGTGTTTGTTGGCCACATTGGCTTACGGATTTTGGGTGAATCCTTCAAAAGTTTCGGTAGAAGGCATTTCTCATTTGCAAACAGACGATTTTCATTATGCCAAACTTTTGGGTTATACGATTAAGTTATTGGCTGTAATTAAATGCGTGGGGAAAAATGCGGTTGAAGTGCATGTGAGTCCCACATTAATCCCATCGCAACATGTTTTAGCATCGGTGAGCGGTAGCTATAATGCGTTAGCAGTTCGCGGCGATGTCGTGGGCGACACGCTTTTTTATGGTCGTGGAGCAGGCGCTGATGCCACAGCGAGTGCGGTGATTAGCGATTTGGTAGAAGCCGCTACGGCTTTATCGCAAGACAGTATCATTCAAGGATATCGTTTTCATTCGCTTTATCAAAAATTAAAACCGTTTGAGGAAACAGTGGGTCGTTATTATGTGCGTTTATTGGTGAAAGATAAACCAGGAGTTTTGGCAAAGGTGGCAGAAATTTTTGCTCGTCATGCGATTGGTATTTCTTCGGTGTTCCAGCCGAAAGGTCACGAGGGTGAAGCGGTTCCACTGGTTTTATTGATTCACGATGCAAAAGAGGGCGATTTTCGCTCGGCGCTTCACAAGGTAGAAAAATTGTCGGTAAGTTGCGGTAAAGCCGTAGCATTGCGTTTGGAGGATTTTGAATCATGAGTTGGCGAGGAGTAATTGAAGAATTTCGCGCGCATTTACCGGTTACTGAAAAAACGCCGGTAGTAACCTTGCATGAAGGCAATACGCCTTTGTTAGAAGCGCGCTATTTGAGTGAAACGATCGGCGGTGGTCGCAAAGTTTATTTAAAATATGAAGGATTAAATCCAACGGCATCATTCAAAGATCGCGGTATGACAGTGGCTCTTTCTTTAGCAAAGGAGCGGGGTGCACACACCGTGATCTGCGCTTCAACGGGCAATACCAGTGCTGCGGCTGCGGCTTATGCGGCGCGAGCAGGGATGAAATGCGCAGTCATTTTACCGAAAAAGAAAATTGCTAAGGGTAAATTAGCTCAAGCACTCATGTATGGTGCGAAAGTGATCGCGATTAAAGGCAATTTTGATGATGCGCTGAATCTGGTGCGTGAATTGGGCAATGAAGAAGGGATTGCGATTGTGAATTCGATTAATCCCGATCGAATCGAAGGACAAAAAACGGCTGCCTTTGAAGTGATTCGTGATTTAGGCGAAGCACCCGATTTTCATTTCCTACCCGTTGGCAATGCGGGAAATATTACCGCTTATTGGAAAGGATACTGCGAGTTTTTTAATCTACAGCGAGCCACGAAAATGCCAAAGATGTGGGGATTTCAAGCAGCGGGAGCAGCGCCTATGGTGTTGGGAAAACCGGTAAAAAAACCGGAAACAATTGCCACAGCGATTCGCATTGGAAATCCAGCTAGTTGGGAAGCGGCTAATCGCGCTATTTCGGAGTCTTCAGGCCGAATTGATTCAGTTACGGATGAAGAAATTTTAAAAGCTTATGCTTTGCTAGCTTCAAAAGAAGGTGTTTTTGTTGAACCAGCGAGTGCGGCAGGGGTAGCGGGTTTATTGAAGGTTAGCCAATTCACGGCCGTGATTCCAGAAGGTTGTGTAATTGTTTGCACGGTGACGGGTCATGGTTTGAAAGATCCCGATACGGCGATTGATCAATCGGTGAAAGTTTTAGCTTCTAAACCTAAGAAAAAGCACATTTTAAAGTTGCTAGAAGCTAAAAATCCCTAATCTTTTCTGTAAGGAAACGTTTCGATGAATATTTTTTTTCTTTTGCTCCTGGCTTTTTTTATTGGCTCCATACCTTTTGGATTTTTGATTGCTAAGGTAAAAGGAGTTGATATTCGCAAGCAAGGTAGCGGCAATATCGGCGCGACGAATGTGGGCCGAGTTCTGGGGAAAAAGTGGGGAACGTTAGTTTTTATTTTGGACGTTTTAAAGGGAACGGGCGCAGTAGCTTTAGGATTGTTTTTGTTTTCGAAGTTAGAGAAAAGTTCATCGCCTGAAGCTTGGTTTGAGGTAGGTTTGGGATTAGCAGTAGTTTTGGGTCATAACTATTGTCCGTGGTTGAAAGGAAAAGGGGGCAAAGGCATTGCAACGAGTTTGGGAGTTTTGATTATTGTTTTTCCTTATGCTGCGATGTGGGCATTGGGTGCGTGGCTGATCGCGTTTGCTATCACTTATTATGTTTCGATCGGGTCGCTAGCGGCTTGTTTGGCTTTGATTGTTTCGGGTTTGTATTATTATGGCTGGGGTGTGAAAGGTACGAGTTGTTTGTTTTTAGGAATCATGGCAATCATTCGGCATCGCAGTAATATCGTTCGATTGTGGCAGGGGAAAGAGTTTCGAAGTTTTAGGAAAAAAGATCAGTCTTAATGAAAATTCAAATTTTAGGTTGCGGCGCATGGGGCACAGCTTTGGCCGAAGTTTTATTGCGCAATGGGCATGAAGTTGTGCAAACCAGTCATCGCGATCCATCGCGATGGACACCTAATTCAGATTATATCGTGTGGGCGATTCCTTCTCGTTATTTGAGAAGTTATTTAAAACAATGGTCGCCTCCCAAAGTGGGCGTGATTAGTGTCACAAAAGGAATCGAACCTGAGACCTGTCATCGTGTAAGCGAGGTGATTAATGAGGCTTGGGGTGATGTGCCTTATGCGGTTTTATCGGGACCGAGTTTTGCTAAGGAAGTAAAAGCGCAGCAGCCGACTGCGATTGTGGCGGCTAGTCGGGATGATGCTTTATCCCAAGCGGTACAACAGCTTTTTCATCGCCCGGAGTTTCGTGTTTATCGAAGTGATGATGTGACAGGGGTAGAGTTAGGTGGGGCGTTGAAAAATGTTTATGCCATTGCGGCAGGATTATGTGCGGGATTGAAATTGGGCGACAATAGCTTGGCGGCTTTGGTCACACGCGCCTTAGCAGAAATGATGCGGGTGGGAGTAACGTTAGGAGGCCGATTCCAAACCTTTATGGGTCTAAGCGGAGTGGGCGATTTGATGCTCACTTGCTATGGAGCGCAGAGTCGCAATCGTAGTTTTGGTGTGGCTCTGGCCGAGAAAAAAATGCCTTATGAAACTATTTTGCCCAAAATGAGCGGTGTCGTGGAAGGGGTAACAACAGTGAAAGCTGTGCGTCATTTAGCCAGGCAACATCATATTGTTGCGCCAATTGTGGAAGAAGTTTTTCAGGTAATTTATGAAAAGAAACCGGCTTCACAAGCGTTGCACGATCTCTTGGCGCGACCGCCCGAGACGGAAAGAATAGTGGGTTAAAAATAAAGAATCAGAAAAATTAAATGTGTGGCATTGAATCTTGGTTTTAATCACGCTAATCTGATCGAAGATTTATGAAAGCAACAACCCGACGCGATTTTTATCGACGAGAAATGATAGGTATTGGCCTGTTTTGCGGTGCGCTTTTGTTGTTGTTAAGCCTACTGAGTTATTCGTCTGATGAAGTTTTTTTTCATCGCTCCAATCCTAACCCTTGCACCAATTGGGTTGGCCCGGTTGGATTATATTTAGCATTTGGCTCATTTTTTGCGTTTGGTTTTGCTGCTTATCTTCTTCCTATTTTGTTAGGGGTGATAGCAGGTTATGCTTTGTGGGGAGAGAGATTTAAATTTTGGGTATCTACACTTTTAATGTTAGGCGTGGTGATAGCCGGATCAGCCTTGATTGATTTACCCAATTACTTTTTAGAGCACGATTTTTTAGGGGCTTGGCAAGCGCGACAAGATGTAGCGAGTGCTGGAGGTTACATTGGTTCGGAACTGAATTCGGTTTTGTTAGTTCGCTTTTTTGGTCGAGGAGGCTCAATTCTTATTTGGTTAACGATTTATTTTACGTGCTTGATTCTTTTGCTTCAAATTAAACCTTTAACTTTAATTCGCGCATTTGGCCCATGGTTAAGAAATGCCATCTATCAATGGCAGCTCAAACGAGCTGATGCAGCAAAAGCTTTGGAAATTCAAAAGAAAAAGCTCATGCGCGAACAGCAGCAATTGCAAAAACGCTTAAAAAAATCGGGTGTTCCACTGGAAACTCCGCCCGAAGAAGAATTGCCCATAGCGCGCCCGGAACCTCGCATTATTGACACTTCTACTCTAGCTCATTCTGAAATATTGGAACCAGAAGAGGAGGAAATTACTAAACCGGTTATCAATATCAAAGAAAAACGTAGAGTGAAAACTGTGAAGGCTGCTTCTCCTGAGCCTAAAACTGAGATGGAATATAAAAATTACATCTTGCCTTCACTGGATTTATTATCACTTAGCGAAATATCCAAACAAGTCACAGTTAGTCAGGAGCGCTTGCAAGCAGAGCAACAGTTGTTATTGGAAACGCTTAAAGAATTTGGGATCGAAGCAACGCCCGGCGATATCACACGAGGGCCAACCATTACGCGTTATGAACTTTATCCTGCGCGAGGTGTGCGAGTAGAAAAAATTCAAAGTTTGGATCGGAATATCGCGCGCGCGATGAAAACGGAGCGCATTAACATTTTAGCGCCCGTGCCGGGTAAAGATAGTGTAGCAGTAGAGTTAGCCAATTCCGATAAGGTGGCAATCAGTTTGCGAGATCTGTTTGAAACGCCGCAATGGAAAAATAATCGCGCAAAAATTCCTTTAGCCCTGGGTAAGGATGTTTATGGATCCACGTTGGTGGCGGATTTGGCCGAGATGCCACATATGTTGATTGCAGGCACTACGGGTTCAGGTAAATCCGTTTGCATTAACTGTATTCTCTTGAGTTTGCTTTATTGTTTTAATCCTGAGGATTTACGCATTATCTTGATCGATCCTAAGGTGGTAGAAATGCAGTGCTACAATCATCTGCCTCATTTGGTTGTGCCAGTGGTTACAGAACCTAAGAAAGTTTTAGTTGCTTTACGATGGGTGATCAATGAAATGGAAAAACGTTATGTGATGATGGCGCGTGCCGGAGTGCGTAATATTGCTGCATTTAATGCTCGCCCGCAAAGTGAATCAAAGGTTGAAAAATTGGATTTGGAAGAAACTTTGGCCCATGCAGATGATGAGGAAGAAACCGAAACACAAGAACCACTAGTGGAAGAAGAGAAAATACCCAGTCGTTTTCCTTATATTGTAGTGATTATTGATGAGTTGGCCGATTTGATGCAAACAGCTCCTAAAGATGTAGAAAATGCGATTGCTCGTTTAACCGCTAAAGCGCGTGCTGCGGGAATCCATCTGATTGTTGCCACGCAGACGCCTCGCGCGCAAGTGGTCACCGGTGTCATTAAAACCAATATCCCTTGCCGCATTGCGTTCCAAGTGCCTTCGGCTTTGGATTCACGAGTGATTTTAGATGAGCCGGGAGCAGAAAACTTATTGGGGAAAGGGGATATGCTTTATTTGATGCCTGGCGCTGCCAAGCTAATTCGTGCCCAAGGCGCTTTTGTTTCTGATGACGAAGTAGCAAGCGTAGTGGCTCATATTCGCAACCAGGCGCCTGCAACTTATGAAGCAGAAATCCATCGCAAGCTCTCACAACCCGTTGCAGCAGGTGAAGAGGTTGACGAAGAGGATGAAGCCCTCTATCAACAATGTTTGGAAATTGTGCATCAGGAAAAAAAAGCTTCTACCTCCTTGTTACAGCGTCGTTTGCGATTAGGTTATACGCGAGCGGCACGAATTATGGACATGATGGAAAGACGAGGTATTGTCGGACCAGAAAATGGAGCAAAACCGCGGGAATTATTAGTGGATTTAAATTGAGATAATTATGCGTTCTAAACCTGTTCAAGAATCTTTAGGTCAAGAGTTGCGCCGATTGCGCGAACAACGCGGTTGGACCTTAGAGGCCGCTGCTCAAATCACTAAAATTAAACCAGAACAACTGCACGATCTGGAGGCTGATAATTATGATAATTTTCCGAGTGCGGCTTATGTGCGAGGATTTGTTCGCATTTATGCGCGGGCGTTAGGATTGGATGATCATAAAGTGATCGCGAAATTAGAAGGTCGTATTGACGAAGAAGAGGCAGAGCTGGCTCATGTACCGCCTCTCGAAGCAATGCCACCTGTGACCAAAGTTCGTCAACCCACTCTTCAACGTATTGGCGGACAGATTATTGGGTTGATGGCGATTTTGATTGTTATCGGAATTATTTTCGTGCTTTGGCGTATTGGCCGTAATTTTAAGGAATATCCTACAGATAATAATAATCATTATCTCACTCAAACCAATGTCGTGCCTCGAGCCGTTCCATTAAATGAAACAACCCCTGTCGCAATTAAGAAAAAAAATAAAAAGAATAAATCTGAGGCCAATATTCCTCGTGCAGAAGTGGTAACACCACCAGCATCAGAACCTCCTATTCCTCGCGCAGAAGTTGTGGTGCGTAATGAAACACCACCACCTGTAGAACCCTTACCGGAACCTCAAGCGCCATCAGCCCAACCTATTACTCAGGAAGTGGGGCCTGCCAATGAAACCAATCAACTCGAAGCGCCTCGCGCAGAAGTGGTGAAACCCACAACCACATTGCAATTACAAGCCACGGATGAAGTTTGGTTGCGAGTCATTGTGAATGGGAATGAAAGTCGTCCGGTGTATGATGGGGTGATGGCTCCGGGTCAAAGCGGTTCCTGGCAAGGTGAACGTTTCTTTATTGTCGCGCGACCAGCTTCCGCATTGTTATTAACCATCAATGGACAATCGCGTGGGCAACTGAGTCAAAGTGCTTCTCGCCAAGAATTTACTTTGCCTTAATGCAAAACGATTGGCGGCTCTGGTTGCAACAAGCGCGACTTTATGCGATTATTGACACCGGTTATTTAAGAGAAAGAAGCGTTACTTTTTACGCCAAAGAATTGGTAAAAGGGGGAGCGCATGTTATTCAACTGCGCGCAAAAAAAGAATCTCTACAACAGGTCGAGGCGATGGCAAAAGCGATTCATGAAATCACTCAAGAAGCAAAAATTCCTTTGATCTTGAATGATTATGTGGAACTAGCGGCCAAACTCAATTTGGAAGGAGTGCACGTCGGACAAGAGGATATGCCGCTACACGAAGTCAGAAAAAAAATGCCAGTGCCTGCTGTTTTGGGTAAATCGACACATTCTTTGAATCAAGCCATTACTGCGCAAGAAGAAAAACCGGATTATATTGGATTTGGACCTTTATTCGCCACACCCACCAAACCTGCTTATCAACCTATTGGTCTAGATTTGATTCAAAATGTCCATCAACAAGTCGATATTCCCATTTTTTGTATTGGCGGCGTAAAATTGGAAAATTTAAAAACTATTTTACAAGCAGGGGCGAAACGCGTGGTAGCTGTTTCCGGCATCATGCAAGCTGCCTCTCCCAGCGATTATTGCCTGCAATTAAATGAAACTTTATCTCGATTCCCATTATCATCTTAATTTTTAAAAAATGAAAAAAAAATTCTTAAGTTTTTGCATCGGTATCTTAGCCTGGAGTAGCTCAGCAGAAAAAATAAAAATTTTAACCACCTTTTCGCCAATTTATTGTTTTACCAAAAATGTAGCAGGCGACTGGGCGGAAGTGATTAATTTATTGCCGGACAATGTCGGACCTCACGAGTATATGATGCGACCTCAAGATGCCAAAAAAATAGCGGCTACTCATGTAATTATTTTTAATGGTTTAGGTTTGGAAGAATTTTTGGAAAAAGCATTTCAAATCAACTCCAAAGCCAAACGAATTGATGCCAGCGTAGGGATTGAAACAATTAATAATAATCCTCACACTTGGCTAGATCCCTTGTTGGCTATCGAACAAGTGAAAAATATCGCAAAAGGTTTAGAAAAAATCGATCCCGAGCACGCAACCTACTATCAAAAAAACGCAAAAAAATATATCGCGCAATTAAAAAAATTGCATGAAAATTATGTTGAAACACTTAAACCATTAAATGGCAAAAAAATGATCGCGTTTCATGATGCCTTTCCTTACTTAGCCCATCGTTATGGCATAAAAAGGTTGGGAGTTTTTGAAGAATTCCCTGGTAAAGAACCAACACCCAAGTATTTAGCTCATATTATCGACGTCATTCGGAAAGAAAAAATTTCCGTGCTCTTTAGCGAGCCGCAATATAACCCTCAGTTATTAAAACAAATTGCGGTAGATACCGGCGTAAAAACAGCCGAATTGGACACGATGGAAACTGGCTCTCATTCAGTGGCTTTCTACGAAGAAGTTGCAAAAAACAATTTGAAAACATTACAGGAAACATTTCGCTAATAACTTGGCAAGTAAAGCCCTTGCTCTACAATGAGATTTTATCATGCAAGTCGGATCACTTTTATTGCGAGCCTCTCATTTAAGTGGAGGTTATGGTGAAGAAAATGTTTTTGAAGATATTCATTTGGAAATTCATGCGGGAGAAATTATTGGTCTCATTGGGCCTAATGGCGGCGGAAAAAGTTCATTATTAAAATGTCTGGCTGGCATTTTAACAAAACGCCAAGGGACGATTGAAAAAAAACCTCAACTCCAAATCGGTTATGTGCCACAGCGTTTGCCATTTGACAATTCCGTGCCGCTTACCGTTTTGGAATTTCTTGCATTGCGTTTAAATCAAAAACGATTTTGGTTTGGCCTCGCAAACGCGTTAGAGCGTAGACTCGCTCAAAAACAGCTTAGGGATTTAGGTGCAGAACATCTTCTCGATAGAAAATTAGGCGAACTTTCTGGAGGAGAATGGCAACGCGTTTTGGTGGCATCAGGTCTTTTGACCAAACCAGATATTTTATTATTAGACGAGCCTTTAACAGGGGTCGACGTTCGAGGCGGCATGAGTTTTGATGCCTTGTTGCATCATGTTCGCGATCATTTAAAGCTTGGTGTTTTGATGGTGTCACATGATTTGCATTTAGTGAATCATATTTGCAATCGAGTGTATTGTTTAAACCGACGCATTCATTGCGAAGGCGCACCTTCGCTTATTCTAACGCGTGAAAATTTAGCGAAAGCTTATGGCTCATTTGAAACGGGGCACCAGGAGGCTTTTATTTCGCTTCAGGATATTGTGGGTTGCTAAGGTATGATGGAAATGTGGCATTACGATTTCATGCAGCGCGCTTTGTTGGCGGCTTTTTTGATGGGACCCGTTTGTGGGTTACTCGGCATTTTTATCACACTGAGGGGCATGGCATTTTTTAGCGACGCGATAGCGCATTCGGCTTTAACGGGCATTGCATTGGGCCTGTTTGTTGAACAAGTTTTGCAATCCCGGTTTCATTGGGTGAATGTAGCCTGGTTACAAAGCGTGTTATTGCTAGTTTATTGTTTGATTATTGCTTTGGTAATGGCGTTTCTTTTTGAGCGCGCCCATTTGAAAGCCGACACAATTATTGCGTTTTGTTTTACAGGCAGTGTGGCTTTAGGAGTGCTAATTATTTCTCAACTTCAACGTTATCAATTTTTAGAAGGCGCGCTTTTCGGCGATATCAACGCTAACTCCTGGGGCTCCATTATTCTGATCACTATTCTTGCGGCTTTTTGTTATTTTTTTATTTTTTGGAATTTGCGTGCGTTAACCTTAACGACTTTACAGGAAGAATTAGCCAGAAGTGATGGTATTGCTACGCGTCGACTTAATTATACTTTGGTCATAATCATTGCTGCAACGGTGGCTTTGAGTATCAAGCTATTGGGCGCATTGTTGGTAAGCGCTCTGATTGTGATTCCTGCCGCCGCGGCAAAAATTGTTGCGCCCAATTTTCGAGTCATGCTTTTGGCGGCTATGGGCATGGGTTTAGTGGCTTCTGTGGGAGGCGTGATGGTTTCTTATCAGTTTAACACGATCACCGGTCCAACGATCGTTTTGTGCCATCTTGCTTTTCTAATTATAGCCTTAATGTGCAAAAAAAAATCAGCACATTAAAAATATTAAGCTAAGCAGCTTTTTTCAATTTAGAAACGGGTATAAGAAAGGGTTGATAGCATGTGAGCCAACGATTCGAAATTCGAGCAATCATTTCAATGCCTTCGTTACGGATAATTTTGTTGAGCACTTTACCGTGGCGATAAAGCTGGGTGATGAGATCGTAGCGAGAATGGGGTAGTAAAACTTGGATTTGTTTCAATTCAGGATTGAGTAAGTCGCTCATACGATAAAGCAATTCTTGCAACCCTTCGCCAGTGTGAGTGGAGATAAAAATGGCAGTGGGAAATTGTTGTCGAATATGAGCTAATTGCTCCGGACTGGGCGCTAGATCAATTTTATTAAAAACGGTGAGGGTAGGTTTAGAATCGGCCCCGAGTTCTTTTAAAACGGAAAGGGTAGTTTGATAAAATTCCAGCACTTCTGGATTATTAACATCGAGAACGTGAATAAGAAAATCGGCCATGGTTGCTTCTTCGAGTGTGGCCTTAAAAGCTTCCACCAACCGGTGCGGGAGTTGTCGCACAAAACCGACGGTGTCCGTTAATAAAACGGTTTGTTGATTAGGCAGTTGAATTTTGCGAGTAGTGGTGTCAAGCGTGGCAAAGAGTTTGTCTTCCACCAAAACTTCGGCGCCCGTGAATTTTTTTAGCAAAGAAGATTTGCCAGCATTGGTGTAGCCGACGATAGCAACAACGGGGGTGGGGAGGCGTTGTCGTTGTTTGCGTTGGGTGGCGCGTTGGGCACGCACGGTTTCTAATTCTTCTTTTAATTTTTCAATGCGTTTGCGAACCAAACGACGGTCGGTTTCAAGTTGAGTTTCCCCTTCACCTTTACCGCCAAGACCTTGTTGACGACTGAGGTGAGTCCAAGCACGTTTTAAACGCGGCAAAGAATATTCCATAAAAGCGAGTTTGACTTGCAAACGGGCCTCATGGGTTTGCGCACGGCGTCCAAAAATTTCCAGAATCACTTCTTCTCGATCAATGACGCTCAAGCCGGAAGCTTTGTCCCAGTTGCGTTGTTGGCCGGGCGTGAGTTCATTATCAAAAATAATAAGATCCGCTTTGGCTGCTTTCGCTTTTTCAATAATTTCTTCGGTTTTGCCCGAACCGATAAAGAATTTTGGGTGAGGGGAAGAAATTTTGACTAATAAGGAGTCTACGATTTCCAAATCAAGTGTTGCGACCAGCTCTTGGAGTTCATGCAATAGACTGGCAGTATGGGTTTCGGTTGCTTTACCCACTTGAACACCGACTAAAAAAGCTCGTGCTGCGCGAGGGGTTTGATCGCGTGTGGTTATCATTCCTTTATTGTCATCTCCTAATATAAGTTAGCATCAGTTACGGCTCCTTGCGAGGCGTTTGTTACCATTTTTGCATATTTTGCCAAAACCCCCTTCGTATAACGGGGCTTGGGTTGTTTCCATTTGGCTTTGCGTTGACGCAATTCTTGAGCGGAAACGTGTAATGTCATAAGACGTTTATTGGCATCAATGGTAATTTTATCTCCATTTTTGATTAATGCAATGGGCCCACCCAAATGAGCTTCTGGTGTGATGTGACCCACCACAAAACCGTGACTGCCTCCAGAAAAACGGCCATCAGTGATGAGGGCAACATCTTTTCCAAGACCTTTACCCATCACTGCAGAGGTAGGGGAAAGCATTTCACGCATGCCGGGACCACCACAAGGGCCCTCGTAGCGAATCACAATAACATCACCTTTTTTCACGGTGCCATCTAGGATGCGTTTTAGCGCTGATTCTTCCGATTCGAACACACGCGCACGTCCGGTGAAGAGATCACCTTCTTTGCCCGAAATTTTTGCTACCGCGCCGGTAGGCGCAAGATTTCCGTAAAGAATAATAAGATGACTATCTTTTTTAATCGGATCGCTAAAAGGACGAATAACATTTTGACCCTTAGGATAAGATTTTGCAGTCGCTAAATTTTGTTTTACCGTTTTTCCAGTCACTGTGATGCAATCACCATGCAATAAACCTTCATCTAACAACATTTTCATGAGCGGAGTTAAGCCACCGATATTAACCAAGGCTGACATGGTGTAACGACCGCTGGGTTTCAGGTCGGCCAAAACTGGCACGCGTTTTCCGATACGAGTGAAATCGTCCAATGCCAATTTCACGCCAGCCGCATGAGCCATTCCAATCAGATGAAGCACAGCGTTAGTCGAACCACCCAGTGCAATGACCACCGTGATAGCATTTTCAAAAGCTTTGCGGGTCATAATATCTTTCGGAGTGATGCCGAGTTTGATCAGATTCAAAACTGCTTCACCGGCAGAATGACAATCCTGCAATTTTTCTGAGGAAACCGCAGCTTGCGCTGAGCTATTGGGTAAACTCATACCTAACGCTTCAATGGCAGAAGCCATCGTATTAGCCGTATACATTCCACCACAAGAACCGGGCCCCGGAATGGCGCAGGCTTCAATTTGGCCCAATTCTTTATCGCTAATTTTATGATTTGCATGAGCGCCTACAGCTTCGAAAACGGACACAATATCGAGGTCTCGTTTCTGACCGTTCGACTGTGTTAAACACCCTGGTAGAATTGTGCCACCATAAACAAAAACTGAGGGACGATTAAGACGCGCCATGGCAATGATGCAACCTGGCATATTTTTATCACAACCGCCAATCGCTACGAGACCGTCAAACCCTTCGCAACCCACAACTGTTTCAATGGAATCGGCAATAACTTCTCGAGAGACCAAGGAATATTTCATGCCTTCCGTGCCCATCGAAATACCGTCGGAAATAGTAATGGTATTAAAAATTACCGATTTGCCACCAGCCGTATCGGCTCCTTTAGCTGCTTCCAAAGCCAGTTTATCAATATGCATGTTGCAAGGCGTTACCATGCTCCAGGTGGAAGCAATGCCTATTTGCGACTTTTTAAAGTCTTCTGGAGTAAAACCAACCGCATGAAGCATCGCACGACTGGGCGCACGTTCGGGACCATCGAGCATGATGGCAGAGTGAGGACGAAGGTTTTTCTTTTTACTTTTTGATGTGGCTTTCATTTCTTGTTTCATAAATGATTTTATCAGGGTGAAAAGAAGATTTTGAGACTTGCGTAAGAGCAGATAAGAGGCAAAGTCCTTTCTAAGGAAATCTTCTTATCATCATGAGTGATGAAGACTTGAAAAAAACTTTAGCTGATATTCAAGCGCAGCAAAAAACGTTGCAACAATCCCTTTCATCTTTGAATCAGCGGATTGAAGATATCGCGCGGGCTTTGGAGAAAGATAAAAAAGTTGAGGCCCAAGAACCCACTTCAGAAAAACCGCCACTTTTGACAAAGGCTCCTCTCCAATCTGAAAAACTTGTTTTTTCAGAAGCTGCGATTGAAAAGCTAAAAACATCGAAACCACCAGAAATCAGTGTTCCGCACATACCCTCATCGCCTGCAACAAAAACTTCATCCAACAAATTACCTAAAAAAGAATCTTTTGAGGTTCGTGTGGGACAAGTTTGGTTGATTCGTTTGGCGGTTCTTTTGTTTCTAACGGGTTTAGTTTTTTTAGGAAATGATATTTATCATAAATTTATTTTACAACTTACTCCTTTTGCTAAAGCAATGGGTTTGTATTTAATTTCATTAGGTTTGATCGGAATTGGTTTTGGGCTAGAGAAAAAAAGAGAATCATTACGAAATTTTTCGCAAGTGATTGTAGGAGGCGGTTTCGCAGCAGTTTATTATACGACTTACGCTTCTCATTTTGTGAAAACAGTGCAATGGATTAATAGCGTTACGATCGTTGCCATTTTGTTGTTGGTTTGGGCTGGATTGATGACTTGGGTTGCAGAACGGAAAAAATCACAGACATTGGCCACGTTGGGGTTGTTACTGGCTTATTACACGTGTGTGATCAATCCGATTTCATGGTTTACGCTTTTGTCGAATTTAGTTTTGGGTTTGGCAGCAGTTTGGTTCTTAGTAAGACATCGATGGACGCTTTGTTCTTGGGCTGGATTATTGGCGACCTATGGAGCTTTTGCTTATTGGCAATTTTGGGTGAAGGAGGGGCAGAGTTGGCAAAGGTTGCTTGAGGTTAATGATTTCATGGTGTCTGTCTTTTCTCCTTGGAATGTCATTTTTTTAGTGAGTTATTGGATTTTATTTACCGTGGGTCTTTTTTGGGCCGATCGAGATGCTTTGCATGAGGATCCGAAGGCAGTTTTTTTAAGTCTGAACAATTTGTTTTTTTATGGGTTGCTTGTAAGTAGTCTGTCCAAGTCGTTGCAAGGAAGTTTGTGGTGGATCACGGAAATTTTTGGAGCAGTTTTGATGGCATTGGGTGTTGGAGCATATCGCTTGAAATATTCTTCCTTGATGGCGCAAGCTTATTTGATTAAAGGCTGCATTTTTTTAATAATAGGATTGTTTCTTAAATTTTCCGGTTTTTCTTTGGCTCTTTTGATATTGTTATGGAGCGTGATGTTATTGTTAACCGCGCGCGCTTTTTTTCCCATTTTATTTCGAATTGCAGCAGGAATCGCGGCAGCGCTAGCTGTGCTAACGGGTTTGCCTTTATTGCTAGAAAAAGCGCCAAGTCACGCTTGGGTCGGAGCAGGAATGGGTTTGGTTTTGCTTTTTGAAGCTTGGTGGGATCGGAAACGTTTTTCATTATCGTTTTTTCATATTCCCGCTTTTTATTATATTGGTTTATGCACAGTGTGTTGGGCTTTAATAATCGTGACGAACTTTGTTTTCCCAAAAGAAATTGCTGCGCTGGCTATTTTATCGGTTATGGCAACAGTAGCAGCGCCTCGGATTCAACTTCCTGAGTTGGCAGTGGCAGGAGGTTTATTTTTATTGATGGGACAAACTTCTTGGATAGGTCGATCTATCGTAGCCTCGACTATTCCGTGGTGGAATACGACGATCGTGTTGAGCGCTACTATGTTTTTAAGTTATTGGTGGCAATATCAAAATCGCATTCGAATTTCCGAGCTTTTGCTGAAAGTAGGCATCTGGTTGGCTACGGTATTGTTTACTTCGATTTTGTATATGGCTTTAGAATCGGTGTGGCAGGAAAAAGATTGGCTGATTTATGGAGGTTGGCTGGCTTTAGCCATGTTAATTTATGGCGGAATAGCGCGTCAATGGACTTTTGCGATTAGCGGTCAGTTTTTTTTGTTTTTATCGGTGGCTCATTTTTTTGCGAAGCTAGGCGACCAACCGATGACTTGGTTTATGGCTTTAATTCCTTTGGCAGCGATTTTGTTGTTGAGTGAAATTTTTGATTATTTGCCTCAGAACGAGTTAATCGATTTGCAAGTATTGCGACAGATTAGCGGACTTTATCACGTGTTGGCTATGGTGATGTTGGGTTTTTGGATTCATACTTATTTATCGCCAATATATCAACCTGCAGCTTTTGGAGTAATTGGCTTGAGTTATGCCATTTTAAATTTACGACCTTTTAATCTACTTAATTATTATTTGGGTCGAGGATTAATGCTTTGGGGATTGCTCCTTTTTCTTTTTCGTGAGCAAATCAAAGTGCAATGGTTGGATTTGATCGTGATTTTATCGCCAGCGATTCTTTATCAAATCAGTAAAAAGCGTGAAATTGATGGGATTTGGCTTAAAAATATTTGGATTTTATTGCCTGTGGTTTCGTTATGGATTTTTATCAGTCGTTGGATTGGACAAAATTTTGAGGGCATATTTTTGACAGGGAGTTGGTCTCTATTGGGAATTGTAATTTTTGGGTTAGGATTAATTTTTAAAGAACGTTGGTATCGTTTAGGCGGTCTATTGATTCTGGCGGTTGCGGTGTTAAGAATTATATTTGTGGATTTATGGCAGTTTGGCACATTAAGTCGCGTGGTGACTTTGTTAATGAGTGGAACCGTTCTTGGAATTTTAGGATTTATTTATAATCGCCATGGAGAAATGATAAAAAAATATTTATGAAATCAATTTTGCTAACGTTTGCATTAGTTTTGGGATGTGTCTCTTTCACAGAAACGCATGCTCAGAATTTTTTTCCCGAACAGCGTTTGAAAGGGGTCGAGGCTTATTTGCTTAATAGTGATCCCACAGGAAGTGCTGTAACAGGTGTTGCGGGACCAGGTCATAACGCCTGGATGATGATTTCGACAGCTTTGGTTTTGTTTATGACGTTGCCGGGATTGGCTTTGTTTTATGGAGGATTGGTTCGTAGCAAGAATGTGTTGTCGGTCGTGGCGCAATGTTTTGCCAGCGCGGGAATTATTACGATTTTGTGGTGGGCTTTTGGTTATAGTCTGATTTTTGGCACGAGTTTTTCGGAAAGAGCTTTCGGCTCCTTTTTGGGCGGTAGCGAATTTTTCTTTTTTAAAGATGTGTTGGGAACGCCGAACACCAATTATAGTTATTGGGTTTCGCAAAATATTTTTTCCATGTTTCAGCTGATGTTTGCGATTATTACCCCGGCGTTAATTGTGGGAGCAATCGCGGAACGAATGAAATTTATTGCTATTGCTATTTTTATGGCGCTTTGGTTTTTTGCGGTTTATGTGCCCATGGCGCATATGGTCTGGGGCGCTACGGGTTGGATGAATGGGGTTTGGAATGCAGCAGCTAAAATTACTGCGATTGATTTTGCGGGTGGCACGGTGGTTCATATGGCCTCGGGTTGGTCGGCACTCGTGTTGTGTATTCTTTTAGGAAAACGCAAAGGTTACCCAACATCTTACATGCCACCTCATAGTTTAGTTTTGTGTGCGATTGGCACAGGTATGTTGTGGGTAGGATGGTATGGTTTTAATGCGGGTAGCGCTTTGGCAGCAGATGGTATTGCCACGAATGCTTTCATGACTACGACTTTGGCTGCGGCAGTGGCAGGTTTAGTGTGGCCGCTTCTCGAATATTTCACGCGTGGACAAGGCAGTGTGTTGGGATTTTGTTCGGGTGTGGTTGCTGGTTTGGTAACGATCACACCGGCTTGCGGTTTTGTAAGTGCCAACGGCGCTATGCTTATTGGATTGGTTGCGAGTTTTGGACCTTTCCTTGCGGTGACAAAATTGAAGAAAAAAATGGGTTATGATGACACGTTGGACACCTTCGGAATCCATGCGGTGGGTGGAACGATTGGCGCTTTATTAACTGGATTTTTAACCAGCAGCCAAGTGAATCCAAACCTTCTCAATGAAAGTTATGCTGCGCAAAATGGTTTGAAATCATTTGTTGAAAATGGTGGTTTATGGTTGGAACAAGTCAAAGCTATCGGCATGACGATTGGGATTTCCGTTGTAGGCACTCTGATCCTTGGCTTGTTAGTCAAATGGAGTATAGGGCTCCGTGTTTCGGATGAATCAGAAATTCGCGGTTTGGATTTGGCAGAACATGGCGAAGAGGGTTATCTTTTGAATCAATAATTGAAATTTACTTAAATATTTTTACGATTCTTAATTATGGCTCTCACTCCTTCTACCATGTTGCCTTTGGGCACGAAAGCACCGGATTTTCAGTTGCCGGATGTGGTTTCGGGGAAAATGGTTTCTCCTCAGGATTTTTCAACGAAACCGGGTTTGGTCGTGATGTTTATTTGTAATCATTGTCCTTATGTAAAACATTTGAGGCAAGGCATTGTGGATATTGCGAAAGATTATTTCATGAAAGAAGTGAAGTTTGTTGCCATTAGCTCCAATGACGCTTCGGAATATCCTGAAGACAGTCCTAAAAAAATGGCGGAAGAAGCCAGACAGTTTCATTATCATTTTCCTTATCTTTATGATGAAACGCAAGAGGTCGCGAAAGCTTACCATGCGGCATGCACACCGGATTTTTTCTTATTTAATGTGAAACAAGAGTTAGTTTATCGCGGGCAATTTGATGACAGTCGACCGGGTAATAATATTCCTGTGACGGGTAAAGATTTGCGAGCGGCAATTGATGCTTTATTGGTTGGCAGGCATATTTCGGTTGAGCAAAAGCCGAGTATGGGTTGCAACATTAAATGGAAGACTGATAATGCTCCCGATTATTTTAAATAGATGTTTGAGAAGCGATGAAGGCGGAGTGACGATTGACCGCTTTTTTCATTAATTGAGCAATGATCCACAAAAATGGTAGTGCCATAAAATGTTTCGGATAAAGTTCGAATTCTCGCCGCATTAAGCGCGAATCGCCCGAAGAAAGAAAACTCCATGTCTCAATAAAGTGAGTCGAAAGTTTTGAGAGTGGTGAAGAAAAATCGCTCAGCTTTATCACAATCTTTTGTTCAGGAATCCATTCCAGAAAACTTTCCGTGTGACGAGATCCATCCGTGTTTTCCACTTGAACCACAGAACCAGTAATTCCATTAGTTTTTACGGCATATTCCGTTTTACGAATTCCAGGCAAGGGGCCGTAGCCTTTGAATGAAGTCCAGTTTTCTAAATTTTGAATTTTTTCAAAAATGGTTTCAACTCCCATTTTAATGGGAGTTTCACAAACGAAACGTAGAATTCGCATTACTTAGCGTAGCTTATTACTGCCCTTGTCCTCGAGAGAAACCGGGTTTGCCGTCGAAGTTGTAAAGCAATTCCATTTTGACAAATTCCAAGCCATCTCGAGTTACACGATCGAGTAACGCAGTCACTTTTTCGTGCGGCAATACTTGCTTGCTGTCATCTGGCAGTTTGAAACGACAACGATAAACATCCACCAGAAACGTTTCTTCCATGGTCTTGGGCCAAACCGCCATGCCGCGATTGGAAAGCATTTCCAGTTTAAGACCATCGGCTTCTAACTTTTGAAGTTTTGCGCCTAAGTCTTGAGGTTTGCCTGAAATATATTCAATAAAAACATCGACTCCAACTAATTCTTTTTTCTCTTTAGGTCGCACATACACTGGAGTTTGCGACAAGGCGCTCTTGCCGGTTTGTTTATAAGAAACGGCTCTTAATTTTTCCGGCTTCTTTCCAAGGCGCGCCACAACGGCTTCAGCGAATTCTTTCGTGCCTACTTTTTGGGTGCTGATACCTTCTTTAAAGATGTCGTAGGTGTGAATGCCGTCTTCGATCGTGCGAAGCCAGGCATTATGGGCACGTTCGGCAACTTCATTTTGGCCGATATGTAAAAGCATCAAGATAGAGCCTAAAAAGAGTCCCGAAGGGTTGGCTAAATTTTGACCCGCACGGCGTGGAGCAGACCCGTGAATGGCTTCAAACATGGCAGCCTGAGTGCCAATGTTAGCAGAACCAGCAAGTCCTACAGAACCAGCAATTTGTGCGGCTACGTCAGAAAGAATGTCGCCATATAAATTAGGCAACACGATCACATCAAATGCTTCGGGTGTGTCAGCCATTTTGGCAGCACCAATGTCTACGATCCAATGTTCTTTTTCGATATCAGAATATTTTTCTCCGATTTCATCAAAAATTTTATGAAAAAGGCCATCGGTCATTTTCATGATGTTATCCTTAGTAAAGCAGGTGACTTTTTTACGATTGTTAGCTCTGGCATATTCAAACGCGTAACGAACGATTTTTTCTGTGCCAGGTCGGCTGATGAGTTTCAAGCATTGCACGACATCCGTAGTTTGTTGATGTTCAATGCCGCCGTAGAGATCTTCTTCATTTTCGCGAACAATCACGACATCCATCACGGGGTGTTTCGTGCGAATAAAAGGATGGTAAGAAACGCAGGGACGAATATTAGCATAAAGACCTAAGGCTTTGCGAGCGGTCACATTCAAACTTTTAAATCCACCGCCTTGAGGTGTAGTAATGGGAGCTTTTAAGAAAACTTTTGTGCGACGAAGAGAATCCCAGGCACTGGGTTCAATGCCGGCAGAGTTGCCGCGAAGATAAACTTGTTCTCCGATTTCGATAGTTTCAATTTCAAGTTGCGCACCGGCTTCTTGGATAATGTGGAGAGTGGCTGCCATGATTTCAGGACCAATGCCATCACCGTTAGCTACTGTAATAGGAACTTTGTTCATAATGATTTATCTTTCACGTTTTGTCAGTTATATTAAGGAAACTTATTTAATAGAATTTTACATTTTGACCATTGTTTTTTTAAAAAAATGAAACCTGAGCTTTTAGCACCCGCCGGAAATTGGGACTGTTTGCGTGCTGCCGTGGCAAACGGAGCGGATGCGGTTTATTTTGGTTTGTCACGATTTAATGCGCGGTTGCGAGCGGATAATTTTACTGAAAAAGATATTGGGAAGATTGTTTCTTTTTTGCATGCACATCAGGTGAAAGCTTATGTAGCGTTTAATACTTTAATTTTTACTTCAGAACTGGAGGAAGCTGCCAAACAGTTAATTTTGTTGGAAGACGCCAATGTGGATGCGGTGATTGTGCAAGATATTGGCTTGGCAAGATTAGCACAGCAACTGACCCCCAAGCTGGCAGTCCATGCTTCAACCCAGATGACGATTACTTCACCTGAAAGCGCTGCATTCATTGAAAAATTGGGTGTTAAACAGATTGTGTTGGGACGAGAGGTTTCTTTACGCGAGTTGGAAAAATTTCGTGATCAAATCAAGGTGCCTTTAGAAGTTTTTGTGCATGGCGCGTTGTGTGTGGCGTATTCCGGTCAATGTCTAACCAGTGAAGCGTTGGGGCAACGTAGCGCCAATCGAGGAGAGTGCGCTCAGGCATGTCGTTTGCCTTATCAGCTTATAGTAGATGGGGTTTTAAAAGAGTTGGGAGATCGTCGTTATTTGCTTTCGCCGCAGGATTTGATGGCAGTGCAAGAGATTCCGCAACTTATTCGCTTAGGAGTAAAAAGTTTTAAAATTGAGGGTCGTTTAAAATCGCCAGAATATGTTGCTGCGATCACCCAAGTTTATCGGAAGGCAATTGATGGCGCTGTCGAACACCTTTCACCTGAAGACCGTTATCGTTTGGAAATGGTTTTTTCGCGCGGACTTTTTTCGGGTTGGATGCATGGGGTGAATCATCAGAAGTTGGTTCATGGTCGATATGGAAAAAAGCGGGGTGTTTTGTTGGGAAAAGTTGTTAGGATAGGAAAAGATTGGTTGGAATTAGAGCGTTTGCTAGCACCAGCCAAGGCCGGTGATGGAGTCGTTTTTGAAGATTTAAAAGACTTAGAAAATGAAGCGGGGGGTCGTATTTACCGTGTCGAAGGGATGCGTCTTTTTTTTTCACCGCAACATGTTTATCTCAATCAATTAAAAATAGGAACATGGGTTTGTAAGACCGATGATCCTCAACTCAATCGTGAATTGGAGCGGACTTATCGCGATCTGGATATTGAATCGAAAACGTCTTTGGATTTCTCAGTTTCTGGAAAGATAAGTGAGCCTCTTGGGGTGAAAGTAAAAAGTGAAGTGGGCGAGGTGGAGATAAAATCAAAAATCAAACTCCAATTAGCTGAAAAACAACCCTTAACCAAAGAAGTTTTGCAACAAAATTTGGGACGCTTAGGAGGAACTTGTTTCCAGTTAAGATCATTGCATTGCGATTTGGAATCGTCTGTGATTTTGCCTCTAAGCGAGCTTAATCGGATGCGCCGCTTATTAGTGGAACAGTTAAATAAAGAGAAAACGAAGTTTCAGGAGCAGAAAAAAAATAAGCATGAGATGAAAGTTCAACATCTGGATTTTCAACAAATCTTTCCTTTCCATCAAACACCAGCTTCTCAATCTTCAACTGTTCATTTAACCGTTTTGTGTCGCAATCAAGAGCAGATGGAAACAGCTTGGGGATTGGGGGTGTCGCGAATCTATCTAGATTTTGAAGATGTAAAACGTTACCGTGACGCCATAGCTTGGGCGCGTCAGCAAAATTGTCACACAGAAACGAGAATTTTTCTTGCTACACCACGCATTCAAAAAGCGGGCGAAGAAGGAATTTTTCGACTTGTTGAGCGGGCGGAGCCAGACGGTGTTTTAATTCGCAATTTAGGAGGTGTTCACTATTTCAGGGAAAGTTCATTAGAAAAAATCGGCGATTTTTCGCTGAATGTGACCAATCCAATTACGGCTCATTATTTTATCAAGCAAAGGTTGCGACACGTAACTCTGTCTTACGATCTGAATGAATCGCAAGCGTTAGATTTGTTGCAAAAAGCGCCAGCGGATTGGTTTGAAATTACGTTGCATCAGCATATGCCACTTTTTCATATGGAGCATTGCGTGTTTGCTGCATTTCTTTCTTCGGGTACGGATCACACCAATTGTGGTAGACCATGTGATCGGCATGCAGTCCGGCTACGCGATCGGGTAGGAATGGAGCATCCCGTGGTTGCAGATGTGGGATGCAGAAATACTATGTTTCACGCCAAAGCACAAAGTGGCGCCATTTTTTTTAAAGAATTTATAAAGGCCGGAGCGCGCGATTTTCGTATTGAGCTTTTGCGAGAAACTTCAGAGCAAACGCAACGGGTTATTGAAACTTATTTGGCTTTGGTGCATAGCAAATTATCATCTGTAGATTTGGTAAAAAAGTTAAAGGTAGTGCAACAATTGGGAGTAACCCATTTGACTTAAGAATCAGAAGTTTAGTCCCATCTTCTTTCCCTATCCACTAATAAACGTTGCTTTCCCAATTAAATGGCGGCATAAAATTAGAGTGAGTTTTCTCTCTTTTTTACAAAGTAAAAAGTGTCATTGCTATTCCAAAAAGCAGGGGATAGATCAGCGATTGTTATCGGTATTGGTTTGTCCCAGCTCTCAACAAGCTTTAAGATGGTTGCAAGAGGATGAATTACCGCGATTGAATGCGGCTATAGAAATGGGCTTTTTATGTTTTCGCAATGGCACACCCGTTAGACAGATAATCAAACAAGGGTTAATTCGCGAGGATGAGAAGATGTTATATGTGTGTGAGGAGGGAATCCCAATTTTGGTGAAGTCTCGAGGAATTCGGCTTTTGTGGGCATAGCTATCAAACGTTTAGGTGTGCTCTTGGCAGCGGGACCTGTTTCAAAGGGATTTATTGAGGCGCGAGTTAAAATTGAGGAGGCGCTAAGGGAAGGGTATTCGGTTTATTTATATGCTGTGGATGAAGGAGTTCTGGGATTAGCGGAATGGCAAAAGTTAAAAGGAGTGCATTGTTTTGGTTGCGCATTTAGCGCGCGTCAAAGAGAGTTGGAATTGGAAGAGAGTATTATTTATGGAGGATTATCTTTGTTATCGGATTTATGGGCGAGTGTAGAATGGGCAATGAATGTGACGAAAAGGGGTGGATGCTCTTCTATTATTGAAGTTTCACAAGAGCCAGAAAAAAAAAGAAAAATTTTGTTGGAGGTGACGGGCGATCTGCGGATCGAAGAGCAATCGCGAGAGGCGATTCGTATTGCGGCTGGGGTGCAAGTATGGCATCGGGTTGATATCAATTTATTATTTCGTGGGGAAGGAGTGATTTGTTTGGATGAAAAATTTTTAATAGAAAATGAAGTGATAAGAAAAGATCTCACTCTTTTAGAGAAAGAAAAATCAAAATTTTTGGCCGATTACACGGCTTTAAAAGAACAGGATATTACACCAACGATTGGTGTGGATGTTTTATCTGTGGGAGAAATAGATAGGTGGGAAAAGACAGTTTCTTGGACTGTTGTTTTTTAGACAAGACGGCTTGGTGAGGGATTGACTTGAGGAAAAGTCGTTTTATTCTGCTCATAAAGGAAATCGGACAAATTATAAAAGAAAGAAAATTGATATGAAATATCCACAATACGAAAATAAGCAGGAACAGTTATTGGCGAAGGTGAAAGGGAAAACGGGGAAGATTTCGGACAAAACCCATGAAGAACATATGAAGCTTTACACGGGTTATGTGAATAAAACGAATGGGATTTTTCAAGCTTTGGAGAAGTTAGGAGTGCCGGATCCTGCTGATGCTGCGGTAGCGAATCAGATTTTTTCTACGTTGCGCTCTTTGAAAACGGGTTTAACGTTTGCTATTGGCGGATTGAAAAATCATGAGATTTATTTCGATTGTTTAGGAGGGGATGGCAAAGCTTCTGGCAAAATTGCGGAATTAATTGATCGCGATTTTGGTTCATACGATAATTATGTGAAGGAACTGAAAGCAACCGGCATGTCGGGTCGCGGTTGGGCTTGGACCGGTATTGATCACTTTACGGGCAAATTGTTTAATTATATCGGTGATGCACAGGACACTTTTCCGGTATGGAATGTGACACCTTTATTAGCACTAGATGTGTATGAACATGCTTATTATAGTGATTTTTATACCGCTCGTGCTGCTTATATTGATGAGTTTATTAAATATATCGACTGGCATGCTGTAAATGCCCGGTTGCCAAAGGGTTTATAATTGAAAATATTACTTTACAGGCTAGTTTAACTAGTATTATTCAATAAAAAAAGCTCCAGTAATACTGGGGCTTTTTTTATCAAAAAAAATTTTGACTATTTTAAAATATGTAATTTATTATTTATAAAACAAAATTTAAAAATAAGGAGTTAACATGAGATTATTTAATATTATTTCCCTTACTTTTTTTTCTGTCATCAGCTTTTTACGTGCCGATAATTTTACTTTGATTGAAAGTAATAATAATCCTGACATGGCATCATGGATTGATGCTGTTGCAATCGATATTCATGGCAATGCCTTTGTAGTGGGTTCATTTGATGGAAGTAATGGTGAAAGTTTTGATTTCGATCCTTCTCCTTTAAGTGTTCTCAATTTGACGGATGAAGGTGAAAATATGTTCATTGCTAAGTTTTCTCCGGCGGGTCAATTAATATGGGTAAAGCATATTCATAATCAAGACGGCATTAGCGCAAGAGATTTAAAAATTGATTCGAAAACTCAAGATTTGATTTTGACTGGTTCATTTGCTTCCAAAACGGATTTTGATCCCGGACCTGGTGTCTTTGAGTTGGAAAAAGATGACTTTGAGATGTACGTGTTAAAATTAAATAATAATGGGGATTTTGTTTGGGCGAAACAGATCGAAGGACAACAAACGCCTATGGGTATTGGTGGAGCAAAACCACGAGGACTCACTGTGGACTCGTCAGGCAATATTTTAATAACCGGTAGTTTTTTTGTGAAATGTGATTTTGATCCGAGCGCGAATCAAACCATTTTAACTCCTGTAGCTGGAAATGATATTTTTGTTTTAAAGTTGAATGCCGCAGGAAATTTGGTGTGGGTGAAGCAAATGGGTGGGAAAGGAGGCACCGGATCTCTAAACGATTATGAATATGGCAAGGCCATCGGTGTGGATCGCACAGGCAATGTCTACGTGGGTGGTATTTTTACAAAAACGGCAGATTTTGATCCTGGAGCAGGACAATTTTTATTAAACAGTGCGGGAGAGTATGATATTTTTATTGCTAAACTTACAGCTTCCGGAAATTTTGTTTGGGCAAAAAGAATTGGAGGAGGCAACGCTGAGGTTCTCAGCGATTTAGCTTTGGATATTGCGGATGAGATAGTTTTTTGTGGGTGGTTTGCTAATACAGTGGACTTTAACCCTAATGGTCCCATTTTTAATCTAGTGAGCGCTGGAGGTAATGATATCTATGTTGCGAAATTGGATCGAGATGGAAATTTCGTTTGGGCGAAACGCATGGGAGGAGTTGGCAATGAAGGCGCTTATGCATTAGCTTTGGACAAATCCAATACCGGATCAGAGCCCTTTACGACAGAGCCTATTTTTCTAACAGGAACTTTTAATGATGTAGTAGATTTTGATCCCGGACCAGAAACTAAGACTATTAATGGAATTTCCCTGAGTACCATTTTTACCGCAAGCGTGGATGGATCAGGCAATTTTCGCTGGGCTCAAGCCTTTCAGGGAGGCGAGATAAATTTTAATACCCCTCATGATTTAGCTAGTGACAATGAGGGAAATGCAATCGTTGTCGGACAATACAAAGGCACAGTGGATTTTGATCCCGGTATTGGATTAGCACAATTTGCTGATCTTGAAACTGGATTTTTCAGCGTAAAATTAAATGGACGGAACGGCTTGTTGCGAGCCAATAGCGCTAAATTCGATTTTTCTTTGGATACTGATATTTTATTTCAAAACACCTTAACGGGCGATAGCGAAATCTGGTTGATGAATGGATTTCAAAAAGTGCAAGGAGGAATTAAAATTCAAAAAGATGGTTTTATGCCATCGCCCAATTGGCGCATTGCGGCCGTCGGCGATTTTAATCGGGATGTGCATTCGGATATCCTCATGGAAAATAAAGTCACGGGAGAACGAGAAATTTGGTTGCTAGATCCAGTTTTCCCTAATCAAAATAAAGTAAAAGAGTCAGTCTCTCTTGGAACCATTGATGTCAACTGGCAAATTGCCGCAACAGGCGAATTTAATAATGATGGCAACACTGATATTGTCTGGCAAAACAATCAAACTGGAGAACGGTTGATCTGGTTTATGTGGAGCACCACACCTTTTTCTGGAGCATTTTTGCCTATTGTTCCCTCAGAGTGGAAAATCGTTGGGAGCGGTTTCTTCGATGACAACGAACGCACTGACCTTGTTTGGCAAAACACCATTACCAAAGAAAAAGTAATTTGGACAATGAGCGATAATTTAGAGATTCAAACCGGTTTTTCCTTTGGCGTTGCGGGCAATTGGGAATTTGTTGGAACAGGATTTTTTAATAATGATAATCGTTCCGATATCATTTTGGAAAATAAGGGCACTCAGCAACGTGTGATCTGGTTTGCAAATCCTAAATTTAATAGCGAAGTGAAATTTAACAACGCTGCTGTCTTACCTAATTTTTCTACCCAGTGGGAAATAAGAAATCGCTAGGCAACAAGAGTAAATGACTAATACGGATGGAGTGTAGACTGATGTTTTCTATTTTATTCAGTCAAGACAGTGCCTGCCAGAGCGAAATCAGGAGCAGGTGAATACGCCATATCATAAATGCCCCATTTGCCCGTTGGACCTGTGCCGCCCCAAATCACAATGCGAAATGTAACATTCGTTCCATAACCGACATTTTGAAGATCTGTAATACCCGAGAGATCAATTGGCGCAATGGACGAACCGGATGGTGTATTATCAGTGAAGAAAACATTCGCGACATCGACAAAATCACCTGAGTCGAGTTGGTATTGCACGAGCCCCTTACTTGGCCCAGTCCCGGAGCGTCGATAATCGAATTTGTTGATGCTGGTAAAAGAAACGGTATAACCATTTTTGGGCGCAACTGAAAAAGTAATGAATTGATTTGCAGCAATGGCTTTGGCCGAACTTTTATTTGTAAATGTCGATCCGCCCCACGCACGCTTGGGTGCGACGCCATTTGTGTAAACACCTAAGCCGCGCGTAAGACCAACAACGGTCAACCCGGTAGCCTTGGAATTTGGCGATAGTGGCGAGAGACCAAAGTTAGTCGAGCCGCTCGCATCCCACCCAACGAGTGTAACACTATTTATATTGGCGAAGTCATCTATCTTGGCTCGGAAAGCGGAGGCAATGACTTCTGGCAAGGCAGTGAAAAACTTGAGCCCCGTATCAAGTTCAATTTGATATGCAGAGGTGATGTAATCGTGCCACGCATTGCTCAGTCCATTCGTAACGTTTGGAATGCTGACAGCAATTACCCGGTTGGTTGTTGTCGTAATCCTACTTAGCGCCGTGCCTTTACCACGCGGAACAACCACGATAATTTTCCAGATTTTAGAAGGGATGCATATCTTGCCGTTTGGAAGCGTATTTTTTCCACAATCACTTGGCCCAGTCATAATGAGAAGTTCGTTTTTCGCAAGAAGCGAACGACAATAACTTTCTAAATCTTTCCAAACAGTGTTATTATTGTGAGCCGATTGGGGTATGATGTTAGACATCAAGAAAACCATATTGTTATGAGTATCGGTATCGGTTCGATCCGCAGATGGGCATAAATGTCCCCGATTGAAATTAATAGCATTGACCCCATTATAATCCTTGTCCTTTACATGATAAAAGTTAGGAGGCAAGCTGTTATCGGTGAAGAAATATTCTGAGGGCATGGTTTTGCCCAAATCTTCATACGTCAAATCCCAACTCACCCAATTTGCATGTCCCTTGCTGTCGTTATAATCGAGCGCTTGAACAGGGCGCGTAATCAGGTAATGATTGTGATCATTGGTATCAGAAGTTGCCCCGCTTGGATTGCCCAACTGCATTTGAAGCGATACATCGATAACTGCATTGGCTTGATACAAACCCAACAGCATTCCTGTAGCAAGCGCGAAAACTAAATTAATTTTCTTTCTCATAACATCCATAACCTTTTTTATTAATTGTCTAACTATTAAAATAGTAGCAATGAGTCCGTCTTCAACTCCGACTCTCTTTTTTGATATTTTCTTGGTTGGGCCAAAATTTGTTATGTTATGGTGCGCGAGAGAGGACTTGAACCTCCATGGGTTTCCCCACTAGAACCTGAATCTAGCGCGTCTGCCATTTCGCCACTCGCGCATGGGCACATGAAAAAGAAAATCATAAAATTTTCTTAATAACCTGCAAGTTCACATTTTTAACCTTCACTTGCCTTCTCATGCATTTGCAATTTCTAAAACCGCTTGCAAGTTTTCACTATTACTATTATTTTAGATTAGGACAATTAATTAAACTGGAGAAAACTTATGAGCGAAGCGACTACTATGACAAAAACTAATACAAAAAATAAATTAATTTCCGATTTTAAGACTGTCATCGGAGATATCGAGGTTTTGTTAAAAGAAGCTTCAGGACAACTCGGAGATAAAGCTTCAGGACTTAAAGAAAAATTAAATGACGGCATGCAAAAAGCCCGAAAACAACTCGACGAATTAGAAAGCGTAGCCAAAGACAAAGGACGCGAAGCTGTGCGCGTAACTGACGATTTTGTTCACGATCGCCCATGGGAATCCATTGGTATTGGATTTGGCATCGGTGTTTTGGTAGGTATCCTGCTCAATCGTCGTTAATTTTCTTGAGCAAATGAGCGCTCCCCCTCGCATTGGTTCATGGTTTTCATCCATTAAACATTTATCCGAATCGATCCTAGAAGCGATAAAAACGCGAATGGAGTTGTTTTGCCTGGAATGGCAGGAAGAAAAAAAACGTGTTTTTATCCTTTTTGTTAGCGCTATCATCGGTGTAGTTTTATTTTTCCTTTTTCTTTTTTCTTTCACAGCAGCAATTATCATCTCCACCTGGGAAACCGATTATCGCTATGCTGTGGTGTGGGCATTGAGCGCTCTTTACGCGCTTTTAACAGGATTATCCGTTTGGATCGTTATCCGACAGGTTAAATTAGCAACTCCTCCCTTTAAAGCAACGATTGAAGAACTTCGAAAGGATTATTCATGGCTTCGCTCTCACAATTAACCCAACAAAAGCAAAATCTCATTACCCATATCGCCCAACAGCGAACGAGCCTTACACAACAAGCCAGAAATTTAAGGCCCGCCTGGCGTTTTGCCAAACTAGGTTTTGCCGCAGCCGGTTTTGCAAAAAGTATCGCTGCCTTTTTGGCCATCCGAAGCTTGTTAAAAAAACAAAAACAAGAAAAACCTCCAACCATAGAATCCTCTCATAAATCGGGCGTTGCCAAGTTTTTTTCTGGCTTATTACTAGCAAGTAAAGTAGTTTTACCTTTATTGCGACGACGCAAATAAACTATTTAGAATTTCAATTTTTTTTAATGAGTTATTCATGGCGAATGGTTTTTCTTTCAATACTATCATTCGCTATCTTTCCCTCAACTTACTAAAATTAGTGTTGTTTTTTCTTGGCTTTTTTTTGCTGGCAACGGGTTTTTATTTTTATCATGCGCCAAAGTATACAGCAAAAGCCACTTTAGAATTAACCCGTTCTTTTTCCTCAGGTAAGGAAATCGAATTTCATCAAACCAGTCTCAAACAACGCGACATCCTTTATCCTGTCATCGAACAGTTACACCTGAACCAACGTTGGAGTTCTGAGTCTAAATCTCCTTTAACTCTGGAAAATACTTATCGTCTTTTATTTAAAAAAATCCGTTTTATTCCTTACGAATCAAGTTCTTTTTTAGAAATTCAAGTAACCGGAAATTCGCTCAATGAAGCGATGGCTATTGCCAGAGCCGTGGCCCAATCTTACACCTTTTTTTATCAACGACGTTTGAATCCCGATTTAGAAGAAAACACCGCTGACTTGCGTGACACGATCCAAAAACAAACCTTACTCGTTCAAACGTTATCTAGCCAACTTTCCACGCTCACCAATCAAGCTACTCACCATCTCGCCGAAATACAAAAATCGGAAGGACTCGAAAGACGCTGGGCAGAAGAGAAAGCGCTCCTTGACGAAAAAAAAAGGCAATGGAACCTCGTTAAGGATTTATCGTCTATCGATCTAGCGGATCATTTTATCAAAACAGGCGTCGAAACCAGTCTGATTTCTGATTTGCTATCGCAATATCGCGACTTGGAAGCGCAAATGGAACAGCTCTTAATCGAAGGCTATGGAAAAGATCATCCACGTTTTCAAGAAGCTGCAGAATTACTAGTAGGGATACAAAAACGTTTGGGCAGCATCGTATTGAGCTTAAGACAAGACATGGAAAATGAAATGATCGCTTCAGAAAAAAAAATGGAAACTTTCAAAAAAGAGATGGAAGAAACCCAGAAAATACAACAATCCTTACCGCCTTCTGAAAAAATCATTTCGCTCCAAAATAAATTGACCCAAGCACAATCTCAATTGGAACGTGATGAGCAAACTTATGAAACGTTGCTGCAAAAAAACTATCAATCCTCAAAACTGCCTCCGCCTATTTTAATTCGTGGCGATGTGGAAGGCCACGCCTGGCAACCTGATTGGGTGAAACTAGTAAACATCGGTGGCATAGGCGCCTTAGGTTTAGCCATTATTACTTTACTGGGTATTCGCGGACTGGATCGTTCAGTAAAAACAATCGATCAATTTGAACGCGCCACAGGCATTTCTGTGCTAGCGGTCATTCCTCAAGATGTGCCTACCTTAAATCATGCCCAAGCCGCTTCGCCCCATGCTGAAGGTTATCGTTTATTAAAAGCAAAAATCGAAAATAAATTATCAGCCTGTCGCACTTTGACCTTGATAAGCGGAGGAATGGGGGAGGGAAAATCGACTACGCTTTTTAATTTAGCTTGGGTGATTGCTGAAAGTGGCGCAAAAACATTATTGGTTGATGCTGATTTACGTCGACCTCGCTTGCATAAAATTTTGAACCTTCCCAATGCCATTGGATTAGGTCAGCTATTGACTCAAACACGGTCGATTTCCGAAGCCATCACTGCAACACGCCTACCCAATCTCGATTTTATTTCAAGTGGATTGGTTACCGAAGCAGCCATGCAAAGCTTCAATTCAGATCGGTTAGAAGAAATCATGACCGAACTTAAAAAAGATTATGAATGGATTCTATGGGATGCTCCTCCCATTATCGGCGTTAGCGACGCATTGCGCTTAGTCCGAGGTGTGCAAGGGGTCATTATGGTAGTGAAACCTCATCAATACCCGCTATATGTGGCACAACGAGTTAAAAATATCTTGCAAGAAAACAACGTAAAAATCTTAGGCGCTGTATTTAATAACGTCGACACACGTGAACATGAGCTTTACGAATTTTACACTGCCTACTATGATTATTACGACCCCGAGGAAAAGTAAATTAAATCAAGAATGAAAATTGCAATTTACGGCGGAACTTTTGATCCCGTGCATCAAGGACATCTCATTTTAGCACGCACTGCGCTAGAAACTTTTCGTTGGGATAAACTTTATTTTGTTCCCTGCGCACAATCGCCCCATAAAAAACACAATCCCGTAGCTAGCAACCAAGATCGCTTGAAAATGTTGCAACTGGCGATCAAAGGGGAAACACGGCTCAAAGTGGATGATTTTGAAATTCGACAGGGTGGTATTTCTTATTCGATTGATACTGTAAGCTATTTCCAAAAAAAATTTCCTCGAGCAAAACTATTTTGGTTATTGGGATCGGATCAAATCGCTAAATTAAAAACGTGGCACCGTTTTGAAGAGTTGAAACAAAAAGTGACCTTTACTTTTTTAAATCGCGATGAAACAAAGAAAGGAGCACTCCGAAATAAATTTTTATTAACTCGTCGAATCGATATTAGTGCCACAGCAATTCGTTCTCGAATCAAAAAATGTTTATCGATTCGCTATCTTGTAACAGAAGAAGTCGCTCATTATATCAAAAGGAAAAAAATTTATTCTTCATGAAACCGGTCACCACCAAAAAACTTATTACACTCTGTCGTGAAAGCGCAGAAAACAAAAAAGCAACCGATATCACTATTTTAGATCTCAAAAAGCTTCCCACCTTTACTGATTATTTTCTGATTTGTTCCGCCCAATCCGAGCCACAATTAAAAGCGATCGCTCAAGAAATAGAAAAGAAAGTTCGCGAAGACACAGGACGAAAACCTTACGCTGTGGAAGGAACCGCGACCAGTCATTGGATGATCTTGGACTATGGCGATCTTATCATTCACATTTTTCACGAAAAAATGCGTCAACATTACGCTTTAGAACAACTATGGGGCGACGCCGAATGGAGGAAAAAATAAAAACCGGTTGACCACCCCGCAGACATCGTCTAACCATCCTACAATCCAATAAAGCTTGTGAGACATACCATTTCCATTTTGGTTGAGAATAAATTCGGAGTTCTAACCCGAGTTTCCGGTCTATTCTCGGGTCGAGGCTATAACATCGAAACTCTAAACGTAGGCCCCACTCACGATCCAAAAACCTCTCGTATGACGATGGTAGTTTCAGGAGATGATCGAGTTTTGGAACAGGTCACCAAGCAACTTTATAAATTGGTAGACGTGATTGAAGTGATTGATTTTAAAAATGGTGATTGTGTCAGCCGCGAAATGGTCTTGGTAAAAGTAAAAATTGATTCCAAAACCCGTAGCGAAGTCATGCAAATGTGCGATATTTTTCGAACTAAAATCGTAGATGTGCAGCCTCACTCTCTTACCATCGAATTAACCGGTGATGAAGGCAAAGTAGAAAAATTTCTCGAACTCATGGGTAACTTTGGAATCTTAGATTTAAGCCGCACTGGCAAAATTGCTTTAAAACGAACGAAAAAATAGAAGGAAATAAACAATTATGGCAGCAAAAATATATAATGATAAAGATGCCTCATTAGCACCATTAAAAGGTAAGATAGTGGCAGTGCTCGGATTTGGTTCTCAAGGTCATGCACATGCACTCAATTTAAAAGAAAGTGGAGTCAAAGTAATTATTGGTCTTTATAAAGGCAGTAAGTCGATTCCAGTTGCAAAAAAATTAGGTTTTTCAGTATACGAAACAGCAGAAGCAGTCAAACGAGCTGATCTCATTATGATTGCAATCCCTGACACCAAACAACCCAAAGCTTACAAGCGGGATATTGCTCCAAGCCTATCTGCAGGTAAAACACTCGTTTTTTCACATGGATTTTCTATCCATTTTAAAACGGTAGTTCCTCCCAAAAATGTCAACGTCATTATGGTGGCTCCTAAAGGTCCGGGGCATATTGTTCGACGCCAGTTTTTGGAGGGCAAAGGTGTGCCATCATTAATTGCTATTTATCAAAATCCGACAGGCACAGCCAAAAAACTAGCATTAGCCTGGGCAAAAGGCATTGGTGGCACACGCGCTGGCGTGATTGAAACAACTTTCAAAGAGGAAACGGAAACCGATTTATTTGGAGAACAAACGGTCCTTTGCGGCGGTTGCACCGCTTTAATTCAAGCCGGTTATGAAACCTTAGTAGAAGCTGGTTATTCACCTGAAATGGCTTACTTTGAATGCTTACATGAATTAAAGTTAATTGTTGATTTGATTAACGAAGCTGGCATCAGCGGCATGCGCTTTTCCATTTCTGAAACTGCAAAATGGGGTGATGTCAGCGTAGGTCCCAAAATTATTGATAAAAGTGTCAAAGCTCGGATGAAACAATCGCTTAAAGAAATTCAAAATGGCAAATTTGCTAAAAACTGGATTCGCGAATACGAAGGCGGTTATAAAAAATATAATGCCCTTCTTAAAGCTGGCGAAAATCACTCCATCGAAAAAGTAGGCGCACGCTTGCGAGGGTTAATGCCTTGGATTAAAAAGAAAAATATCAAGGGCGCCCAAGCAGCTTATTAAAATATTCGCTAAGATTGCAATGGCTAAAACCTTTGCTATGATTATGCAAAATTACGGAGCGTAGCTCAGCTTGGTAGAGCACTTGCTTTGGGAGCAAGACGTCGCAGGTTCAAATCCTGTCGCTCCGAAAAATTTGTATTGAGCTAGCACCCACTTCCATTCAGGTTAATATTAGTAATATGGATTTTTTTGAAGGTGCAGAATATTTAGAAGATTGGTCAACACCAGATGTCTTAAAATGGGCTTGGGAAAAATTTTCGAGTCGAAGTGCTATTGGAACCAGTTTTCAGGGTGCAGGTCTCGTGATGATGCATTTAGCAAAAATCAATCAACTACCCATTCCTGTTTTTACCTTAGACACCGGCCTGCTTTTTCCAGAAACGTTAGAACTAAAAAAACGTTTGGAAGATTTTTTTGAAATAAAAATAGAAACCTTAACTCCCGATTATACCGTAGAAGAACAAGCCAAACATTTTGGCGACAAACTTTGGGAGCGCGAACCCGACCAATGTTGCACCCTAAGAAAAGTGGTGCCATTACAAGCAAAACTAAAAACTTTGGATTGCTGGATAACCGGCTTGCGTCGAGAGCAAAGTGAAGCACGTGCTTCTATTGGTGTATTCGAACTTTACGAAGTTGATCCGGGAAAAGAAATTATCAAATTAAATCCTATGGCAAAATGGGAGAGGGATGCCGTTTGGGCTTATATTAAACAACACAAAATACCTTACAATCCCTTGCACGATCGCGGCTATCGTAGCATCGGTTGCTACACTTGCACACGTTTAATTACGGAAGGTGAAAATGAAAGAGCTGGTCGCTGGATTGGCTTTAATAAAACGGAGTGTGGCATCCACACTTTCATGCAACGAAAAAAATAAAGACTAAAAATATTCCTGCAAACTTTTTACAGTAAAATTTGCATATTTTAATTCTGTCATGCCATGAATCGCCGCTTGCGCTCCTGGTATTGTCGTCATAACTGGCACTTTTCGATGATAAGCTAGCGTGCGAAATTGTCTTTCTTCCTGTCGTTGAACCGAGGAGGATGGCGTATTAATGATTAAACAAATCTCACCCTGCTTTAACAATTCCAAAACGCTCGAGTTCCCTTGATTCGCGTGGGTCAATCGTTGGAAAGGAATATTATTTTTTTCAAAAAAATCAGCAGTCTCATCATAAGCACAGAGCGAAAAATGAAGATCCAACAATTTTTGAGCTAATGTTCTGAGCTGTGGTTCATCTTTTGAATTAATTGCAAAAAATACCTTTCCTTGAGCAGGTAAAGCAGGTTGTGCAGCCATTTGTGACTTCGCATAAGCCATCCCTAAACTATCGTCCATACCCATCACTTCCCCCGTAGATTTCATTTCAGGCCCAAGCAAAATGTCAACCTGTTTAAATTTTGCAAAAGGAAAAACCGCTTCTTTTACAGAAAAATATTTAGGAACAATTTCTTCAGTAAACTTAAGTTTTTTCAATGATTGGCCAGCCATCACTTTTGCAGCTAATTTTGCTAAAGGCACTCCAATGGCCTTGCTCACAAAAGGCACCGTTCGCGAAGCGCGAGGATTCACCTCTAAAACATAAATTTCATCTTCTTTAACAGCGAATTGAACATTCATCAAACCCTTAACCTTTAGTGCCTGGGCCATTTTTTTTGTAGCTTCACGAATTTCTCTAAGCGCTTTTTCGGACAAAGAGAAAGCCGGAATAACGCAAGCACTATCACCGGAGTGAACACCCGCTTGTTCAATATGCTGCATGACAGCACCAATCACAGTTATTTCACCATCACTCACACAATCCACATCTACCTCGATTGCATCCTCTAAAAAACGATCCATTAATACCGGGCGCTCTGAAGAAACTTCCACAGCTTCTTTCAAGTAAGTTTTGACTTCCTCATCGCTGTAAACAATTCGCATAGCGCGTCCACCGAGAACAAACGAAGGACGCATGAGCAGGGGATAACCCACACGTTCAGCAGCTCGAAGTGCTTCGGATTCGCTTGTAATCGTTTCGTTAGGAGGTTGTTTTAAATTTAACTGCTTCAACATCTGTTGAAATAATTTGCGATCTTCCGCTGCTTCAATGTTTTCAACCGAAGTACCCAAAATGTTAACTCCATTTGCTGCCAACCCCGTCGCTAAATTTAAAGGAGTTTGCCCGCCAAACTGAACGATAACTCCCCAACATTGTTCGCGCTCATAAATATGCAACACATCCTCCAAAGTTAGCGGCTCAAAAAAAAGTTTATCACTGGTATCGTAATCGGTGGAAACCGTTTCCGGATTTGAGTTCACCATGATCGTCTCATAGCCCAACTCTTTCAAAGCAAATGAAGCGTGAACACAACAATAATCAAATTCAATTCCTTGACCAATACGATTTGGGCCTCCACCTAAGATCATCACTTTTTTCTTATCAGACTTACGAACTTCATCTTCTTGGCAATCGTAAGTGGAGTAATAATAAGGGGTATAAGCCTCAAACTCCGCAGCACAAGTATCCACTAAACGATAACTGGGTAAAATTTTTTCTGCATAACGTTTTTTTCGAATATCAGACTCCGTTTGATTGGTGAAATGGGCCAATTGCCGATCTGAAAATCCTAACTGCTTTGCCCTTAAAATAGATTCCTTACTATTGAGTCCCTGACACCGAATCTTTTCTTCTTCTTGAACCAGTTGCTCAATATGTTTTAAAAACCAACGATCAATATGAGTTAACTCATAAATAACCTCCAACGACATCCCAGCTCGAAAAGCATGTCTCAAATAAAATACCCGTTCTGCACAAGGAGTTTTTATTTTTTTTTCAATATCTTCTTTTGAAAAAATAGTGTCACCACCTTGTTTACCACCGCTCAAGCCCCAAGCCCCCACCTCTAAAGAGCGTAACGCCTTTTGAAATGATTCTTTAAACGTGCGACCAATTGACATCGCTTCTCCAACACTTTTCATTGCCGTAGTTAGCGTCGGATCAGCGTCGGGAAATTTTTCAAAAGTAAAACGCGGAATTTTTGTTACAACATAATCAATGGTCGGCTCAAAACTGGCTGGCGTTTCTTGAGTGATATCATTTTTTAACTCGTCCAAAGTATAACCCACTGCCAATTTTGCTGCGATTTTGGCTATGGGATAACCCGTTGCTTTTGAAGCCAAAGCTGATGATCGTGAAACGCGAGGATTCATTTCGATCACAATCATGCGACCATTTTCTGGATGAATCGCAAATTGAATATTAGAGCCACCGGTTTCTACGCCAATTTCGCGGATTACCGCAAACGAAGCATCACGCATAGCTTGATATTCTTTATCCGAAAGCGTTTGAATTGGAGCCACTGTGATACTGTCACCCGTATGAACTCCCATAGGATCAAAATTTTCAATCGAACAAATAATCACGCAATTATCGGCACGATCTCGCATCACCTCCATTTCAAACTCTTTCCAACCAATAAGCGATTCTTCAATTAACACTTCACTGACGGGTGATAACGCCAACCCTTGGGCGACGATAGATTCAAACTCTTCAAAATGATAAGCCACACCTCCGCCACTGCCACCTAAAGTAAAAGCAGGACGAATAATTAACGGCATTCGGCCGATCTTTTTCGCTACTTCGCGAGCTTCCTCGAGTGAATGGGCAATGCCAGATAGAGGAACATCTAAACCAATTTTTTGCATCGCTTCTTTAAAAAGTTGGCGATCTTCTCCTTTGCGAATCGCTTCCTCATTAGCACCGATTAATTTCACACCATATTTTTTTAAAATGCCTTTTTCCGATAATGCCATGGCAGTATTTAAAGCCGTTTGACCGCCTAATGTTGGCAGCAAAGCATCCGGTTTTTCCTTAGCGATAATTTTTTCCACCACTTCAACCGTGATCGGTTCAATATAAGTCGCATCGGCAAATTCCGGATCGGTCATAATGGTGGCCGGATTGCTATTAACTAAAATGACGCGAAATCCTTCTTCCCGTAGCGCTTTACAAGCTTGCACGCCAGAGTAATCAAATTCGCATCCTTGCCCAATAACAATAGGCCCAGAACCAATGAGTAAAATCGAATGAATATCAGTGCGTCGCGGCATAAGTGTGGAATTTTAAAATAATTCTTGTTGTCGCCCAGACGGTTTTAAACCAAATTTGTCATAAGTCCGTTTGGTCGCAACTCGACCTTGCGGCGTGCGTTTCAAAAATCCTTGCATGATGAGATAAGGTTCATGCACTTCTTCTAAAGTTCCAGCTTCCTCACCAACCGCAACCGCGAGAGAATTTAAGCCTACCGGTCCGCCATTGAAACGTTGCGTTAAAGCTTCTAAAAGTCGCAAATCCATTTCATCCAAACCGTCTTCATCAATTTCCAACATGGCTAGGGCTTTGTCAGCAACATCACGGGTGATTGTCGATGCTGTTTTTACTGAGGAATAATCGCGCACCCAGCGCAAAAGGTTATTGGCAATGCGCGGGGTTCCTCGGGAACGTTGTGCAATTTCTTTGGCGCCGCTTTCATCAAGCTCGATATTTAAAATTCGCGAAGAACGAAGAATGACTTTTTGTAAATCTTCAGCTTCATAATAATCCAGACGATTCACCATACCAAAACGGGAGCGTAGGGGAGCACTTAACATGCCCGCGCGTGTCGTGGCGCCAATTAAAGTAAATTTGGGTAGATTCAATCGCACACTTCGCGCGTTTGGTCCTTGGTCAATGATGATATCCAAACGATAATCTTCCATTGCAGGATAAAGATATTCTTCAATCGTCATATTGAGACGATGAATTTCGTCAATAAACAAAACATCTCCCCGTTCCAAATTAGTGAGCAAACCGGCTAAATCGCCTGCTTTTTCAATCACAGGGCCAGATGTGGTTTTAAGATTGGCATTCATCGCTTTTGATAAAATGTTAGCCAACGTTGTCTTTCCTAAACCCGGAGGTCCACAAAACAAAAGATGTTCCAAAGGTTCTTGGCGCGAATGAGCAGCTTGAACTAAAACCTCCAAACGCTCCTTAATTTTTTCCTGACCCGCAAAATCAGAAAAGTCGATAGGCCGTAAAGAAAGATCTAAAGAAGAATCTTCCTCTTGGTTAAACTCATCAATTTTACTGCCTTTCATGAACTCACTTTAACGAAGGATCCCACACTTTTAAATGTTTAAAATAATTTTTAAAATAACCTCGATCACGAGCTAGTAATCGATTGGCATGTTTTTGGGCGTGAGCGCCGATCAAAAGATCGGGCAAAACACGGTCTCGTTTGCCGCCTTGCTTGATATAGTAACGAAACATTTCTCCAGCCAGTAAAGCGCTTTCCAATGAAGATGGAACAAAATTCAATTCCCAATCATCAAGAAAATGACGAAATTGTGAAGCCGATAGGGCAGGGGACAATTCTGCAATGACGGTTTCATTAACAATTAAAGAACCTTCTTGAAACGCTTGTCTCAGTGCCGACTTAGAAACTTCGGCAAACGAAGAATGATTCGTTAAAACGTCTAATAAAACCGATGTATCAACGGCTGTTACCATCGCGAATTGCCTTCAAGTAATCATCGGTTGTTTTACCAAAAGGGATGTGACCTTTTCCTTGCCACTGAGAAAAAACATCCTGGCTACTCTTTTTTTCAGCGATTAATTTGCCTTTTTGCTCGGTAAAGATAAGGACGGTGCCAGACTTAAGACCCAAACGCATTCGCAACGATTTAGGAATGGTAATCTGCCCTTTCTCTGACACGATTGTTTTCATACTTTTAATATATGAATTCTTACTTAAAAAGTCAATATTATGGCAATTAATTTTTCGCAGGCAAAAGTCCCTTGCAAAATTACAGGAAAAATTACTGAGCGATTAGCTTTTAGCTGTTAGCTAATTGCCAACGGCTAATAGCTGACTTTAAAGACTTTTCAACGCCTCACGCACCAAATCTTCAACTAAAGCTTCAGGCTGCTTCTCTTGCACTTGTTTAATAGCCCGATGAGCTTCGATCTGTTTATAGCCCAAAGCGATCAAAGCTAAAACTGCATCATTGACCCTTTGCGCTTGAGGTGAAAGCGCTAAATCCTGGGATGCTTGCTCCCACGCCGCTGAAACGCCAACTTTATCACGCAGTTCCACGATCATTTTTTCGGCTGTTTTTTTTCCCAATCCTTTAATGCGAGAAAGTGTTTGCAAATCATTATTCACTACCGCCGCTCGAAATTGAGTGACGGAAATACCACTCAACACACCCAAAGCAATTTTAGGTCCCACACCGGACACATGATTAATTAGAAGTTGAAATAAAGAGCGCTCTTCTTCCGTCGCAAAACCGTAAAGAATTTGGGCATCTTCTCTTACATGAAAATGAGTCAACAATTTTAAGGCGGCAGGAGGAGTGGGCAATTTATCGTAAGTAGAAAGGGGAATTAATACGTTGTAACCAATTCCGTTGAGTTCCATTTCTACCATCGTAGGTAAAGATCGAACAAGTTTTCCATTAAGATAACTGATCATAACTTTTTCGGGTTTTCAATTCTGCAGCCATTGACCAGTTCATAAACATTCTTAATTTATTTTCAAGGTATCTCAAAAGAAAGGTAAGGTAAAATTTTAATCAATGAATATTGACTTTTCTGAAGCGATTCAAGCTTTGAAAGACATGTTGGACCAAGTCATCGCACGTTTGCCTTATGTAGCGGTGGCATTCCTTGTTTTTATTCTTTTTCTTTTTTTTGCCAAAGGCGTTCGCACACTGGTGAGACGGTTTTCGATGCGACGTCGCCGACACCAAAATCTGGGACTCGTTTTGGGTCGTCTTACCCAAGGATTAATTATTTTTGTAGGTCTATTAGTGGCTTTGGTGATTGCGCTTCCCACTTTTAAGCCTGGGCAACTCGTGCAATTATTAGGTCTTACAGGGGTGGCGATTGGATTTGCTTTTCGTGATGTGCTACAAAATTTTCTGGCGGGTATTATTTTATTGCTTACCGAACCTTTTCGTATCGAAGATCAGATTAAAGTTGATGAGTTTGAAGGCACAGTTGAAGATATTCAAACGCGCGCCACAATTATTCGCACTTATGATGGACGGCGAGTGGTCATTCCTAATTCAGATCTATTTACCAAGTCGGTTATGATTCATACTGCTTACGAAAAGCGTCGAATCGAATGTGAAATTGGTATTGGTTATGGTGATGATATTGATTATGCCAAAGGATTAATTTTTCAAATTCTGAGACATTTTGAAGGAATTTTACAAGAACCACCTCCTAGTATTTTGACTGTAGGTCTTGGAGAAAGTTCTGTCACATTGCGTGTTCGCTGGTGGATCACTCCACCTCGTCGAGCGGATGCGTTGGATGCACGTGATCAAGTCATTGCCGAGATTAAAAAAAATCTTTTGGCTCATGGGGTTGATTTGCCTTTTCCCACACGGCACATTTTATTTCATGATCAAACTGAGGATACTGATGGCGATCGATCGCGTCAGCGGGAGGGATGGCCAGTTGGGGAAAAAGCTACACCGAAATCGTTAAGCATTGCCAGGGTTTTATATAAGCGAATTAAACAAAATAAAAAGGTCAATAACCAATGAAAATAAGACTTCAGCAACTTTGGATTTCATTACGATCTAGCTTTTGGTTCATTCCTGCTCTGATGGTATTAGGCGCGGGTTGTTTAGGGGTAGTATTGGTGGAGTTAGATACAAAAATAGGTGCTAATTTGGTTCGATTTAATGCGCGACTTTTTGGAGCGAGTGCCGATGGAGCGCGAGGAATTTTAACCGGTGTGGCTGGTTCGATGATTACGGTGGCGGGAGTAACTTTTTCTATCACTATTGTTGCCTTATCTTTAGCCTCCAGCCAATACACCTCGCGTGTTTTACGCAATTTCATTCGCGATCGGGCTAATCAGACAGTTCTTGGCATGTTTTTAAGCATTTTTATTTATTGTCTTGTTGTGCTACGCACTATTCGAGGAGGCTCAGAAACGTTTATTCCTTCAGTTTCAGTGTTAGTAGGAATTGCACTGGGAGTAGTGGGAATTGCTTTTTTAATTTTTTTTATTCATCACATCACGACTTCGATTCAGGCGTCTCATATTATTTGCGCCATCGAACAGGAAACAAAAGAAGTAATTGATGAACTTTATCCTGAAAAAGTAAATCAGGAAGAACAGTTTGAAAAAATAGAGGATTTTTTAAAAGACAAATCCTGGCATGAAGTTCTTTCACAAAAAACCGGCTATATCCAAGGGATAGACAGGGAAGAGTTGATAGAATGGGCTGAAGAAAATAATACGATAATTCGTGTATTGCGAGGAGTTGGCGAGTTTGTGATGGAAGGGAGCGCTTTACTTTCCATAGCAAATTACGAACCCAGTAACGGGAATCCAGCATTTCTTAATCGCTACTTTGGTGTGGCAGCTTATCGAACCATTGAACAAGATGCAGCTTTTGGAATTCGCCAATTGGTAGACATCGCTTTAAAAGCTTTATCACCAAGTGTGAATGATACGACAACTGCGGTAACCTGTATCGATTATCTGGGCGCTATTCTTAAGCGGTTAATAAAAAGAAAAATTCCGTGTGGAATTTATCTAAAAAATGATGAAGTCCGACTTCTTGCGCGCTCTAATACTTACCAATATTTTTTAGATGAAGCATTTCATCAGATTCGACAGAGCGGTAAAGATAATACGGCCGTGATTTTAAGAATGTTTGATAGCATTTATCAAATGCTGGACAAAGAAATTATTTCATCACGTCGTCGTGCTTTAATAAAACATGCGCACTTAATACGAGAAATTTCCGAAAACAATATCCTATTTCCACATGATCGTAAGATAATTCAATACCGCTTTCAAGAAGTCGCTCAAGCATTGCGAAATCATTAAAACTAAAAAAAAGCATTTTTACAATCCACAACAATTTTTATATTTCTTACCACTACCACAAGGGCAGGGATCGTTGCGACCTACTTTTGGCATGGCGCGACGAACCGGTTGAGCCACTTGAGCAATGGTTTCAGAAACAATATCGGAGGAAGTGGAGGTTGAAGGATCAGGATTAGCGGTAGAAGGTCCGCCTAGAGCCGAACTTTCTTCATGAACAAAACGTTGGGGTAAAGCGGCTAAAAATTGCTCAAAGGCCGTCAAGCTTGCTGTTGATCGGAAGAGGTTCGATGCGATTTCCTCTTTCATTTCGCGCATCATTTCTTCGAACATCGAAAAGGCTTCTTGTTTATATTCCAAAAGCGGATCTTTTTGACCATAAGCGCGTAGACCAATGCTAGTGCGCAATCCATCCATGGCATAGAGATGCTCCTGCCATAAACGATCTAAAGCGCCTAGAATCATAAAACGCTCTAATGTTTGAGTAGCATTAGGTTCTTCAAATTTCGTTTTTAAATCATAAGATTTTTCGATTTGCTCCAAGCAGTATTTCGTCAAAGCCGCCTCTTCAGAAAAAGAATCAAGCTGTTGACGCGAAAGGTTGATGGGAAAAGTGCGATTGACCCATTCCAAGAAATTCTCTGAACCGGATTCGGAATCAGAAAATTTTTCTTCAGCATGATTTTTAAGCACTTCTTCTATCACTTCAAAAACTTGTTGGCGAGGATGAGTGGTGTGAAGAATCTCGTTACGAAAATCGTAAACAATCATGCGCTGCTGATTCATAACATCGTCATACTGCAACGTGTGTTTGCGAATGGTGTAATTGCGTTGTTCAACACGTTTTTGCGCATTTTCCACGCTGCGATTGAGCAGGGGATGTTCCAACTCCTCATTATCTTTCATGCCCAATTTGGTCATCCAAAGCGCTAGCTTTCGAGAATCAGCAAAGTTGCGCATGAGTTCGTCTTCAAAAGAGATAAAAAATTTAGAAGAACCAGGATCACCTTGACGCGCGCAACGTCCGCGTAATTGTCGATCAATACGGCGTGCTTCATGACGTTCTGTTCCGATAACTCGTAACCCGCCTAATTCCGCCACACCAAGGCCTAATTTAATATCCGTTCCACGACCCGCCATGTTCGTGGCAATGGTTACTGCACCGGCCTGACCCGCGCGCGCCACAATCTCCGCTTCTTGTTGATGGAATTTAGCATTTAACACATTATGAATAATGCCTTCTCGCTTGAGCATGCGTGAAAGCAGTTCGGACGCTTCTACTGAAACTGTGCCGATAAGAAGAGGCTGTTTTTTGGCATGCGCTTCTTTAACTTCGTTCACAATGGCATTATATTTTTCACGCCGCGTTTTATAAATAGAATCGTTACCATCATTGCGAACGCAAATTCGATTAGGTGGAATGACTACCACGCTTAATTTGTAAATGTCATGAAATTCATTGGCTTCGGTTTCTGCCGTTCCGGTCATGCCAGCAAGTTTTTGATAGAGGCGAAAATAATTTTGGATCGTTATAGTTGCAAGCGTTTGCGTTTCGCGATCAATTCTTACGCCTTCCTTGGCTTCTACGGCTTGATGTAAACCATCGCTCCAACGGCGGCCGGGTAAAACGCGACCAGTAAATTCGTCAACAATCATCACTTTGTTATCTTGCACAACGTATTGAACATCTTTTTCCAAAGTGCAGTAAGCGCGTAGTAATTGTGAAATAGTATGAATGCGATCAGTGGACTGATCAAAATTGGTTTGAGCTTCTTGTACCAATTTATCTTTTTCTTCGCGTGATCGGTTGGGATCGCTATTGATATCGTGCATCTGGGTCAAAAGATCGGGGACAACAAAAGCATCGGGATCGTTAGGACTCAAAGAAGTGCGACCTTTGGCAGAAAGATCCGCGTCGTTATTTTTTGCATCGATGGTAAAGTAGAGTTCTTCTTTAATGCGATAAAGCTCTTCGCGACGCGTGTCAGCGTAAAGATTCGTTTCAAAATCTTCTAGGGCGCGACGCAGTTCCGGCTCCTCCAACATTTTGAGAAGCTGTTTATTATTGGGCATGCCGGTTTTAACTCGATAAAGCGCGCCTCCTGCTGTGGTAATATCGTTTTTTTCAAAAGCAGTTTTGGCATCTGCAGCGAAACGGTTGCAAAGTGTGGTTTGTTCGCGAACCAATCGTTCAATAGCAGGTTTAAATTTTTCAAATTGGAAATTGGAAGCCACCGTGACGGGTCCAGAGATAATTAAAGGGGTGCGCGCTTCGTCGATCAGAATACTATCTACTTCATCGACGATGGTGAAATAATGGCCACGTTGCACTTGATCTTCCGCGCGCGAGGCCATCCCATTATCGCGCAGATAATCAAAACCAAATTCGGTATTGGTTCCGTAAGTGATATCACAAGCATACTGCTCGCGCCGCTCAGCAGAAGACATGTCATGTTGAATGCAACCTACCGTTAACCCCAAAAAACGATAAACTTCGCCCATCCACTCGCTATCACGTTGAGCTAGGTAATCATTTACAGTCACCACATGCACACCGCGACCCGTTAAAGCATTGAGATAAGTGGGAAGTGTGGCCACTAAAGTTTTACCTTCGCCTGTTGCCATTTCAGCGATTTTACCTTGATGAAGCACCATGCCGCCTAGTAATTGCACATCGAAAGGAACCATTTCCCAGGTTAATTCTTGGCCGCGAACCAAAATACGACGTTTGGCTTGAGTAAAGCGGCGACAAGCATTTTTTACCACAGCAAAAGCTTCTGGAAGTAACGCGTCTAACGTTTCACCGGACTGATGGCGCTGTTTAAATTCTTCAGTTTTTGCGCGCAGTTGATCATCTGATAAAGAGTAATAGGTTTTTTCGATTTCATTAATCTTTGCCACAAATGGCATCAGCTTGCGAATTTCTCGCTGATTTTTTGTTCCAAGAATTTTTTTAATAAACCAGGTCATCATAACAAATTTAGAAAGGACGCATTATTGCAGTTTAATAAGACTATAAAACTAAATTTTTCGAAAATCGCGTCAAGTTTTGATAGCCAGTCTTTTCAATCACAACAAGATCTTCCACACGTACTCCACCTAAACCAGGATAATAGAGACCTGGTTCAACGGTAATTGCATCATTTTTTCTCAATTTTCCTGAGCCAAAACGGGGTGATTCGTGAATTTCCAAACCCACACCATGACCTAAGCCATGAAAAAAACCGACGTGACGTTTTTTGCGAATTTCAGTTGGGTAACCTTGTTCAGTAAAAAAATTGCGAATGTCTTGTTGAATTTTTATTCCATCACAATTATCGTGTAATTGTTGAAGAGCACGTTTTTGACCTGTCAAAACGGTTTGATAAAGTTTTTGTTGAGATTCGGAAGCTTTTCCACGCACGAAAGTGCGAGTGATATCGCCCCAATACCCACTTTTAATCACTCGAGGAAAGATATCGACAATGATAAGTTCATTGGCTCGTAGGGGACCATAACCTCGTTCGTGAGGATCACAAGCTTGTTCACCTCCGGCGACAATGGTATGAACTCCTACGGCGCCGGCGTAAGCAAGGGCAACATTAATTTCAGCCTGTATTTTTTCTGAGGTGAGGCGCTGGTGATTGAGTTGCAAAAACCCATTTGAAGTAATTTTAGCTCGTTGCAACAGTTCTTTCGCGCGAGCCATACCTAGCTCTGCAACGGCTTGAGCCTGTTTAAGATATTTGATTTCAAGAGTTGTTTTGGCACGACGTTCTGGAAATAAATCCGCATCTTTTACCAGCGAAAGTTGTAAGCCTTGCTTTTTTAGTAACTCAGCGATGCCGGCTGGAAACGTATAGGGAACGGTAAGATGTCGAATTTCCTTTTCTTCAAGAAAAGAAAGCAAGGCGGCGATGTCTTTATTTTTTATTTTAGCAAATTTTTTGAGAATAGAAAAATTTGTGATAGAAAAGCAGTGAGTGATTCGAGCCGTACGTCGTGCACGATCAATTTCCAGGTCAGAAAAAAATCCATAAGTTTTCTCTTTTTCTTTTTTGGAAATCGAAATCCAAAGGAAAGAATCAGGCGCAAAAAATTGGGTAACGTAGAGAAGATTGGCGTCAGTTTCACTCGCCCCATATAGAAGTTTAGCCAATGGCTTTTTCATAGCATTGCGTTTGTTTTGCCTTAGGCTAATCTAAAGATATGTCAATCGTTACTAAAACGGGAGATAATGGAACGACAGGGTTAATGTTCAATCGACGCGTCTCAAAAACCGATCCACGCGTAGCGGCTTATGGAGCGGTGGATGAGTTAAATGCCGCATTAGGCATGGCACGAAGTCTGGCAGAAAATGAGTCAATCAAACAGGAACTCTTCCAAGCACAAAAAGAATTGGTAATCGTGATGGGAGAGTTATCTGTTTTGTCTGAAGATCGGGAACGTTATCAAGAAAAAGGATTTTCTTTTGTTTCTGAGGAAATGGTTAAACGGTGGGAGGGAAAGATTTCAGCTATTGAAAAAACGTCTCCTTCTTTTGAAGGTTGGGACACTCCGGGTTCCACCAGTTTTTCTGCAGCGCTTCATGTTGCGAGAACAATATGTCGACGAGCGGAAAGAGAGGTTTGGCAATTAAGAGAAAGGGGAGCTTTTTCGAATATTCAAACGACTATTTATCTCAACCGATTATCGGACTGGTTATGGTTAGCCGCTCAAAGTTGCAAGTAAGATTTATTCTGATTTAGAAAACGTAAAAATTATTTTTTTGCTAGCACGGCCATCATGCGACCCGTTTTACCTTGTTCTGCTCGATAAGAATAGTAGTGATCAAGATTCGAAGCCGTGCAAATTTCACAATCGTAAAACTGTTGTATGCCCAGTACTTTCGCTTGGGTTTTGATTTGAGAAACAAAGTCGATGGGATAGTTAGGAAAACGAATACAGGGGCTAAGTTGAACAATGAGTTGAGAGGGTGCAGTGCCAAAAGTTATTTTCATTTCTTCTACTAGCGTTTGAAGAATGTTTTTCTCTGTGCCTTGACGGCCGGAATGAGCAAGTCCGATGCTTTGGGTCAGGGGATCAACAACGTAAATAACACAACAGTCAGCTACAGAAATCGCTAAAGCGATGTTTTTTTCTTGGGTGCAAAGGGCATCAGTCTCGGGTTGGCAATTTTCAGATTGTTTGGTGACTACAACAACCCGGTTGCTGTGGATTTGTTGAGCACTTTTCCAAGCATATGGAGTTATGGGCAATTTTTCTCTTAACACGAGATTGTCAACATGGCGTTCGGGTGTAGCCGTAGCGTGACGTGTGGTAAAAATGTGTTCGATCCAATCTATTTTTTGTAAAGCGGGAAATTGGATAAAACTCATGAATAAACTTCAATTATCGCGTTGGAGTAAATAGTCGGCAAGGGCATGAAGATTTTTCGCTTTTTTCCCAAACGGTTTAAGTGAGTTTCGCGCTTTTTGGGTCCAATAATCAGCTTCTTTTTGAGCTTTAGGTAAACCTAGTAGGGCAGGGTAGGTTGCTTTTTGGGATTTGAGATCTTTGCCCGCGCTTTTGCCTAATTTTTCAGTGGTTTGTGTGATATCAAGAATGTCATCAATGATTTGGAAGGCGAGTCCGAGTGCATGACCAAATTCGGAAATGTGTTTGAGTTGAGCTGGTGTGGCATTGGCTGACATGGCGCCGAGCCGCACTGAGGTGCGAATGAGGGCGGCAGTTTTATTTTCGTGAATTTTTTTTAATGTAGCAAAGGAAATTTTTTTGCCTTCATTTTCGATGTCCATGACTTGGCCAGCAATAAGAAATTGGCTGCCTGCTGCTTGAGCAATTTCGCTAATGACATCAGTATGCGAATAACGAGGCCAGGCACGACAGGTCGCAGCAATTTCGAAGGCGCTTGTTAGCAAAGCATCACCGGCTAATACAGCAATGCCTTCACCATAAACTTTATGAGAAGTAGGTTTGCCACGACGAAAGTCGTCGTTGTCCATACAGGGTAAATCGTCGTGAATCAAAGAATAAGTGTGAATACATTCTACAGAACAGGCGAGGGGGAGCGCTCCTTGAGATTTTCCGCCACAAGCTTCCGCGGCGGCTAAACACAAAATAGGTCGCAAGCGTTTGCCACCTGCAAAAATGCTGTAGCGCATAGCCTGATGAATTGTTTTTGGCGTTTGATTAGCTGCGGGCAAATAACGATTCAGAGCTTGGTCAACAGTGCGCTGACTTTTCTTGAGATAGTTTACCAGTGTCATAAGCAAGCATTGCTGTTAGCAGATATTGTCTTGGGAGAAAAGGTTTGTGTGAAAGAAAATTTTCTTTATTTTGAATGTGGACAGGAATGGTAGAGAGTTAGACCGTCAACCCCGCCAGGGCCGGAAGGCAGCAACGGTAGCGGAATTAATTTTGCTATGATTTCCTGTCCTTTATTTTTTAATCCCAAATCTGCTGATGCAAAATAATCAAAAAACAAATTTTTCAAAATTGAGCGCGCCAAGTTTTGCCTGGCAAATTATTTTGAACCCATTTTGGGAAGTTTGGCTGGTTACGAAGTTCTTCTAGATCTTTGTCGTGCAGTAAAAAATCCCAATTATGATAGCCGAGATCAATCGCTTTTTGGAGGGCCATCAACGAGGCTTCCAGTTGATGGATGCGACAAAGGCTACAAGCGTAATTATAATGGGCAAGGGCGTCGTTAGGAAATTGCGCGATAATGCGCTCATCAAGAGCTAAAGCTTCGGGATAAAGTTGCGCTTCCATATAATAATCAGCCAAAACTTTAATAATTTCCCAATCGTCGGGATAACGCGAGTGCAAGCTTTCATAGAAGCTAATCTCTACCGTTGGCGAAATAATGGTCTTTTCCATGACTTGATTAAGCAATCCCTATGCTCTATAGCAAATTTGAATAAGTGTAAGCAGTTGTCAATTTATTTTAATTGAAAGATTAATTATGGAAAAAGAAGAGACTATTTTTTCAAAAATCATTCAACGCAAGATTCCTGCACAAATCGTTTTTGAGAATGATGAGATTTTAGCATTTCACGATATTGCACCTCAAGCCCCCGTCCATGTGCTTATTATTCCTAAAAAACCTATTGAGCGAATTGCAGCGGCTGAGGAAGCAGATGCCGAGTTGCTAGGAAAAATGCTTTTGACAGCTCAGAAGCTCGCGCGCGATCTCGGGCTAACAAAAACTGGTTTTCGTCTTGTGTTTAATAACGGTCCAGACGCCGGCGAAGCCGTGCCTCATTTGCATCTTCATTTGTTAGGGGGAAGAAAACTTGATTGGCCGCCAGGTTAACAAGAGACACCGAAAACAGTAACGCCTATCGGGGTATGGCGCGCACTTCTAGACCTTGCAAAAGGTAAGGTTGATCTGCTTCTATCAAATCAAGGCGCAGTCGATCTGAAATTAATGTGTGGTTAAGGTAAAATAAACAGTCGTTAACACCGGGTTGTAGTCTACAAACTTCTTGGCGCCAAGTTCGATATTTGTGGTCAGTTTGTGTTTTGTAAAGAAGGCACAATTTAGTTTTAATGGGGGAGGTTATTTTAACTGAAACAACCGTGGCTTGATTTGAGGAAAAAGCAAATTCGGGAAGAATAAGTTGAGCTTTCGGTCCATTAGGAGTTAACCACCAACCTATATTCTGTGGATTGAGTTCTAAATTTCGATTTTTTACTTTTTGTGGTGCATCCAGATTAAGAGAAAAAAGAATATTTGTAGAAAGAGAAAAATCTTGATCCAAAGGCCGATCGCGCATACCGCTAGGATTAGGTGTAAGCCTAGGAATCATGCGCTCAACCATCTCTAAAATAACGATGTCAGGTTTCTCTTTTTCTACAATTTTAGTATTTAATTTATAATCCCAAATATAAGTAGCAGTTTGAAAAAGTTCTGAGGTAAAAGGAATAAGGGCATTAAAAAAAGAGTCGCGATGGACGAGCGCCTTGGGCAAAGTCGGATCGTCAATTTTTGTCACACGAAAAGCAGGATTAGGAATTTCAATAGCTCGAAATGATGTTACCGGAGTAAGTTGTGGCGCTTTTTCTATAAAATAATGTGACATACCTAATACCAAAGAAAGATCGCCTGAAAAAGGGAGATTTTCTATTTTAAATTGTTTGAGATCAGTCGGCGGCAAAGCCGGAAAATTTTTTCTCAAAAAATTAGCAATCTGTTGATAAATGACCCACGCACCTAACTTATTCCAGTGAGTGTCGGTTAAATAAAAAAGTGTGCCTAACCCTTTGGCTTGCTTGAGAAACAGTCTGCTATCAATAATTTCCAGATCAGAATTTTTTTTCAGATATTTTATCAATTGATCCGCTCGAGTTTCTTCTTTGCGATTTTGCAAATATTTCGGCAAATATTCAGGATAAATGGATTGTTTATCAGGAGTAATGATAAATAAAAAACGGCAATTTCTTTTTTTCAACCAATCTCGACGTTCTTCTAACGTTTGACGAAAGAACTCTAATTCTTCCTGGCTCAACGTCAATAAACCTTGATAATCAAGCAAGGTGTCATCATTGGCAGTATAAAGCCATCCTTTTTCCCCAATAACAATATCTTCTGAAGTGGATTGTTTTAATCCGCCCACCAATAACCAATTATGTCCCCACAAAAGACTATTACGCCAACCGAAATAATCTTTGTAATAAGCCTCCCATGCTAAAGGAAATTTTTGCAGCGCTTTTTTCTTCCATTTCCATTCAGGAGGCGGAGTCAAATTCCGATTTTCTTTTGCAGACAGCGTCGGATCCCAATGAAAATAATTATCTGCCAAAGGCAACCACAGCGTAATAAAGAAAGTGCTAATTAATAACCAATCGCTAATGATTTTGAAGGGAGAGCGAAGCATAAGCCTAAAATCGAAAATAGATAAAAGGATTAAATGTTCCAGAAGCTAACCGCATCATACAAAAAATGATGAGACTAAAAAAACAAATCGGCCGTAAGCACAAAAGACAAGAACCTATGAATCGAGAGGAGGCAGAAGGCTGCGGATTCACAATCAAAATCTTATTAAAAAATTTAGCCGGCAAAGGAGTCGACGCCAGAATCCCAGCGATCAAAGCAATCACTGTTAAAGGTTGCAATAGTGTAGCAAGCGTAGTTTCAAGATTGATATTAGAAACGAAACCAAATAACGCTCGATAAAAATTAATACTGCCTTCTAAAGTTTCTGCTCGGAAAAAAACCCAGGCCAATAAAACGATAAATAAGCTGTAAAAATGACCAAGAGATTTGATGCGAATTAAAAATTTAAATAAGCCACTTCGTTCCAAAACCAGAAAAGCGCCATGAAATAAACCCCAAATCACAAAATTCCAACTCGCTCCATGCCATAATCCACAAAGAATAAAAACCACTATTAAATTCAAAAAAGTGCGCCAACTCCCTTTGCGATTTCCGCCGAGCGGAATATAAAGATAATCTCGAAACCAACTGGACAAAGAAATATGCCAGCGCCGCCAAAATTCAGTAATAGATCGAGAAATGTAAGGATAATTAAAATTTTCCAAAAATTTAAAACCAAACATGTGACCCAACCCAATTGCCATGTCAGAATAGCCCGAAAAATCGAAGTAAATTTGTAACCCGTAGCAAACTAACCCTAACCACGCCAAAGGCGTTGTTAATTCCGTAGCAGAAAGTTGAAAAACCTTATCCGCAGGCACGGCCAAGACATTAGCAATTAAAACTTTTTTACTAAGACCCAAAATAAACCGCTCGATTCCATAAGCAAAATCCTCTCGAGTGATATGACGCTGGTTAATTTGCCGATCCACATCATGATAACGCACAATAGGACCCGCGATGAGTTGAGGAAATAACGCAATATAAAGACCAAAATTAATGGGATTTTTTTGAATCTGTCCTTCGCCCCGATAAACATCGATGACATAAGACATTGCTTGAAAAGTGAAAAAAGAAATACCAATCGGCAGGTGAATCGCTTCCACTTTAAAAAATCCAATCCCTAAAGCTCTAAAATTTTCCGAAAGAAAATGAGCATACTTAAAAAAGATCAGCAAACTTAAATTTGCCGCGATGGCTAAACCAATAATTAATTTAATGGAAGATTGATGACGCGTTCGATGAACCCAAAGACCCATGCCATAATTTAAAGCAATGGAAACCAACATGACCCAACCGTAAACCGGTTCGCCCCAAAAATAAAAAAAGAGACTGGCTGTCAACAACCATACATTTTTCAACTTCCAAGGGAGCGCCAAGTAAACTGTCAATACAACAGGAAGAAAAAGCGTAAGAAATAATATGGAGCTAAAAACCATGATTTTTACAACGCACGAGAAAGCGATTTTTCTGCTTCAGCCAAAACTTTTTCCTGAGCTTCAGATAATGTAGCCTTCAGTTGAGCTCCCGCTGCCTCAGGATGTCCGCCGCCGTTAAACTGTTTAGCTAATTCGCTAACGTTAACTTTTCCTTTGGAACGAAAACTAAGTTTAATCACGCCATCGGCTTTTTCTTCAAACAGAATGGCCAAATCCACGCCCTCATTGGAAATAATAGTTTCAATCATACCCTCGGTGTCTTCCGGTTTGGCACCCGAAGCGCGATACATCGCTTGGGTAAGGGGATAGTAAGCCAACCGATCCTGGTAACGAAACTGCAACTGTTGCAAAACTTCTCTCAATAAACGCGTGCGTCGCAAAGGGTAGCAACCATAACATTGATGAGACATATCAGCAATGCGCGCGCCAGCTTGACTTAATGCCGCAGCCACTTCAAACGTGCGCGTTGTTGTATTGCGATATTTAAACGACCCCGTATCGGTAGAAATCGCGACAAAAAGATTATCGGCAATGGCGGGCGTAATTTCCCATCCCACGTGAGTAAACAGTTCAAACAACAATTGCCCTGTTGCAGGAGCTTTGGGATCAATCAAATTAAACTCCCCATAGCGTTCATTGCTCACATGATGATCAATATTAATTAAAATATCGGACTGCCATCCAACAAATGTCGGCCCTAAACGTTTATAAGTTGCATTATCAATCGCAATCACTGCATCGACCGCCGGTGGCTGTTTAGGAGTGACTTGGATTTTTTCTGAGCCAGGCAAAAAGCGATAATTTTCCAACAACCCATCTTCATTATAGAGAAAAACTTTTTTCCCCTGCGCCTCCAGTGCCAATCCCAACCCTAGTAAACTACCATAAGCATCGCCATCCGGTCGGACATGAGTCAACAAAGCCAGAGTTTTTAGCGGCTTTAACGCTTGAAGCGCACGTGACCATTCCGAGAAATCAATAGACATCTTTCAAGTAGCGTTTTTCAGTTTTAGTAAGCGTAACTTCGATATATTCCTTAGCCGCGTCAGCGCTTAAACCGCCTTCTTTTTGGGCGATATCAATCAAAGCCTGATGCACATCGCGGGCCATACGTTTCGCGTCGCCACAAACATAAAAATAAGCGCCTTCCTGTAACCATTGCCAAAGTTCCTTGCCATTTTCCAACATACGATTTTGCACATAAATTTTATGCGCTTGATCCCGAGAAAAGGCTGTGTCGAGCCGGGTTAGTAAACCTTGTTTTTGATATTCTGCAAATTCTTCACCATAGAGAAAATCCGTAGCCGCTTTTTGATCGCCAAAGAAAAGCCAATTTTTCCCTTGATGTCCGTGCACTTGACGATGTTCCAAAAACGCTCGAAAAGGGGCAATTCCCGTCCCAGGTCCCACCATAATCATCGCAGTATTCGGATCACTAGGAAGATGAAAATGGCGCGTCGGCTGAACATAAACTGAAATTTCTTCACCTAAAGCAACACCTTCTGCAAGATAACCTGAGGCCAAACCCACTTTAGGACGACCATGCGTTTCGTAACGCACCACCGCTACGGTTAAATGCACTTCATTGGGATGTTTTTTCGGTGAAGAAGCAATAGAATAAAGTCGCGGATTACTTTTATTCAGCAATCCAATCAATTCTTCCGCCGTAAATCGGACAGAAGGAAAATCTGAAATCACATCGAAACAATCTCGCGTAAAAACATATTCATCTAACTTTGCCTCATCGGCAACCAAAGCTTGAAATTTTTCTTTTGCTGCAGAATCTGTCAATTTTTCCCAACACGCTTTAACCAATTTTTTCCCAGAACGATTCAGTACATAAACACTTTTTAACGCTTCCTCCAAAGACAACGTTTTATCAGGTGCTACAGAAATTGAGGTCTCCGGATTAAGCTCCAGAAGTTTTAGCATTTCTAGAACTAAAGTTTGAGGGTTTTGTGCTAAAACCCCCAAAGAATCACCAGGATTATAAGGCAATGCCTCGGTGTCGATTTTAAGAACAAGATGACGCGTGTCCTTTTCCGAACCCGGCTTGCTTAGCAAACGATTCTCTAACAAAACCGCCGAAAAAGGGTTATTACGATTAAATAAAGATTTTGATGCTGCTGGGGTCTGACTCATAAGAAAGAAAAACCATAAAAGAGAAAGATTTTTGTTCAAGTCGGAATTATTTCTTGCTAACTCGTGACAAAGTAACAGGTGACAGGTTGCTAAATTATCGCTATTTTTAATTTCTAACATGACAGACACGTTAACACGCAATTTTTGTATCATTGCTCATATCGACCATGGCAAAACCACACTTTCGGATCGTTTGTTGCATCGCACAGGAACCATTGAGACGCGCGAAATGCAGGATCAATTATTAGATTCCATGGATTTGGAGCGCGAACGAGGGATCACGATCAAGGCTCATCCGGTGACGATGCAATATCAAGCTAAGGATGGAAAGGTTTATCGCCTCAACTTGATTGACACGCCTGGTCACGTGGATTTTAGTTATGAAGTTTCGCGCAGTTTAGCTGCTTGCGAAGGCGCGTTATTAATTGTAGATGCCGTGCAAGGGGTTGAAGCACAAACGGTGGCGAATGTTCACCTAGCAATGAAACAAAATCTCACCATTATTCCCGTGATTAATAAAGTGGATTTACCCGCAGCCAATGTCGAAGTCGTCAAAAAACAATTGGAAGATATTTTATCTATTCCTGGTGAAGAAGCTATTCCCGCTAGCGCTAAAGTGGGCATTGGCATTGAGGAAATTTTGGAAGCGATTATCACGCGATTGCCACCTCCACCAGATGTGAAAGAAGATAATTTAAGAGCGCTTGTGTTCGATTCAGTTTTTGACACTTATCGTGGTGTGGTCAATTACGTGCGCGTTTTTAACGGAGTGATGAAACCCGGCGCTTATATTCAGATGATGCGCACACGAGAAAAATATGAAGTGAAAGAAGTGGGCATTTTTACGCCAAAACCAAAACGCCAAGAAAAATTGCAAGCGGGTGATGTGGGTTATGTGATTGCTAATATTAAAACCACATCGGAAGTGAAAATAGGGGACACGATCACGGATGCGCAACGCCCTGCGAAAGAGCCCTTGCCCGGCTTTATGGAGCTTACGCCGATGGTGTTTAGCGGCATTTATCCTATTAACACTTCCGATTTTGAACGCTTAAAGGCTGCTCTGGGCAAGTTGCAACTTAATGATAGTGCTTTTATTTATACTCAAGAAAGTTCAGTGGCTTTGGGTTTTGGGTTTCGCTGTGGATTTCTCGGTTTGTTGCACATGGAAATTGTGCAAGAACGGTTGCGACGAGAATATGAAATGGATATCATCGCAACTTATCCGAGTGTGGTTTATCAAGTACTCACTACAAAAGGAGAGATTTTAGAAATTAGCAACCCAGTGGATTTACCCGATCCTTCACAGATCGACGAAATCCAAGAACCGATGGTGCGCGCATTTATTATGTGTCCCAACACCAACATCGGCGACATGATGCAATTAATCATGGAAAAGCGCGGGCTTTGCGTGCAAACCGAATCTTTGGACAGCCAGCGCGTGATGTTAACTTGCGAATTGCCGCTCAATGAAATTCTAGTTGATTTCAATGATCGAATTAAGAGCCTAACACGCGGTTATGGGTCGATGGATTACGAAGCCATGCCTTATCAAGCCAATGATTTGGTTAAACTGGATATTTTAGTGAATGGCGAACCCGTAGACGCTTTTTCTAGCATTGTGCATCGTGAAAAAGCCGAAGGGCGGGGGAGACAACTCGCTGCCAAACTTAAAGACGTAATCCCTCAACAACTTTTTGTTATCCCAATTCAAGCCGCGATTGGTGGTAAAATTATTGCTCGTGAATCGATTCGCGCTATGGGTAAAAATGTAACAGCTAAATGTTATGGCGGCGATATTACGCGCAAACGCAAACTCTGGGAAAAACAAAAAGAAGGCAAAAAACGCATGAAACAAATTGGGAAGGTGAATATCCCGCAAGAAGCGTTTATTGAAGTGTTGAAAGCTTAATTTTACCTTAATTTAAGTAATAGATATCATTTTAATTTGGTCCCAATGCGCCAATTGCATATTTGTCATTTGCAAGTAGCCTTTTAATGAATATAGTGTGATTCAACCTTCAATTGGAAATTTGCTTATGGGTAAGATATTAAAGATGAATCATGAAGAAAGTCCACTAGCGACAGCGGCTCAAATGGATCAAATGCTTGAGCCTATTATTGAAACCGCTAGAGATTTAACAGAAAAACAAGAACAACAAACGAGAGAAGAATTATGTGAAGTGCTTAATGTAGTTCAAGATAATCCTGTTCCTACAAAGCCTGGTATTGTTCCTAAAAAGCCTGATTTAAAAGATAGAACACTCATTCCAACCTGTGAAAATATAAGCCAAGAAAATTTAGATAAACTCTTCAAGCAAGTGACAGAGATTAAAAGCGAACAAATTTCGGCTAAGCCTCTGTCACCGCTGTAAATTCTGGTTATTTTATCCTTCTTTCCTCTCCCAAGTTCACTAGTTTTCCAGTGAGCAATTTTCGTTGTTAGCTGGCATTTTTGTGTGCTTTTTTGCAAAAGAGCTGTATATAGTTTCCTTTTATGCTCAAAGAAACTTTCAAACATCTCAAGAAACTCTGGCAATACGAATGGGATCACTTGCCCGAACAGGAAAGGGGAGAGTTAGATAACTGTTTGGCTGATTTGAAACAAGCAGTGAAAAACAAAGACAACTCGGCTGAAGAGAAATTGATGTCGCGCGCGGAAACCATTTATGAAAAAATCACTAAGCGACGAAAATTTCCGAAAATTGCGGAAAACGTTGATGTATTGTTAGTGGCGCTAGTTGTCGCGATGGGTATTCGCACTTATTTTTTTCAACCGTTTAAGATTCCCACGAATTCCATGTTTCCCACCTTGCGAGGGGTCGTGATGACGCCATTACCGCTCGATCAGCCCTTACCGAGCAAAGGACAACGCATTTTTGATGCTGTTTTTAAGGGAAGAAATTATTTGGAATTTGATTTACCCGTAGGCGCCCAACTGTTCAACGAAAGCAGTCGCGGCTTTTTTATTTTTCGAAACCAATCGCTCATTTTTGAAAAAGATGGCCAGACCTTGAATAAAACTTTTCGCACCGAGGCCACCGCTCAAGACTTTATTTGGCAACTATTGCAACCCGAAATGGAACGCCAAATTCCTACAGACGGATTTTATCATTTTAAAGCTCAAGTAGACACCGGTGACCATCTTTTTGTTAATAAAATGATCTATAATTTTCGAAAACCCAAACGGGGTGATGCCTTTGTCTTTCGCACCAAAGGATTACCAACGGACTATAATCTGCGACAGCTCAATCAACAAATGGCCTCACAATTCTATATCAAACGCTGCGTTGCAGTGGGGGATGATGAAGTTCGCGTTGAACCACCCTATTTAATGATCAACGGTCAAAAAGCTAGCGAACCGGAAATAAGAAATGTCTGGGAAGCTCGCGAGACCAACCCATTCTACAAAGGCTACAGCCACGGCACGGAAAAAGGTCAAACCATGACTTACCTCAAAAATGCCCAAGATACCTTTCATGTGCCTCCAGACCATTTTTGGGCGATGGGAGATAACAGCTACAACTCAGCCGATAGCCGCCTGTTTGGACCGGTTCCCTTGGAAAATATTATAGGCAAAGCCTTTATTATTTACTACCCATTTAATCGCAAGTTTTGGCTGATTCAGTAAAAACATTAGCCACAGAGAACTCAAAGCTTTTTTAACAAAAAATCCGTTGCATTTCATTTTTAGTGAGTTATCTTGCTAAGATTATGGCAATTAAAGCATTCTCCTTAAATCGTGATGAAGCTGACGAAGGAATTTTTAGAGTCAACGTAGATGATCCGCAACCTGGCGACATCAGATATATTGATAAACTTATCCGAATGAAGGCAGCCAGTGATAGTATCTTGGAAATTCTTATAAAATTTAAAAATGCTTTAGCGGAACACATCAAAAGAGAAGCGGTTGTCGATATAACTAAGGAAGGTGTAACGACTACAACAGAAGCACAGAAAGCTTTAAATGAAGGGGTTCCAGCTATTGCAGAAGGATTGGAAGCCTTGGATAAAATTGCTGAGGATCAAGCCAACCCTCAAAACTCACAAGATACTAAAATAGTAAATGATGCTTTAGCTGAGATTACCAGTGAAACTAAAAAAGCTGGTGAATATGCCCAAAAAGCCGTTGAAACTTGTCAAAAATATGCAAATAAAGAAACTCTAATTGAGTTTTCTTTGGAAGATATTAAAAAAGACTTGGATGAGATGAAAGAAAATACTCATAAGGTAGAGACGTCTCATATCAGAATACAAAGAGCCCATGGACAAATCAAAGAGGTTAGACAAAGGCGGGGCATCCACAGTGACATACAACACAAAGAAACTAATTTAGAAACCGGTCGAATAAATAAAGATTATAGTGCCAGTGCTTTAAATTTTCTCAAAGAAAATGGAGTAAATCCTAGTAATATCCAGACGCTTAGTGCTACTGCCAATAACTTAAACCAAAAAGCTCAAAATCAACTTGAAGACTCTCAAAGTACTTTAGAACAACTTCAAACACAGTTGGAACGGGCTCAAGCTGAAGCTATGGCAACTGCTAAAAGTGCAAAACATTCAATCAATCAACTATTTACTGCACCTGCCACTTCCGTGGAAAATAGTGGTCGTTTGACACCTTAATTCATTGATAACGTTTATACATTTTCGCAGTCAGAAAATTTTACAAGAAACTTGTTGCTTATTATTTTTGATAGATTAAATTACTCATAATTTATGGCTCAAAAACCCCTCGAGGAAGATCAAAAATATAAACACAACTCAGAGACCAATAATCCATTTGATCTTCGTAAACCTGAAAATGTAACACGATTATATGCTCAAAAATTAGCATGTGATCTCAGTAGGTTAAGATCAGAATACGAATCTGCTTGTCTGTCAGTTGAAAGAAACACTGCACTTCTTGAAATAGCTCAAGAAGGAGAGCAAGCGGCTGAACAAGCGCATGAAACTTACGAAGTCGCAACAACCGTCATTGCCGAAGGACAAGCAATTCTCCATGAATTGGATAAACCCGAAAATAATGGCATCGCTACTGAAGCTAAGGAATCATTAAAGAAAACCGTTAACGAAGTAATCACTAGCACAATAGAAAACGTAAAAACCTCACAAAAATACTCCCGAAAAACTGCTCAAATTTACGACTCAATTCAATCACAACCAAACTGTGAACCGACTGATTTCACAAAAAGCCTAAGAGAAACCAAAGATTCTTCTCATATTACAACAGAATCTTTAGCACAAGTGAATGAGGCTCTAGGCCTGATGAGAAAAGCTAAGAGTGAATTAAAAATTGAAGTTGTTTCTGCAACACCGCCTAATAATAAAGCTGCTTATGAAAGGGCAAAAAAAATTCTAGAAACAGAATCGGGATTTAGTCTGTCAGACTCTGAATCATTTCGCAATGAAATGCGTGATCGTGTAGAAGATGCGCGCAACATACTTCAAGTATCCGTAGAAAAACGAGATTCTGCCAAAGTTAATTTGGATCACATGGAAGCAGCTGTTGAAGCTGTTATGAAACAACAAGGTTCTCAACCTCAAAATTTATTTAAGGGATCAGCACCTGCTATTGAAAGCCTTCGATTAGCTCAGTAATTTTTTGGGCGATTAACTTTTTAACTTCTTTTCGTGTGTAAATTAGCAGGGTTTCAAAAATTCGTTTTATTTACAAAACTTCAAAGGCTTGTTAAACAATTAGCTATTCCTATAATATTTAGAATTGTTTTAAAACAAGAATTTTATAACTTTATATAATATATGTCATATTAAATATTTAATTAATTATTAATTAGCATGTTAAGTAGATTAAAACTAATTATTTGGGCTTTTATCCCTTTTTTATTAATTGGCTGCCAACCGAGTGGTGGCAATAATCAATCTTCTTTAACTGACGAAATGATTAGTCACGATGATGACACGAACCTTGTGTTTAGTAAACTGCCACAAGGCCAATTCGGGCAACAACTCATTTTAGCAGTCGGTGGCGATCCCAAAACTTTCAATGACATTATTGCAGAAGATTTGTCCTCACGACAATTTACCGGTTTAATGTTCGAAGGCCTCACCACAGTTGATGTAGCAACAGATAAAGTCGAACCCTTGTTGGCTGACCATTGGGAAATTGGTAAAGATCAGCAAACTTTCACATTCTACTTGCGAACCAATGTTTTTTGGAACGATGGCCAAAAATTTACCGCTGATGATGTGGTTTTCACATTTAACGACCTTATTTACAATACCAACATTGCTACACAACTGCGTCTCTTTTTCAGCGTCAATGGAAAACCTTTCGATATAGAAAAAATCGATGATTACACCGTCCGCTTCAAAACGGCTGGTATTTATGCGCCCTTTATTCAATTTATGTCACAGGCTATTTTGCCCAAACATAAATTGGAACAAGCCGTTAAAAATGGAGTTTTTGAAGAAGCCTGGGGTATCAATACACCTCCTAAAGATCTGGTTGGCACAGGGCCTTTTCGCTTAAAAGATTATCAATTTGGTCAACGCGCGATTTTCGAACGCAATCCTTATTACTGGAAAGCTGCGCCCAATGGACAACGACTCCCCTATCTTCAAAATGTCATCTACGAATTTGTGCGGGATCAAAATGCTATGTTTGTAAAATTTGTCTCAGGTCAAAGCGATTTGCATTCGGGGCTGCGTCCTGAAGATATTTATTTGGCGAAACGTTTTGCTAAAACGCGCGATTTTCACATTGTGGAAAGAGGTCCAGCAGATGGCACTCAATTTTTTTGGTTTAACCAAAATCCTGGAAAAAACCCCGAAACCGGAAAACCTTTTTTGCCGGTTTATAAACGGCAATGGTTCGAACAAAAAGCATTTCGCCAAGCTGTTTCCTATGCAATCGATCGGCAAGGCATTATTGATGGCGTTTTCATGGGTATGGCTGCGCCACTTTGGTCCGTGGAAAGCGAAGCCAATCGACGCTGGTTCAATCCCAACGTCAAACAATATCCCTTGGACTTGAAACAGGCGCGAAAACTTCTTTTGGAAGCAGGATTTCGTTATCGTTCCGATGGGCTTTTAGAAGATACTAAAGGTAATTTAGTGGAATTTGCCCTTATGACCAATGTCGAAAATGCCACTCGAAAAGACTTAGCAAGCATCATCCGCGAGAATTTGCGTGAAATTGGAATAATCGTTAATTTACAATTTGTAGATTATAACGCGATGATCAGTAAAATCGCCGACACTTATCAATATGAAGCCTGTTTGCTTGGTTTAGGTGGTGGCGCGAATGATCCTTCCAGCGGTTTAGCCGTTTTGCAAAGCAGCGGACGCTTACATCAATGGTTTCCTAGTCAAAAAAAACCTGCAACAACTTGGGAAGCGCGCATCGATGAACTCATGCAACTGCAGCTGCAAACCCTGGATTTTGCCAAACGAAAAACTTACTACGACGAAGTGCAAGCTATCATGGCCGAACAGCAACCTTTTATCTTTCTTGTTACTCCCCTCGCCTTTTCTGGCATTAAAAATCGCTGGCGCAATTTACGCATGCCAGTCAATCCCGGCGCCAGTTTAATGTGGAACTTAGAAGAAATTTGGGCGGCTTATCGGTAACATTATTTGCCAAAAAGAAAAATTGGCAACCGAGGCAGTTACTCTACAGTTTATAAATCATGGCTCATTTTATTTTTCGCCGTTTTTTGACCCTAATTCCTCTGCTCTTGGCTATTAGCGTCCTTTCTTTTGCTCTGTTAGAAATGGCGCCGGGCGATTATTTGTCGGTTTTAAAAGGCAATCGCGAACTAAGCCCAGAATACATCGATCAACTGCGAAAGGATTTTGGTTTGGACAAAAGTTATGCCGAACAGTTTGTTATATGGTTTAAAAAAGCGATCCAATTCGATTTTGGTCCATCGTTTGCTTATCGTATGCCTGTGTCAGAGTTGTTAGCCCAACGCATTCCGGCTACTTTACTTTTGGCTTTTAGTTCGGCTTTATTCGCTTGGATCATCGCTATTCCTCTTGGTGTTTTAGCTGCGATTTATCAAAATTCCATTTTTGATCGATTGGCTTCAGGATTAGCCTTTTTTTCCCTTTCCATTCCAGAATTTTTTTTAGCACTACTCGCTATCTTTTTTGCGGCGCAAACCGGTTGGTTTCCTTTGGGCGGACTTTATAGCGCTGATTTTGAATTTTTATCTTTTTCACAAAAAACCATTGATATTCTGCATCACTTAGTTTTGCCCACATTCGTTTTAGGAATCGGCTCCGTAGCGAGTTTAATGCGCTTGATGCGCGCCAATTTTCTGGAAGAAATCCGGGCTAATTATGTGGTCACAGCACGCGCGAAAGGTTTACCGAATTCAATCGTGATGTTTCGTCATGTTCTAAGAAACGCCATTAATCCACTAATTACTATTTTAGGCTATTCCATTGCTGGATTGTTAAGCGGTTCGCTCATTGTTGAAACCATTATGAGTTACCCCGGGTTGGGTCAATTGGTTTATGAGTCTTTATTGCGAAAAGATCTTTACGTGGTGATGGCATCCATTCTCATGGCATCGGTTTTATTAGTTTTTGGCAATTTGGTGAGTGATTTATTACTGGCAATATGCGATCCGCGCATTCGATTAAAACGATAATTTTAACCTGTAAACATGGAACAACACGTTATAACTCCGAATCGAAATGTTTGGCAAAAATTTTGGCAAAGTCGATGGACGCGCTTTTTTGTGATCATTTTAGGATTACTTTACTTTTCGGCAGGAACCGGCCCTTTTTTAGCACCCTATAATGAAGCAGAAATTTCTTTGCCTGACGCCTATCATCCACCTACTCGTATTATTTGGAGTAAACAAGGATTAGCCGTTCAAAAATATGAATTGGTAGACAAAGCACAACGACGCTTTGAACCTTTACCCAATCAGCATGAACCTATCGTATGGTTTGTGCAGGGTTCGGAATATCGCTGGTTTGGTTTGTGGCATTGTCGCTGGCATTTATTTGGAACGTCAGGAAAAGCTAAAATTTATTTGTTAGGAGCGGATAGTTTTGGTCGTGATGTATTTTCACGATTGCTTTATGGCGCTGGCGTTTCTTTGAGTATTGGTTTGGTTGGAATCGCAATTACTACCACTTTAGGGTTAATTCTTGGCGGTATTGCGGGTTATGCAGGAGGTCGATTGGATTGGCTTCTTATGCGTGGCACAGAAGTTTTAATGTCAATTCCTGCGCTTTACTTGATTTTAGCGGTGCGTTCGGTTTTTGTGGAAAAATTGTCACCTACCCAAATTTATCTCATGATTATTGTTATTTTGAGCTTTATTAGTTGGGCTAGCATGGCGCGAGTGATTCGCGGCATGGTATTAAGCTTGCGAGAGCGCGATTTTGTAAAAGCCGCTCGAGTGATGGGACAAAGTCATTGGAAAATTTTGTTACGCCATATTCTTCCTAACACATGGAGTTATGTGATTGTAGCCTGCACGTTATCGGTGCCTGGTTATATTTTGGGTGAAGCTGCACTGAGTTTTTTAGGTTTAGGGATTCAAGATCCTCAAGCAAGTTGGGGTTTAATGCTGGCGCAAGCGCAAAGTTTGCGGGTTTTGGTAAGTTTTTGGTGGATGTTATTGCCCGGGGTGATGATTTCTATTACGGTTATGACGTTTAATTTTATTGGTGATGCATTGCGTGATGCGTTAGATTTATTAGATAATATACAGGAGGTCAAAAAAGTATGACTCAACCTTTGATTAAAGTTTCTCACTTCTCATTGGGTTTTCAACAAAATCATCGCATCATGCCTGCGGTTAAAGATGTTTCTTTTGAAATTTTTTCAGGTGAAACGGTTGCCGTAGTTGGTGAAAGTGGTAGCGGTAAAAGTGTTACTGCTTTGGCTTTAACGCGCTTACTTCCCTGCCCTCCTGCAATTTATCAAGGAGGTGAAATTGAGTTTGAGGGAAAATCGGTTTTAAAAATGTCTTCCGAATCACTAAAAAAAATGCGTGGCAAAGGTGTGGCTTACATTTTTCAAGAGCCGGGCAGTTCTTTAAATCCGGTTTTTTCTATTGGGTTTCAAATTGCTGAAGCCATTCGTTTGCATCGTCCAGAAATTAAGGATGTAAAGGCGGAAATTGTCAGGCTACTGGAGTTGGTTGGCATTCAAAATCCCAAGCAGCGCATAAATGATTATCCTCACCAACTCAGTGGCGGAATGCAACAACGTGTGATGATTGCAATGGCGCTAGCTTGTGAACCGAAGTTGCTGGTGGCCGATGAACCAACCACGGCTTTGGATGTGACGATTCAAAAACAGATTATGGATTTATTGCGTGAGTTGAAAGAAAAGTTGGGGATGACGATTCTTTTGATTACTCACAATTTCGGATTAGTATCGGGATTTGCGAATAAAGTGTTTGTGATGTTTCGAGGAAAAATTGTGGAATCGGGACCAACTTCAGAAATTTTAAAACATCCACGTCATCCTTATACTCAAGCTTTGTTAGCTTGCGTGCCGGTTTTGGGTCGAAAGCAAGATCGTTTGCGAACGATTAATTACGCGGAAATCGAAAAAGCGCAGGAGGTCATGTATCATGATTGAAGAAAATATTTTGCTAAGAGTTAAAAATTTGCGTGTTTACTTTGAGAGTGGAGCCGGTTTATTAAAAAAATCGCAAGCTCCCATTAAAGCAGTGGATGGTGTCAGTTTTCATATCGAACGATCAAAGGCGATTGGGTTAGTCGGAGAAAGTGGTAGTGGTAAGAGCACCATTGGCAAAGCCATTTTAGGTTTGGTTCCTGTAACGAGTGGTGAGATTTTATATGACGGGATCGCTTTGGAAAAATTGTCGAACCAAGAATTTCGTCCACTGCGAAAACGTCTGCAAATGATTTTTCAGGATCCTTTTAATTCTTTGAATCCTCGTTTAACCGTATTTCAAATTATTGGTGAAGCGTTAGAGATTCATTTTCCTCAATTTTCACGAAAAGATCGTGAAGATCGGGTAGCGGATTTACTAAAAAAAGTGGGTTTATTGGCAGAACATCGTTTTCGTTATCCGCACGAATTTAGTGGCGGTCAACGCCAACGTATTGGTATTGCACGCGCTTTGGCAGTGGAACCGGAATTTATTGTTTGCGATGAGCCGGTCAGTGCTTTGGATGTGTCGGTCCAGGCTCAAATTATTAATCTTTTGCAGGATTTGCAGGAAGAATTTCAATTAACTTATCTTTTTATCGCACATGATTTGGCTGTGGTGGAGCATCTTTGTTCTGAGGTAGTGGTTTTGTATCAAGGAAAAATTGTTGAAATGGGTTCTCGAGAACAGTTGTATGCAGAACCTCAGCATGATTATACGAAAAAGTTGTTGGCAGCTGTGCCGACCTTTTAAGACTCCATTTTATTCTAAGTGACCAAAAGCTATCCAACTAACTTCGACAGACCACATCCGAGTATGAAGCCAGGTAATCATTTGAATGGAAAATCCTTCGACACTAACATTGGTGGCTTTGAGGCTTAACCGAGCATTGTCGCTGTTATCAATATCAAACCCCAAAAGAGAAAGATAAACCAAAGGTTTTTTAACAAATCGTTTTCCAAAACGAATATAGCGTTCAAAAATTCGAGATTGGCTCGCTTCGCCTGGCTCCAAGAGACACCAATCTGGCTCTTGAACATTACCGATAAATGTGTCGCTGATAATGCAAAGTGGTGAAGAGGTGGAATGGGAAAGATTTTGCTGATTCATAACGGATTATTTATTTATTTCCGATAACCTTTCCTTAGATCTTTTAGGCCTCGGAGCAGGTCTTAATAGTAATCGGTTGAGAGGATAATGTCAATCTGGAAGCTCAACCTCAGGGACGAGTTTGTGAAGCCGTTTTTGAGTCAGTATCTTTCATTTCTAAAATGAAAATAATTTTACCTTTTCCATACGCTGGACCTGCAATGTAAAGAGGGGTCGCAGGCGACATGCGAAGTCGGCTTTTTAATAGCACTTCGCGTTTTTGATCTTGGTAAAGTTTTAGATAAAATTGCGAATTATTGGACGCTGTCGAAACGGGACTCAATTTTAGAATGAATTCTTTAGTAGGCTTAAGCCAATTTGGTTGATCAAGGGCACGATCTGTCCATTGCGAGCCAATGATTTCGTAATGGCGATAGCCAAAAATGCGTTGCATCTCATTAGTGTAAGGAGTTAGAGCCGATTCGACGTTCCCCTCTCCCATTTTGCCGTAAACGACACAACTCCAAATTTTAGATTGAGCCTGACTCAGGGAACTTGTGAGCAATAAAATTAAAAATGGAAAAACTTTTTTCATTTAATTATGTTGGTTTCCGATCGATATTTCATGCCAGAAAGCCATATTACATTTCCTCGACCCGCAGAAAATGTGGAAACTGAAACTTCAGGCCTAGGCGACCAAGCCCTTTCAACACTAGTATTATTATTGGCTGCATAGGAGACAGGCAAAACAACAGAACGAATTTGAGAGGTAGTCTCATGAGAATTATCTGATGCAATGTGCGTTTTTGATAAATAACCCGTTCGCAAATTAAAAATGAAAGAAACAACGGCTAACAAAGCAAAACTTAAACTTCCAAGTTGACGAACCCATAACGGCATTCTGAGAAAATTCCAAATAGAACCCGCTTCTTGTTCACGCATACGAGCGCGACAACGTTGCCAATTATATTCCAAAGTATGGGGCATGGTAGGTGCGCTATAGTGTTTCTGAGTCAAGGTGTGTAAGTGATTGAGATCATCCCAATGCCTTTGCATTTCTTGATCTTGTGATAGCTCTGACTCCATCCATTGGCTCTCCTCTGCGGTTAAAGCCTTATCAAAATAAGCGGAGGTAAGAATTTTTTTATCGTTGTGATTCATAATAGGGTTTGAGAAGTTTTTGAAGATGTTGTCGGGCATAATGCATACGAGACATCACCGTGCCCCGCTTGCATTTTAAAATACTGCTAATTTCTTCGTAAGATTTGCCTTCGATTTCGCCGAGGATGAAAACCAATCGATGAGGTTCACTTAACTTTGCGATCGCGTCATTTAAGATTTCTTTAAGCTCATTATTTTCGACGGGTTTGTTGGGTGAAGTAATTTTATCAGTAACTTCAAACCCACTTTCCGCTTCTTTTTCCAAGGAAAGATGAGGCCGGTTTTTCAAGCGGCGAAGGTGGTCAAGGGTGAGATTAATGCCTACACGATAAAGCCACGTGCCAAATGCCGAACGACCGTCGAAGCGATCGAGACGTCGCCACGCTTGCACCATGGTCGCCTGAGTCAAATCTTCAGCAATAGAAGGATTTTGCACCATCTGATAGATCGTTCCAAACATCTTAGGAAAATAATGTTCAAATAGCATTTTATACGCCTCTTCATTCCCCTGCTTGGCTTGTTGAACCCACTGTTTTTCAAGCTGAGCAAAGTTATCGTCGGATTGGACGTTGCTACTTGCCTCTTGATTCAGAGACTTTTTGCCTTTATTCGGAAGTTGTTCGACATCGGACACGTTGTTAGGCTAAAGATAGTATAGTGTAAGGCAAGTATGAAGGTTTTATATCGTTATTTATTGAAAGACGTGTTGAAAAGCACGGTATGGGCAGTTGCTATTCTCACCTTTCTTTTAGTGTTGGGTAATATGTTTACGCGCGTTTTTGATTTGTTGATTAATAATGATGTTCCTTTTGGTTTTGTTGCGGAGTTTGTGACGCTGCTCATTCCCTTTTCCTTCAAATTTACTTTACCTTGGGGTTTGTTGATTGCGGTTTTGCTCAAGTTTGGTCGTATGTCAGCGGATCAAGAATTAGTCGCGCTTCGTGCGAATGGGGTCAGTCTCATTACCTTTAGCACCCCAGTTTTGCTATTGGCTTTGTTTTTTTGTTTGCTCAGTCTCCTCAATAATTTTTATCTCGCTCCTTATGCTTATAGCAGAATGAAGAAAATTGTTTATACTTTAGCTTCAGAAAGTCCCACTTCACTTTTTAATGATGACACCGTAGTAGAAATTTTACCGGGAAAACGACTTTATGTGGATAATAAAGAAGGCGACGTTTTGCAAAACTTATATGTTTGGGATTTAAACGAAGACGATGTTGCACTGAGAAGTTTGCGCGCCAGTCGAGGAAAAGTGACTGCAGATGAAACGAATAATGCAATTGTTATTACGCTTTATGATGCTCGTATGGAGGAGCGCAACGAAGAAAATCCTGATAATTTATCATTGATCCAAACCGGTCGCCACTTTGAAGAGCTGCCTTTGCACATTTCATTGGAACGCCTGATGGAAAAAAGCACAAAAATCAGGCCCAATGCTTTGGATTTTGGCGCATTAATTAATGTGGTGTTAACGGGTCGCACCAAACGATCTGATTACGACTTCACGCCCATTTTAACAGAAATTCAAAGCCGCGTGGCGGGTTCACTTTCTTGTCTTACCTTTGTTTTAGCAGCGATTCCTCTCGCTGTTCGATTTCATCGCCGCGAAACTTCTGCCGGTATTGGTCTAAGTTTTTTAGTGGTTTTTGTTTATTATAGCTTAATGATTTTAGCAAAAACTTTCGAAAATCATGCAGGCGCTTATCCCGACGTTTTAATTTGGGTGCCCAATTTACTGTTCCAAGCTTTAGGATTGTTGGGAATTGCGAAAGTAGGACGATAAATTATTCTTCCAATGGATCGTCTATTTGTTGAATCTCATAATCTCGATACTGTTCCGTAGCTCTCTGGTTAACAGAGTGAGTCACTTTTAAAGTTAGCAAATAAAGATTAGGTGTATAAGACTTAGGAGGAATTTTTTTCAAAATGCCATACCCTTGATTGCCCCAATTGTCTCTAAAATAAAAAACTAATCGACCTTTGCGATTTACCGAGCCCTCTCCTCCTCCAATGATATTAGTAACACCAGGATACCAATTAATACCGAAACCGACTTTAAATAAGTTATGACCCACCAAATCAACTTGAGCACGGACTCTTTTCTTCAGCCATTCAGTTCGTGGTGTTGGTAGGGTTTTATAATCACCAATGAAATGTTTTTCAATGGAAGGACCTAAACCTAAACATATTTTGCTTGAAATCAAAAAGATGATTAAAGGCAACAAAAATTTAGTCTTTGGCATACCTCTCAAATTATGGGGTTAAAGGTGTCTGAGCAACAGATGAACTTAGTTTGAATTCTGGTTGATATTGATTGAGTGTATCAACTGGATTTTTTAAAGTTCCATTAACAAATGTTTCAAAATGCAAATGAGGCCCTGTAGCTCCTCCTGTTTGGCCAACCCCTCCTATGTTATATCCCATCGTAACTGTTTGTCCTGCTTCAAGACCTGATTTAAAACTGTCTAAATGAGCATAACGAGTTTTGATGACATTCCCGTCTGGCATAGTGGCTTCAATCTCTACTGTGTTGCCATAACCGTTTCTTTGCCCAACAAAAGTTACTGTTCCATCAGTAGCAGATAAGACATTGGTACCTGTAGCTGCAGGAATATCTATGCCATCATGATGTTTGACCTTGCCACCAATGGGATGTGTGCGATTACCAAAACCACTTTTAATATTCTGATCTGTTTTCCCTTCCACCGGAAAAACCATGCTAGGTTGGCTTTGACTCAATCTAGTCCAAATATCAACATTACACGAACTCGGCTCTAGATTAATAGATTGCCAAATATTACTCATATTACAATCATCTGACTTAAACCCAACCCCTTCAAATTCTATTTTTTTACCCATAAGCTTTTAATTAGTAAAAATTCTAATTTTCGAACTGCTTTTTTAACTTATTAATTAAAGAGTTACTTTTATTAGTCGTCCCCGCTTCAGCTTTTTGCAAGCTTTGATAAGTGCCACGAATATCTTGATTTTGAGCTTCTAGCGTCTCCACCTGTTGACGCATTTGGTTGATCATTTGTTCCTTAGTTTTTAATTCTTCTTCCAGTGCTTCTCGTTGACTTGAGGATTCTTGGTCTTTAGTTTTTTGTTCTACAAAAGTCTGAAGATTTTTGAGCATGAGATTATTTTGTTGTGCAATATTACGAAACAAACGATTTTGTTCTTGAATCTTGCTTTCTAGCTCTGCACTGAGAGGGATTTGTTGCATATCAGGCAAGGTTACTGCAATAGCGGGACCCAAAGGAACTGCGGTAGGCATATTGGGATCTAAATTCCAAGCGGGTTGAGTTTCTGCACGATAAATGGTGTGCGCCTCGTGCATGACATCAGGATTATTAGGATCAACGTAGCGACCCATCGGATAAGCTTTCAAAGTTTCGCTATAACGCACATTTTCCGTGTTATCCATATCTAAGGCAGTGCCCGCCACTGAATTTTCTTGAACATACGTAACAGTAGGCTCATTTTTTTTAGCGCATCCCACTAAAATAAAAAATGAGTTTAAAATTAATAGTAAATAAGATATTTTCATAAATAGTTTTCCTCAAGGATTTAACATATTCCCTCGTTTAGCAAATTCTCGATCAATAGTTTGCGTAACATAAAGATAAAATTGTTTGCCGGCAGGCACCCTGACATAAAAACCATCTCGTTCGATAGCATCCATAATTTGTTCCACATACTTTTCCGTGACCGCTTTGACACCAGCTAAGGCAGCGTTACGAGGTGTATTTTCTACAATGGCTGTCTGTTCACCCGTAAAGGTATTGGGTCGAGAAAAACTACGTTCTTCTAAAACATCAGCTGCTTCACCTAAGAAGGTTGCGACAAATAATTTCACTTCAGCTAAATTATCATTGCGAAGTAATTCCCCTCTAAGACCAGCACTGCCATCGGTTAGGGCCCATTCGCCTGTTCCTGAATTATAATCTTTTTCCATATCTAGAGCAATACCCTGTAAACGCATTTCCATTCCATTCATCTCATTTGCTGTGCGCCAAACAATGACCCACGAACCTGAAGAAGCAATACGTTCACGAGTTTTATCAGCTTGAGCTGTTCCATGAACTTCAGCGCCAGCAGGAATAACCAAACGACCATTATGCCATAAATCTTCGGTAACCATACCGATAATCGGTGTTTTGATATTAGAAGAATCCACTGTAATCACCAACTCACAAGGAATTAAACGTCCATAAGGGGCATAAGTTTCAGTAACTTCCACAGGTCGTCCACCAGGACCTTGACTTTGCCCAGCATTATAAAGTGTCAAAGGAATAGCTTCTTGATTGGTTTTAACAGCCGAAACTTTTGCTTGCTGTTCTAACAAAATTTCCTCCTTCGATTTTTCACCCCCTAAATATAGAGGAGGTGCCACTTCGCGTTTGACCGTTTTTATCGAGTCAGCATCAGAACTAGAAGAAGAAGTTGAAGTGGCTCTTGTCAATTTATCTTGCGATGCCTCACGAGGCTTCCTAAATCCAAAAGCGAGAATAATGATGATAGCTCCCACAATCAAAAACGCAACAATAGGCCCCGTTTTTGTCTTAGTAAAAAAATTAATAATCTCGCGACCGTTCATATCCCTTTAACGCAACAATTCCACTGCATTAGCATTCATTCGAGTCACAATGATGTTAAAATCATTTTTAACCGATAAATCATTGCGCCCTCCATCTCCTGATCCGGTAATCGCAAAATAAGCTAAAGTCGTAGATTTAGGAGGCATGATGCCACTGGCATCCGAAATACTTTGATGATAAACACGATTACCTGTTCGCACAGCAAATCCTTGAGGCGAGTAATAAATTGTTTTATTTGAGTTGTTACGTAATAAAATTCGAAAAACTAAAGTGTCTTGATCATCGAAACGAATAATTTCATCAGTCCAAATATCAAAATTTTTATACACAGTCCATTTTTGAGGCTCAATACGATTCGCTTGCTCTAGCATTTGAGGATACTGAGTGGAAAGCAACCGAAAAGATTTTGCTTTATCTAAAAGACCCAGCAAATTTTGTGGACTAACCCGTTTACGTCGAGCGCTACCGCCTAGAGGCATACCACCACCACCTGAGCCACCAAACGTGACAGAGTAATAAGGCTCTTTTGAGGCAATGAGTCGCAATACATAAGTTTTACGTTGCCAAATGATATTTAACATTGCATTAGCATCGTCACGAGTTGCACGAACCGTAAAAAAATATTGACCCGGTGTATACTCCAACATTACCGGTGCTAAAACTTCAGGATTAGCGGAAATATTCACCGCTTGTAATGCGGTAAAAGAACTGGGAAACATAATAGTCGTGGGAGCATCCACGGCAATAGGAACATTATAGACATTATGCTCATCAAGAGAAAATTCCTTAATATGTTTTGAATTAATGGAGAAAGGCAGGTCTTGCGCAAAAATTTTCCCAATATAAGCAATACTAATAAAACAAATTAAAAAAAAATATTTCATAAATATTATTCTGGAACGGGTGGTGGAGCAATTGTAGGTGTTATTTTAGCATCGTAATCTACCACGACCAAAGGATATTTATCATTCATGGCTAATCCAGGATTTCGCATCATGGTTAAAGTCAAATCCAAATCAAATAATTCTGGCACCACTCTTCCTTGAAAAGAACTAGTTCGAATTAATTGTCCTTTAACATTTATAATAATAAAATCGCCTGGAGTTTTTAAGGTATTAAAAGAAGAAATTTCAACTTTTTGTCGAGTTTGTTTACTCTGAAAAGCGTTTTCATCCAATTTCCATTCCGCCAAGGCTTTTTGATAAGAAGTTTTATTGAACATCTTCTCCAATTGGTCCTTCATATCAAATCCGTAAGGATTTCTCATGTACAAAGCATAAGTGGCATATAATGCTTGGGTATAATGCAATTCTTCAGCTTTTTCAAAAGGCATGGTCGGAGTAACAAAAAAAGTTCCCGTTGAATCCAAAACAATAACCCGATCCTGCTTTTTGATCTTGTCTATGGTCATATAGTGCATGGCAAACAAGCCTCCGATGGTAATAAGCCATACGATAAACCAAAATTGTCCGGCCAATGTACGCGTAGCCATTGCCTTAATAGCAAACTGTTGTTTATCTAAAGGCGCTAATTGAGTTTTAGGAATTTCCGTGGTTTCCATTCAAACTTTCAAAACTAACCTGCAACGGCTACCGGTTCGGGCTCTGCTCCAGCATGCATATGATCAAAGGCTGCTCCAGAAGTACTGCCAGGAGAATTCCCCACTGTTCCACCCACACCCGATGAAGCTTTAGCCATAGCAGCAGCATTATCCATACTAAGTTGTCCAGTCTCTGATGCTGAAGCGTTCAAAGCCGGAGTTGCAGTTGAAGATCGAGAGGAAACATTTACTGTGCTGCTATTATTAGCCGTGGCATTAACAGTGGCATTGCCAGTAGTATTACTAAGAGCCGCATCTCTCGTTCCTTGCTGAGAACGCGTACCCGAACGAGATCCTAAAGGAGCGGTAAAAGAACCTGCCAAATTTCCTGCCATATTTCCGGTCGGGATCATACTGCCGCCTGGTCCAGGCATCATCCCCTGACCTCCAGCTTGGCCTCTAGCTACATTAATTCCATTAATACCCGCCATCGAAGGATGGAAAGCCTGTCCTGCTTGAACCATTCCGCTCGTAAATAAAGCTTGCATAAAAATAGGAACCATAGCGGAACCACCAACAATCCAACTTGATAAAACAAAAGAATAAAGACCTATGGATTGGCCTAATGGAACATTCATTTTAAACACTTCGCTTAGTAATAAGTCAACTCCTCCCCCTACAAAAAGAAAAGGCAGCATGAAAACAGCTAATTTCATTGCTACCATATTGACGATAGCAAAACCAATGATCCAAGACATAATAGAAAGCGTCTGTAAAATAAATTTATTTGCTAGATCTCTAGTCGAATCAAATCCATATAAAGCAATGGCAACTGGCGCAAGAAGATGACAGAGTTGTAGCATCACATATTGAAGCATAAAAAGCAATGTTTGGATTATCATAGCCCCCGATGTCATGACCGATCCACCTGCTTTAAAAAGATTGGCTGTCCAATCTTTGCCTGTCATTTTTGTAGCAGAGTCAATATTTTCGGGAACCATAGCTGCCGTAAAAGCCGATAAAGCTGCAATAGTTTTAACGATCATTTTATTTATATCCCATTGTAAGAAATTTTTAGCGATTTCAACAAAACCAGACCAAACCAAATGCATCCAATAAGGTGATGCCGCTATAACTAATGTGATAACAAAAGCAGATATTAGTGGGCGAATTAAATTTTCAACATTATTATCGGAATTTTTAGAGATTTTAAGAATAATCGATGATGTTAAAATAAGAAAAGCGGCGCCAAGTAAATGCGGCCTTAATTCGTATAATGAACTTAAAGTAAAATTACTTCCTAGCCAAGGCGGAATAATATCCGCAAAAGGATTACCCAAATAATCAAGATTAATTAAATCCATAAAATTTAAAACGTATAAAGTCCAAATGTTAAAGCGCCTCCCATGGCAGTAGCGGCATCTTTATCTTGTTGCTGAAAGGTTGATATAATCGCTCTTTTCTTTTCTTCTGTATCATTAGATCCGAGTACAACATTGACATGAGCAAGTGCCATATTCAATTCAACATTCAATGCTGCAATTTCTGTATTAATACCACTAATAGCGGCATGAAGTTTTTGCACTTTCGCGTCGTTATCCGCTGTATTTAATTCCTGCATTTTTTTAGCAAGTTCTTTTTCTAAATTATCTATTTCTTTTTTAATTTTACCCGCTTCCGATGAATAGTTAGCAACCGCTTCCTCTACCCCAGCAAAAGGTTTCATTAAATTAGGTAATTTTTTAAGAGCTAATGGGTTCATAGTAGGCATACTGGGCAGTTCATCATTTGAATAAAGAGCTTGCCCAACTTGATTTTGATTTCCTGTCAAAGCAGTCATTTTTGAGGTCATTTTTGCTGTTTTCAAAATTGTTGAGAGTTCATTATCAGCTAGAGATATTCCACCTGCTCCACCCACTGGTGGCATTTGAGCTTTTTGAATAGCGCCAGCAGTAGTGCCTGCTCCTGTTGCTGCACTAGGCATTCCGATATTTTGATTTAAAAACTCTATAATCTGCTGATTAGTTCTTTGAATATCTTCAGTAGCCGAAGCTGTTCTCGCACTACTTTGACTAATTTCTATCAATGTGCCATTAGCAGTGCCTAGTTCAGCAATAGCACCTGGGTCTTCAACAATCCACTGGCTTAAACCTTGACTTGTAGTTAAGACAAGAAAAACACCTATCAATGGCAAAAGCTTTATTGCATAAGGTTTTGTTTTCATAATTTTCTCCGATTAATTTTCAACTCGAATATAATGAGTTTGTGACTCTAAAATAGTACCATCTGCCATTTTTCTTTCTGGCGTAACAAAGGGCACATAACTGACTCGCGTATCATTTTCTCGATCAGCAAGATCTTTTTGCAAATTTTGTTGTATCCAATATTGTTGTTTAGCAGCGTCACTTCGGCCTTTATTATAACCATCATTAAAAGATTTCACTCGTGCTTTAGTCGCTTGATCACGCACCAAAGTACTGCCCAGCACACCGATTCCCGCTCCTGCGGCCGTTGCTATAGGATCACCATCAGTCAAAATATTTCCAGCCAAACCTCCCACTGCTGCTCCGCCAATATCGTAAAGAGTGTCAGAAGTGCATGCGGAAAAAAGTGCAGAAGCTAAAATGGCCATTAGAAAATAATTAAGCTTTTGCATAAACATTTCCTTCCGGCTGAGCTTCCTGCGTTTGGGGTTTGCCTTGAATATGGCGAATTGTGCCACACAAAGAAGGTTGAGTGGCTGGTGAATAGTAACAGACACTCGAATATCTCATATTAGGCGGTTGTTGTTCAATCAATTGATAGTCCTGAATTGCGGTTTGCATCGTTTCAGGAAGCTTGATGTCTTTTGAGATATCTTCCACATCTGAACGATCGAACTGTCGCATTAAGAAAAATTGTTTGCTATTACCCATAATTACCGGACGGATGCGTGTGTCTTTAAATTTAGAATACTGTTGCACAATAGAGAGCGCAAGGCAATTAAATTTTCGCAACTGGGCATAACTTTCTGCCACAATTTTTTCGCCCCCTGGCACGTCAAGAAAACGCCCCACTTCTTCAAAAATAATGCGCTTCCACGCTTTTCTAGGCAAAGTAATAATGTGTTGTCGCGTAAAACCACTCACAAGCAACCCGACGGCTGTTTTGAGTTCCGTGGCCTGCTCTGGAATATAGCCTAATTCAAAGTGAGCAATTTGGCGTGTAAGGGAAACATTGGTAATACCATCAAAAAGCTTTCCATATTGGCCTGTGGCCGACCAAGCCGTGAGCAAAGTAGCGATTTGGTCGATTTCATCCTTTTTATGTTCAGGCATTCGCGAGAAAAACATCATGTCGGTTAAAGCCGAATGGGTAGGATATTCATGAGCTTTGAAAAAGGCATAGGCTGTCTTTTCCACCACCGCTGCTGTTAAGGGTTCTTTACTAAACTTGGTAATCTCCTCTTCGGATATGGAATGATAAAAAGAAAGTGCTTCATCGTCGTTTCGATTCATGCGCTCTTTGAGATCAGTAAAAGCTTCAAGCTGGGTTGTGCCCATTTCCATTTTTTTGATTCGCCAATTATGAGTGGCACAAGCCAATCTTTGAACTTCCGGCAATTGTTCTGGATGTAAGCGAACCCAATCATTAAAGCGGTCTTGATAAAGCTGGCTAATATATTGTCCAATTTGCGCCTGACGAAGTTGCTGTTTTTCCAAATCTTGTGATTCTCCGATCATCTTGGAAAGCAAAGCAACAGCGGTTGCCAGGTGAAGTTGATTAAGCGGCAAACCTTGAGTGTCGAGATAATTAATAATTAACTCGCCATCCGGATGAACTAAAATAGGCGTTTCACCCAGTCCTTCAGTCAGAGGTTTGTAACTTAATCCTTCCTCAATAATAACGGTGTAGTCATAATAAAGCGCGGTTTGCCAGAGCAGATCTTTAATAAATTCCGATTTACCCGCCCCAGACATTCCTAAAAGCACTGTGTGTTGAGGCGTACTACCGACAAAGGTTTTCATTCCGACCAAGTTTCCATTTAATCCATCGTAAATGGCTTCAGCGTCAGCAATATGTCCTACGAAGGTTGAAGAAATGGGTAACAAATCAGATAAATAAGAGTCCTCAGCATAAAGATATTTAAAGCGATAGCTGGTTTCTGTCCAACCGGGCCAAGTGGAATAAAATACTTTACGACTTGATGCTGGCAACGCTTCTTCATAAAGCTGTGCGCTATTCATGTTAGAAACAGCATTTTTAATTGCCGCGCATTTGCTTTGTAAACCCGTTTCTGTCGCATCCCATACTCGAATAGCAAATTGCACTTGAAAAGGAAAAGTAAAACCCATTGCTAAATTAGCAATCTTGGTTTTCTTTTTCTCAAGCGCAGTCAAATACTGAATTTTCCCTTCTTCTTGATAATCTCCCATGACGCGATCATATTTCTTTTGTTCCTGATCGATTTCCTTACGGATGTTCATAGGATTCACGTTGACCGTAATTTGATAATCCAAAAGTGGTAGCGCTGTGAGACGATGAATCAAACCGGGATAAGTTCGCTGGGGCCAACGTTTCATCACAAACATGGCATGATAATTTCCATCCATGTAAAAACCGTAAGGCAATCCTACACCTCCACTATCCCAACAGAGTTCTTGAATGCTATATTGAGGAGAAAATTGACCTGCAAAATCGATATCATAGCGATCTGCTAAAGTTGGATTTAAGAAACGTTTAAAATACTCGTAATGATCCACATCATTCATTACCTGGATGCGAGTGCCTGCGCCAAAAATCGCCCGCATAACTCCACTTAATTCTTCAAAATCGTGATTAATTTGATCCAAGGTTTTGGCAATAGAAGCCTCGATAGATTTTCGGGTTCTTACCCCTGGCAAAGCTGCATCAATTCTTTGGGAAATAAAAATCGCTAATTGTTCGCGACGTAACGTCCGTTGTTGCATACGACGCCAATAGCGCAAATAACGCTCGTGTCGAATGGCACGAACTCCAGGATCTTCACACTTTTTTGTCTCTTCGTAATAACGATTAAGCTCTGTACGATAATCAGAATTACACGTCCATTGGAATTGAACGCGTTGTTTTTCGTTAAGCGATCCTAAAAAAACCCGAACTTTATCATGAAACTCGTTAGCTTGTTCTACACTAACATTATGAAGATCAGGTGCTTCGATATAATAGCCTTTTGCCACCAGCGATTCTTTTTGCATGTCTCCATAAACAATCAGGTCTTTACAAAAAAAACCGTCTGGCGCCTTGGCGTGTCTCATAACTTTCTAATCTCAGAAGTCGAGGATTGTATAAGAGGTGAGCGTTTGGCTCGAGGATTAAAAGCAAAATCTTTTCCTACAATATTGGTTTCGAAAAGATCCATATCATAACCAGCAGGTTTGCCACGCTTAAAAAAGATAATATAAGACGTGGCAATCACGACAGGTAAAGCTCCCATAACTGCACTGACACCCAATCCCATATGCATGCCAGTAAATAGAAGCAAAACAATGCCAATCCCAGCTATAGCAGAGATAATAATCACTAAATATTGATTACCATCCAGCCCGAACGCTCCTCCTTGAGAGTCATCGGCTGAGTTCGTATCGGTAAACCTCAGCTGATCCATAAAACTCTTTTAATCAACTGTTAAAGCAGCTGAGTCATTACCAAAGAGGCTGAAGAAAGCAGTCATAACTGCACCAGCACCTGCAATAATAAGACCAGCAATAATACCTGCTTTACCATCTGGATCACCCTTAGCAATAGCACTAGCACCTTGCCAAATTTTGATCACACCCCAAACAAAGCCGAACATGAAAACAATTTTCAATGCGGTTTTAAAGCCATCAGTGAAAGTAGTAATGTCTCCACCTGCTGCTCGTGAGAGTGAAGGCAACAACATAATCGCTAAAAATAATGCATTACGTTGTGTCCAGTTTACAGATTGTCTAATTAACGTTTTTGTATTTTTCATAGTTTTACAGTTTTTCCTTTAAGTTATGTTAAAGAGTTTAATATTTTGATTTATAATTATCCATGTAAATTAAATTTGTCAAAAGAAATTTTTAGGTTTAGATTGTAAAATTATAAAAATAATATTGCAATTTTAATTATGTCACAATTTTCTAACAACTCGTCTCTTCGCCAATTCCATACGCCTTTGGAAAAATTAAGGGATTTGGAGAGTCATTTACATTTTCATATCAAAGGACAAGACCACGTCATCCCACGTGTTGTCTCCGTACTCAAACGAGGGGAGCTCAATCTCGCTCATCCTTCCCGACCTCGTGGTTCCTTTTTATTCGTAGGTCCAACGGGCACAGGAAAAACGGAAATCACTCTTACTTTCTCTAACTATCTTTTCGGTGAAGGAAAACTTTTCCGATTCGATATGTCCGAATTTCAAAATCAATCCTCTGTGGGACTTTTACTAGGGCAATCGAGTACAGATAATGGCTTATTAGGCCGCATCCTATCGAAACACGATCGAGGCACGATTCTTTTCGACGAAATGGAAAAAGCGCATCCCTTGGTGCTCGATCTTTTCCTTCAAATTCTAGATGCCGCACGTATTACGACATCCGATGGCGTCACCCATTCTCTTAGTAATTTTTATGTTATTTTAACTTCCAATATTGGAGCGGCGGAATCGATGCGCATGGAACATTCCTCCCCTGCCACAATTGAGCGAACTGTGCTACGAAAAGTCGAACAAACTTTGCGTCCAGAATTTGTTGCTCGTATTACCGATCGTATTGTTTTCTTGCGTCTCACTTATGAAGTACAACGCGAAATTGCCACTTTGGTAGCTCATAAGGAATTGGCTCGTCTCAAAACTTTAGGTTACGACTTAGAACTTTCTAAAGAAGCTTTGGAATTTTTAATTCGTAAAGGATACGATCGTTTTCTCGGTGCTCGTCCTATGCGTAATACCGTCGAACGTTTTGTGCAAGACGCCATTGTCAAAGGTCTTATACAGGATAATTTAGAAGGTACTTGCATTGTGGATGTTGATCCAGGTAACGAAAAACTTGTACTAAAAACAACCACCGTTGCCGATTCACTTCAAGAAGAGGAAGATCAAACTGATTTAGCTGCCGCGTAATTTTCACTCTTTCACATGATCCTTATTTATTTTATCGCAAGCGTTTTAAGTCTTTGTCTCTTTTGGTTTTTTCATGACATCCCTGTAGTAGGTCTGGCCTCTTGGCTTTTTTTGCCAATGGCTGCATGGCTCTTTTGGACCGGCCTTAAAATGATGATTGATTCAAAAAAAGGTGGAGGGAATAGTAGTGGGGGTGGCAGCAAAAAAAATTCCAACATTGTCTGTCAACTTGATCGTTTTAAATGGGACATGAACAACTTTTGTCGAGGCTGGTTTATTCCTGGAAAAACGGGTTGCGGCAAAACCCAATCCGCCATCATGAATATCATGTATCAAGTCACAAAAAATGTTCCCAATTGGGGCGGAGTTTGTGTCGATCAAAAAGGGCTTTTTTGGGAAATTCTTATGGACATGATGAAACATATGGGGCGTGAAAAAGACACGATTTTATTACAATGTCGTCCCGACCATGCCCCACCCGATTGGAAGCCCAAATACACTTGGAACCCACTTTCCGATAAAACTATTCCCTACTCCACTCATGCAAAAAATATTTGTAACGTCGCAGAAAGTTTGGGGCAATCCGAAGGCCAAGCCTTTTTCAAAACTCAAACTCTTATCAACGTAGAAATGGGATTTCGTTTGCTCGATGCGGCAGGTTATCCCGTCACGTTAAAAAATACTTTCATGCTTTTGACCGATCCGCAAGAGCTGGATGATGTTCTTGCGGAAGCCGCCCGACTTCATAAACAAGGAAAATTTCCGCTGGAAGCCGAAGATGTCGTTGTGCATTTCGTGCAGAAATTTAAAACTATGCCACCGGAAACTTTGTCCGGTATTCGTGGAACGATTTTCAACTATTTGAAATTTTTTACCGATCCCATCATCGCAGAAATTTTTTGTCCTCAAGAAGACACCTTTCATTTAGATGCTTTGGATGAAGGCAAAATTGTTTGCGTCTCCATTCCTCAAAAATATGCAACGGAACGAAAGTATATTAATACCTTGTTAAAACTGGCTTACTACAATCATGCCGTTCGTCGCTTCGATCAACCCGCAGAAAAGCGTAAAAATCATAATATGCTCATTCTTTGGGCAGATGAAGCGCAACAAATCATCACCGCTTCTGAAGATGGTGTGAGCGATCATGACACCCTTGGCGTTATTCGTGAAGCCAAATGCACAGCTGTTTTCGCGACCCAATCTTATACTTCCCTACTCCCTCCACTCAAAGATGAGAAAAAAGGAAAAGTGCTTGCACTTAATTTATCCAACGTTGTTATGTTCACTGCGGCTGATGAAGACACAGCTAAATTCTTGTCTGATTTATTGGGTAAACGCAAGTTTTGGAAGCGTTCTTATAATCGTGGCGGTGGAAAGGGCGGACAATCCGTCAATCGCTCAGAAGAAGATAAATATTGGTATGAACCTTACGAGCTACGCAACTTGAAAAAATTCCATGTTGTCATCAACCATTGTGAACAAGGTTTCAATAAAAAACCCATTCTCCTTAAACCTTTAGGCCCCGACGGCAAAGTGCCAGCTTGGTTTAGTCGATGGAAATGTTAATCAAGACCCTAACTTAATTATACGGTCATAGACCAAGGAGATTCATATGTTCTTTTTTCCACGGGACACTGATGTGGAATTTCATCAGGTGCTGGACCGATTTTGGGTTCTAAATCTCCCATACAACGAATTGCCTGTTCTTGGGGATCATATTTATACATTGCCCCACTTGGAGTAACCATATAACCCGTAAGCAACCCTCTTCGTTCATGACTATTTTCTATATCTCGACTTGAAAATCTTTCGTTTTCATGTGTGGGTTTATCACAAGCGTGGCTATGAACATTCGCCACCGCTTTCGCTCCTGGTGGCACTTTATCGAACTCTTTAGTTAAATTAATAGAGTCCCAATTTTCCACATCGCTTTTAATGGGAGATGTAAAACTATAAGTTCCATCTTTATTTTGATAAACGATAGCGCCATATTCAACACAGCTATCTAAAGAAGGTTTATAAATTTGTCCCATCGCAGCTTTTGCCGCATCATCCATAGTGGGATAAGACGAAGGATGAGAAACTTTTTGTTTTTGAGTTGTTGCTTTTAATACATCCCAAACACTCAAATTTTTTGGGCTAGCATCTAACTTTTCAGCCTCAGCCCATACCGGATGTTCTTTAACGCCTCCAGCCATAAGGTAAAAATATAATAAAAATTAGAATATAGTAAAGATTTTTCATGAGTAAGATTGACAACTATGCAAAGCTAATAAAAACTTAACCCTCTCCTATGTTTATATTTCGAACGATGTTTTTAATGCTCCTGTTTAGTTTTTCGCTTTGTGGAGAAACTGTTTTCACAGATCCGCTAATCCAAAAAGTGGTGTCGCTTCATGACCAAGCTTTAAACGGAAACTCAAAGGACGTCCAAAAAGCCGAAGAAGTGATAAATCAGGCCTTGCTTCAATCGCCCGATAATCAATTGTTGCGAGCTTATCTCGGAAGCTTGTTAACGATTAAAAGCAGCAAAGCATTGCCAGGTATCAAAAAATGGAAATATTTTACTGGTGGACTTAAAATGATGGATGATGCTGTTGATGCCGCTCCTCATGATGTAGCCGTACGACTAGTGCGCGCGATGAATAATTCTCAACTGCCCCGAATTTTCAATCGTCGCGATAATGCGCGTGCTGACTTTCAATATATTTTTCGTCAATTTGAAAATGATCCACAATTAGCCACCGAATTTAATACAGCGACACAGCAAGCCATTTATTACAATGCCGGAGTTGCTCTTTTAAAATCACGTGCCACTTTGGATGCTAAAGAAGCTTGGGAAAAAGGTCTTGCGCTAGGTAAAAATACAGCTTGGGGCGAAAAAATGGCTAAAGCCATAGAAAAAATTCAGAAAAAAACATGGCGACTCACCCAATCTTAATCTCGCAAAATCGCATTCAAAAACGCACTAAGCAACTCGCGCGCGAAATTCGTGATCATTATCACAAGAAAGATCTTGTTATTCTTGGTCTTTTAAACGGTAGCTTATTTTTTCTTGTTGATTTGTTACGTCATCTTCCTGATCGACTTGAAATTGAATGCTGGCGACTTCGCAGCTATCCCACGGGTCATCGTCAAAGCACAGGAAAAATCGAAGGATTAAAAGAAGGGTTTGGCAATTTTAAAGGAAAACACGTGCTCATTGTGGACGACATTCTCGACACCGGCCTTACCCTTTCCAGTGTAAAAAAAAGATTAATAGAGCTTGGCGCACGCGACGTGAAAATTTGTGTTTTGCTGAAAAAAAAGAAAAAACGTCAACGCCCCATTACCGCTAAATGGGCCGGCTTTGAAATTGGAAATGAATTTGTTTTTGGCTACGGCTTGGATTATGACGGTTATTATCGTCAACTTCCCGATATTCGTTTTCTAAATTAACTTCTCACTAAAAATATGTTCGTCGACCAAATCATCATTCACGCTAAAGCTGGCGATGGTGGCAATGGCTGCTCCAGTTTTCGTCGTGAAAAATATGTCCCACGGGGTGGTCCTGATGGAGGTGACGGAGGTAAAGGAGGCGATATTGTTCTTTACGTCGATCCCAATGTAAACAATCTGGTGGAATTCAAATTTCAACCCATCCTCAAAGCCAAACACGGCCAGCATGGTATGGGAAAACAATGCTACGGCAAAGCGGCTGTCGATCAAATTTACAAAGTTCCCGTTGGCACTGTAGTTTATCGACTACCCGACGAATCCCTGCACGAACCTTTGCGTTCACCCAAACGGGATGAAACAAAACGCATCTACCCTTTAGTGGCCGATTTGACTATCCCCCACACCTCTTACATTTTATGCCAAGGTGGTCGAGGCGGTCGAGGCAATATCCACTTCAAATCCTCCACCAATCGAGCTCCGCGACGTTGCGAAGAAGGCTTTCCAGGAGAAGAAGGCCGTTTCCTTTTGGAAATGAAAACCATTGCTGACATAGGTCTAGTCGGCTATCCCAATGCCGGCAAATCCACCTTGCTTTCTAAAATTTCCGCAGCACAACCGAAAATTGCTTCCTACCCTTTCACCACCTTAACTCCTAACCTTGGCGTTGTCGAACTCCCCAAATACCAACGTTTCACCGTAGCCGACATTCCTGGTTTAGTCGAGGGCGCACACAAAGGAGTTGGATTAGGACACGACTTTTTGCGCCACATCGAACGTTGCAAAGCTTTTCTCTTTGTTTTAGACATGGCCGGCAGCGAAGGTAGAGATCCGAAAAAAGATTTTCAACAACTTCGAAAAGAACTCAAACTCTTTCGAGCCGACCTTGCGAAGCGTCCCTTTCTTATTGCTGCTAATAAAATGGATTTACCCGTAGCGCCCGAAAATTTGAAAGCATTCAAAAAAAGTTTTCGCCATAAAATCATTCCTATTTCAGCTAATGCAGAAATGGGCATTGATTTATTGAAAAAAACTTTATCAACTCTCTTACTGGAAACTGATAGCTAACAGCTTTTCCTCCACGCTTGACGAATAACCACTTTACCTTCATCCAAAAACTGCTTTTCAAAATCAGATTTGGGATAATTCGGATCCGGCTTCCAAAAGCAACCCTCAAAATCATGACTCGTTTTCATAACTCGAATAATTTCCAAAAAATAACCCGGATGATCCAAAGTCAAACGCAACTCCCCTCCTGTTTCTAACACCCGAGCACAATGAAAAATAAAATCAGATTGAAATAAACGATTTTTTTGTTGTTTGCGTTTCGGCCACGGATCGGGATGCATCACATGAATCACAGCCACCGAATTAGATGGCACCAAATAAGATAAAAAATACGATGTTTCCAATCGTAACACGCGCAAATTTTCCAAATGAAAATGTTTGATTTTTTTAGCAATTTTTTCTGCTCTCCCTTTAAGACGTTCCACTGCTAAAACATTAATATGAGAATTCTGTTGAGCCAATGCCACGGCAAATCCTCCATCTCCAGCCCCCAAATCTATATGAACCGGTTGAGATAAAGAAAAAACATTCTTCCACTCTATCGGCGAAAGAATGTCTTCGAATTGAACAATCTCATTCACGAGCCCAAAATTTTTTCTAAATAACGCTCCACATCAAACGGAAGAAAATCCTCCGCCTTCTCTCCCACACCCATCCATAACGGCTGCAATTGGCATTCAGAAGCGATTCCAACCAAACTTCCTCCCGTGCCGGCACCATCCATCTTAGTGGCAATCACACCACTCAATGGCACATGCTTTTGAAATTCTCTCGCTTGATTCAAAGCGTTCGATCCCGTCGCAGCATCAATCACCAATAGCGTCTCATGAGGAGCATCGGGAGCCGCTTTCTTCAAAACGCGAATTAACTTAGCCAATTCTTGCATGAGATTCGCCTTTGTATGCTGACGTCCCGCTGTATCAATAATTAAAATGTTTGCGCCCTCTTTCTGCGCTTCTTGATAACCACTAAAAGCGAGTGCCGCAGAATCACCACCATAATTTCCTGCCGTCACCGGTACACCAATTTTTTCGCCCCATAACTTTAACTGCTCGATCGCAGCGGCTCGAAACGTGTCACCCGCTACCAAACGAATTCGATTCCCTTTTTGCTGATAGTATTGTGCCAATTTCGCAGCTGACGTAGTTTTGCCAACGCCATTGACACCAACCAGCACAATCACGTGCATGGGCTTTTGCAAGGATCGTGATGTCGAGTTATGCAACAGTTTTTTAATTTCTTGTCGCGTCGCACTAATCGCATCATTTCCGCTCCAAAAACTTTGTTGCTCTTTTAAATTTTCTACAAAATGAATAGCAAACTTCGCACCAAAATCCGCTTGAATGAGCTCCGCCTCAATCTCCTCCCAATTTGGAGTTTTACCAGAAACTTGAGCTGCAACTTTTTTAAAAAACCCTAACATGATCTATCTCACATACTACTTTTTAACCGCGCTCCGAGCCGGTCGCAATAAATCTTCACGAAACCGATCCAAAATTCCGTTCACAAACTTTCCTGAATCGTCCGTTCCAAATTTCTTTGCCAACTCAATCGCTTCATTAATAGAAACAACCGGCGGAATATCTTCACGATACTTCATTTCATACAACCCCAAACGCAACACATTTCTATCCATTACCGCAATGCGATCCAACGCCCAATTCTCAGCAAACTGAATAATTAACGCATCCAACTCCGCTTCTTTTTCAATCACTCCGCGAATCAAACCTTGAGCAAACTCTTTCACTTTGGGATCCACGGTTTGTCGCTCCCAAAAATCGGCCAACCGTTTTTCCAAATCCTCAGCAAAAATTCCCCATTGATAAAGAAACTGAACCGCATATTCCCTAGCTAAACGACGTTTTTTCATAATTTACACATTCAACTGCGCCATCGCTAAAGCCGTGCGAGCAGCTTCTGCACCACGATTCATTTTTTTACCGCAACAACGAGCGCGCGCTTGAGCAGCATTTTGCACAGTCAACACTTCAAAAATAACCGGCACTTCATACTGCAAACCAATCGTCATGCACGCTCGTGCACATTCTTCAGCAATCAATCGCGCATGATCCGTTTGCCCCTGCCAAATTAATCCCAAAGCAATCAACGCATCATACTTCTTCTTAGCCAACTTAGCCAAAACAAATGGAATTTCAAAAGCCCCCGGCACACGCAACACTTTCACTTCATGTTGAATCAACTCTTTTTCAGCCGAAGCTAATAAACCATCTGTATATTCTGCATTATATTGAGAACAAACAATGCCAACCTTATATTTCATACCATTTTCAATTTGCCGCGCGATTCACCAAGAAGCAAATGCCAGCTATTCTCTAAATTCGCAATTCAATTTTTCTTTCAAAAACTGTTTTAATCGGTCGTGAGCTTGATTCACCTCAACATCAGTCAACGTTTTTTCAGAGGATTGATACCGAATAGAATAAGCCATTGACTTGAGATCAGTCGATAATTTTTTCCCGGTTTCATCCTGATAAACATCAAATAAAATAGCTTCTTGAAAATAGGAATTTTGGAATGCGGCAAAAACATCTTGCACCATTTGTGCATTCACTTTTTTTTGCACTACCAACGCAATATCCCGTAAACTTGAGGGATAAATCGGCCATGGTTTAAAATGTTTCACAGAAGAAGTTTTCAACCAATTTTCCAAGGAGATTTCCGCATAATAAACCGGCTGCTTGATTCCCAGTGCTTTTAATTCTTTTGGTGCTAAAATTTGCAAATTAACTTGCGGCAATTTCAAGGATTCTAAAACTCCTTTTAGATCAAAATAGTCAACACCCTCTTCTTTATCTCGCCAATTTAGCGGAGTGCGATTACCCGATAGCAGCAAACCAAGATGCCAACTTTCTCCTTGCGACGAAGATGAGAATGAAAAAACTTTAGCAATTTCAAACAAACGTAAACTTTTATTGCCATGATTCCAATTTTCCACAGCCACTCGCAATAACTGACTTTTCAAAGAAGCGCGAAGATGGGTTTGATCGGAAGTCATGGGATTGGCTATTTCAATTTCATCTTGTTTATCCTGACTCAACGGACTTGTTACCACTTCAAAAAATCCCAGTCCAATTAACTGTTGTTTTAAATCGGCCAAGCGATCGTAATCTTGATCTCGCTCACTTTGATAAGAAGGTTGAAATTGGATGCGTGAAGGAATCCGATCCAAACCAATGGTTCGAGAAGTTTCTTCGATTAAATCAATTTCTCGCTCTAAATCCGGTCGCCAGCTTGGAGTCAACCATTCTACCGCTTCCTCCGACTCTTTTTTCAGTTTGCTACCTAATGATTGCAAAGCTTGTTTAATTTCTTCGCGTGGTGCAAAAATTCCTAAAACCGAATCCACTCGATTCCATCGCAAAGCAATGGGATGACGTTTGCCATCAAAATGCCCTACTGCCGTTTGTGCAACGGGTTTAGTTGACCCCATTAAATAATGCACCGCTTGATTCCTTGCCTTCAACACTGTCGCGGCATCTACACCTCGTTCAAAACGATAAGAAGAATCCGTTGATAAATTTAATCGACGACTTGTCGCACGAACTAAAGAAGGAGTAAAACAAGCCACTTCCAATAAAATTCGTTTTGTATCCGTTGTCACTGCCGTCGCCTCTCCTCCAATTACTCCCGCAATGGCAACGACTCCGTTATCGTCGGCAATCACCATATCGTTTTCTGTTAAAACATATTCCCGATGATCTAAAGCCAACAATTTTTCACCTGGCTTGGCAAATCGAACGTGCAAACCTTGTTTTAACGAAAGCTTATCACGATCAAAAACGTGCATCGGATGCCCCCATTCTAACATAAGATAGTTGGTCATATCCACCGCGTGATTGATTGCTCTTAATCCTGCGGTTTCTAAGCGTTGTTTAATTTTTTCTGGACTGCTTGTTACTTGAATTTCGTCAAACGCCGTTAAAGAATAACAAGAACAATTTGCATTCACCGAAAAATCCAACTCCGGTAAATCTGGCGAAGTAGTGTTCTCAATCTTTTGATAAGCCGGTTGCCACTGCGCCAATCCCAACGTCACCAACTCACGTGCTAACCCGTAATAACTCAATAAATCCGGCCGATTCGGTGTAATTTCCAAATCCAACACGGTTACAGATTTAAAAATCTCTTTTAATGGTGTTCCAGGTTTTGTCTCGCCATCTAAAATAAGAAGCCCTTCCGAGTCTCCAGCCAATTCCAACTCCTTGGCTGAACACATCATTCCTTGAGAAAGTTCACCTCGCAACTTGGATTCTTTAATCTTAAAATTTCCCGGCAAAATCGCTCCGGGTAAAGCCAAAGGGACTTTGTCTCCAATCCGATAATTTTTTGCGCCACAAACAATCTGACGCGTTTCCGAACCGATCGAAACTTGACAAACGCTCAACCGATCAGCTGAAGGATGTTTTTCGGAGCTTAAAATTTCTGCAACGACAACATGATCCAAATTTCCTCCAATATGCGTGACGTTTTCAACTTCGATGCCCGTCATCGTAATCGCATCGACCAGCTCATTTTCTGGCAAGGTAATTTCGACAAAATCCGACAGCCATTCGAGAGAAACTTTCATAACATTACCAAGCTTTTAAGAGAGTTGCGCTTCTAAAGCGCGAATCTGATCACGCAACGAAGCTGCTGTTTCAAAATTTTCATTGATCACAGCCTTCCTCAAATCTCCTTGCAACGCTGCCAATTTATCTTTGATGTGCTGTTTTTCTTTAAAATTCTTCGGAATTTTCCCTTTATGCTGCACTCCGCGATGCATGTTCTTGAGCAAAGCTGCCAAACCTTCGGAAAAAGTGTCGTAACATTTTGGACAACCCAATCGACCTAACTTCTTAAAATCCGGTTGCGTAAAACCACATTGCGGACAAATCAACTCTTCACCCTTAGAATCAATTTGTTCACTGGCTCCCAATCCCAGCAACTGATCCGCTAAAGAAAAACCCGTAGGGTCATCAATATTTTTAGCATTCGGACATTTTGCGCAAAGGTCCACCTTGTGCATGACGCCGTTAACGATCTGAGTAAGATGAATCGTTGCAGGCTCTGTACACCCTTCACATCCTGGTGGTCTTTGACTTTTGCCCATGATTTATACTATAGGTGTTCCAGAAGATTGGGTCAACTCGCGGAAGCGGCGTATGATTTCACCCGTTACCTTACCTGGTTTACCATCACCAATCACGCGACTGTCGATTTCTACCACGGGCACCACTTCGGCTCCCGTTCCGGTTAAGAAAAATTCCTCCGAAACAAATAAGTCGTAGCGCGTCAAATTCGTTTCGACCAACGGAAGATTCATCTCTTTAGCGATGTCAAAAATCACTAGTCGAGTGATCCCGCCTAATGCACCAGCATAAATCGGCGGGGTAAAGAGCTTTCCTTTTTTCAAAATAAATATGTTATCCCCGGAACCTTCCGCAACATAACCTTGATCATTGAGCATTACCACTTCTTGAGCGTTAGCGGTATAAGCTTCGATTCTGGCTAAAACATTATTCAAATAATTTAACGATTTAATAGCCGGACTAAATGCGCCAGGAGAAATACGACGCGAAGGTGCGGTCACCACACGCAGTCCCGTGTTATAATACTTCTCCGGATAAAGCTCGATATTATCGGCAATGATAATCACCGAAGCCTTGTCACATTTATCAGGACCTAACCCCAAGGATCCCACACCGCGCGTTACAAGCAGGCGAATATAACCATTTGTCAAGCCATTCGCCTTACAAGTATCGAGAGTTGCTTGACGCAAATCCTCATAACTCATCGGAATCGTAAGCAAAATCGCTTTCGCAGAATCAAAAAGTCGATCTAAATGCTCATCCAATTTGAAGACGCGTTTATTATAAATGCGAATGCCTTCAAAAATGCCATCGCCATAAAGCAAACCGTGGTCAAAAACTGAAATTTTTGCCTCGGCTTTTTCATAGAGCTGTCCATCAATATAAACCTTCATAACTTCACCAACTGCCCATCTTTTAATTGTAATTGTTGTGTGCCGCACGCAGCGATTCCGCCATCATGAGTCACGAGCACAGCAGTCAACCCTTCTCTTTGTTGTAAATCAAGTAATAAATCAAGCACCCGCTTGCCCGTTTGCACATCCAGATTACCCGTCGGTTCATCTGCTAAAATCAAATCCGGCTGATTCATCAAAGCGCGCGCGATCGCCACACGCTGCTGTTCGCCCCCTGAAAGCTCTGAGGGGCGATGTTCCATGCGATGACTCAAGCCAACTTGATCCAAAAGCAAATGCGCCCGCTCTTTAGCCCCTTTCCCTCCAATCATCGCTGCCAACATCACATTTTCCAAAGCGGACAATTCCGGCAATAAATAATAAAATTGAAAAATAAACCCAATACGACGATTTCTTAACTCACTCAAAGCATTTTTTCCTAAGCGATAAAGTGATTGATTATCCAACAACACTTCGCCTTCATCCGGTTTTTCCAAACCACCCAGAATTTGCAACAAAGTTGTTTTGCCCGTCCCGGAAGCCCCTTGAATTGTGGTGAGCTGACCTTGCAAAAAAGAATAAGTCACCGACGACAAAACACCTATTTGATTATGCCCGAGCGTAAACGTTTTTTTAATATTTTTGGCTTCAAATGATTTCATAATTCATCATTCATAACGCAACGCGCGCGCGGGCTGCAAACGTGCCGCACTCCAAGCAGGAATCAATGCTGCCAACACACAAATCACAACCGCCGACAAACAAATAACCACAATACTATGTTCATTAATTTGTGCAGGAATACTGCTAAATTGGTAAATTTCGTCAGGAAAAATCTCGATCCCAAATGCTTGCGATAAAAATTGCGCCACCGAATTTCGAAAACGTAACAACAATAAGCCACTTCCCAAACCCAACAAACTTCCAAGAACACCCACTACCAAACCGTGAGAAAGAAAAACCCAAAGAATTTGATATTCCTTAGCGCCCAACGCTTTCAAAACACCAATTTCTCGCGACTTTTGAACCGTAATCGTAATAAGCGTACTGGTTAACCCAAACGCCGCGACCACCACAATGAAAAGTAACAAAAAAAACATCACATTTCTTTCCACGGCAATCGCACTAAAGAGTTGACGATTGAGATCCATCCACGTGTAAGCCCGAATCGGCGCTTTTAATTGCTGATTCAAACGATTCTTAACCTCGGGAGCCTTCAAAGGATCTTTTAAACGAACCGCAATGCCATGCACTCCATCTCCTAACCCATACATTTCCTGAGCCGTTTCCAAAGAAGTTAAAATAAAATTCGCATCGTAATCATACATCCCTGTCGAAAAAATGCCTGTCACTAATAACTCTGTTGGCAACGTTGTCTCTTGCTTGCCCGTTTTCGCAGCGCGACGAAACTCTTCAATATGACGCGGCGAAAAAATAAGAATTTTATCACCTACTTCGATTTTATTTTTTTCCGCATATTGATCACCAATAATTACTGATTCCCCTTCCAAAAAGAATTCTCCCGCTACAATAAAATGCTTTAATCCAATCACCGACTCTTCACGCGCAGGATCAATACCGCGAATTGCCGGTGTGGAAATTCTCTCTTGGAAATTCACTAAAACAGGTCCCATAACAAAAGGGCTCACCCCTACCACTTCCGGATCTTTTTGCACACGAATCAAAATATTTTGATAATCTCTCAAAATTTCATAATTGGTAATAGTAATATGCGCCGTAAATCCCATTACTTTTTCCCGCAAATCTTTTTCAAAACCGCTCATCACGGAAATGACGATAATTAACACCATCACTCCCAATGTGACCCCCAACAAAGAAAGAACAGTAATAATGGAAACAAAAGTGCGTTTAGGCTTGAGGTAACGTAACGCCAGAAAGAGCTCGAAAGGCAATTTCATAAAAACCTTCGATGCAATTACTCTTTCTCAGGTTTCGTTTGTTCAATCATTTTTTTAAATTCGGGCAACTTTTGAATTTCTTGCAAACGTTCATCCTCAAGGATTTCTTTTTTTAGATCACTCGTTCCATAACGAATTGCCTTTTCCAAAGTTTGGATGGCTTCTTTTGTTTGATCATTCGAGGCATACAAAACACCTAAATCATAAGATAACTCAGGATTTTTAGGATCGACCATCTCCCAACGTTTTAAGACTTTGAAAAAAGAATCAATTTGATCCGCGCCTAACATAGCCTCCGCAAACTGTTGCCATTGCTCAGCCGTATAATTCGCATAAGGCATAAGTTGATCAATCAAACGATTGGCTGCTGCCAGGTCATTCATTTGAAGATAAAAAGTGAGCAGCGCATAGCCTTGTTGAAAAGCGCCCTTACTTTGATTTACGGCTTGCTCGAGTTGAGCACGCTGGCCAACTTGTTGTTGTCGAACTTTCAGATTTTCAATCAATCCATCGATTTGCGTATTGTTGGGATCGAGTTTTTTCAAGTTATCTGCAAGTATTTGAGCTTCAGAAAAACGATTTTGATTTGCATACAAATCGGCCAATCGAAAAACAACTTCCGCATTATCCGGTGCCATTTCTAAAGCTTGTTTATAAGCATACTCTGCTTCGGCCAACAAGTTTCGATACATATAAACATTCCCAATCGAGCTACGCAATTTGGAAAAAGACATTTTAGCCGGTCGATCCGCTCGAAACTTCGGATTTTCCACCAACTTTTTTGTGTAAGCATCCCAATAAGCGCGATCTTTTTGAATCACATCTTGTGGAATTTGTTTTAAGGGTTCCTTATTAATTTTGAGACACAATCCAAAAGGTGTCGCATAAGGATAATACCAATCCATCGGGAAACTTTCTTCGATATAAAAAGCGCGGGTTTCTTTGTTTTTATCAAAAATCATTTTTGAAATGAGACCATTAATCGCGAATACCCCTTGAATCCCTTCAACCGTAATTTTGCCATCTTCCGATTCCTGACCCGCCTGCTCCATATAACTCTGAAAAGCCTGTTGCACTTCCTCGTCTGTAGGCAAAATCAAAGGATCTTTAGGATACATTTCATCACGCCCCAACCATCTTTCAAAAGCATTGTAATGCGTGCGTCGCGACACATCGTAATGTGAACGGATGTATTTCATGTAAGTGCCGTCTGCGAGCGCATTCTGCGTGATTAATGCCAAATCCGATCGATCAAAACTCGGATCGCGTTTCCATCTTGGATTTTGCGTGCTCTCACAAAAAATCGTATAGGTTGGCACAAACCGTCCGGGATCGGTTCCCCCAAAAACCACAGCCTCTCGATCCATATCTCGCAACATATCGGTGCCATACATCCACCCAAACCAATGGTTTCGTTGCTCACATTCCGCATAATTAATAAAAAATGGCAACAAGGGCAACGCAACCACAGCATAACCTAAGGGCGCAATTTTAGGTACCCTTAAAAATAAAAAGAGCAACGCAAAAGCCACTCCATACGCTACCCAGATCGTAAAAATACAATGACTTTGCAAAAGAAAAGTTTTCCCTACCCATTGCGATTGATTATCCAATCCCGCATTCATAATAAACATTTGAAAAGCGCTCATGAACAAAAAAGCTGCCAGCGTAAATCCCAACCATTGCGGCGCCCGATGGGAAAGCCGCATAATAAATAAAAAGACAAATAGAGGCGTAATCAAAACCGGCCAGGAAATATTATTCGCCAGATTCAAAAAATATACCTTTAGCAAAATCCCAATACGCTCAAACTGACTCAGCGTTGCTCCTCCCTGCCCAGCAGCACCTTCGATCGGCACCCCCACCAAAGGCGCAACAAAACGTTTGATCGTAGCTGCCATATTATCGGCATACTGCCCGCGATTAATGGCATGATAAAAACCTTGTCGCTCACTCGCATAACCCCAATTCATCGGCGGATTGGTTTTCGAAGCAAACGGCATATAAGCATAAACGCTAAGCCCTAACCAAGTTGCAATAAAAATTTTCCCAACAAATTTCCAGGAAAAATGAAAATGATCCAATGTTTTACACAAAATAATCGAAACAATACTTGCGATAATAGCAATGATTCCCACTCTTTTTCCTACTTCGATTAATTGTTCATCCGCAGACAACCAACAAAAATAAGCCAAAACCGATGTGGCAGTTAGCAAAATGGCAACGAGAAAAAGAAGCAAAAAATCCCGACGCACAAACCACACACCAATAAAAAATGCTGGAAAAATAAAAAGCAAAGTATGGTGATTCGTTAATCCCAACGCCAAAACCAACGCTGTCATTACCAACCAATTTTCTCGCTTAGGGTTCAAGACCCAGCGATAAAAACACAATAAAGTCAAACTCAGAAAAAAAGCGTTTAAGGTATAAACCTCAGCAATCACGGATTGACTCCACATCACATCACTAAAAGCCAAAACACTGCTTCCCACCAAAGCTCCGATGACAGCCACTTTTTTAGCCAAATCCTCTGAAACACCAGAGATACTCGTTAAAATCCAGCGCAACGAATGCACCATCAACAAGGCAAAAAAGCTGATTGCAGCCGCACCACAAATAGCAGAAACTAAGTTAACCCGCCACGCAACATTACCAAAAGGCAACAAGTTAGAAACCAGATAAGAAAAAATGGTCCAAGTTGGATAACCCGGAGGATGCGGCACACCCAAATGCACCGCTGCCGTAATAAATTCACCCGAATCTTCCAACGTCACATTCGGCGCCAAGGTATAAACATAAACAATAAAAGCGATCAACCCTGCCACTAACGCAGTTAAACGATCTACCTTCAAAAATGGTCTATTAATTTCATTTTCGGACGTCGCCTGTTGGTCTTTTTTCATAAAATAAATTTTTCTAGCAAAACCTTGGCTTAAGCCAAGTGATTAAACCTTATCTCCCCAATAAATTCTGCAACCTAAGACGCACCACCTGCCAGATCGCTTCACGAGCAATGGCGAAAGACATCTTAGATTGGCCTGCGCGTCTTTCCTCAAAAACAATAGGAATCTCTATAATGCGAAACTTTTTTTTCCACGCTAAATAAGTCAATTCAATTTGAAACGCATAACCATTAGAACGAACCTTGCTCAAATCCAAAGTTTCCAAAACAGAGCGACGAAAACATTTATAACCTCCTGTCGGATCACTAAAAGGCATACCCGTAATCATCTTCACATACTTAGCGGCACCCAAACTTAATAACAATCGCGAGATTGGCCAATTCAACACTCGCACGCCATGAATATAACGTGAACCTAACACCACATCCCCCCCTTTTTTGATCGCCTCAATAAAATGCGGAATCATTGTAGGATCATGCGATAAATCCGCATCCATTTCAAAAACCAACTCATACTCTTTCTGTAGCGCCCAAGCAAATCCCGCTAAATAAGCCGTGCCCAATCCCAGTTTTTTATCACGTTCTAACAAAAATATGGAAGCACTAAACTCTGGCCGACTTTTAATCCATTCCTGCGTGCCATCTTGTGAGGCATCATCCACAAATAATTTATCGATAACATAATCGCCACAAACTTGCGGAAGTCGTTCCCATAAAGCAGATAAATTTTCTGCCTCATTATAAGTTGGAATCACAATTAAGGCTTTAGGCATATTTCAAAGCGTTATGAATCGGTTTTACCACAGCTTGCCAAGAAAAATGGTCCGAAAAATCTTCATCCCATTCCCGGTGTCTTTTTTGACGCGCCAACTCCACCAGCGCTTCCGCAAATTCATTCACTGTCTCAGCAAAACGCACATCCGATTTTTTTTCAAACATTCGAAATAAAGCTTTTAACCGAAAACTGACCACAGGCAACCCTAGAGCATAATACTCCAAAAATTTGTAAGGATATAATATGTTGGTAGAAGGATCGGGAGGATAAGGTAGAAATCCAACATCCCCAGCCGCTAAATAAGGTAGTAACGCTTCCTGACTCATAAAATCTAAGCAATGCACCCGATCCCGCTTTAACTCTCGCTTGACTGCACTGTAATCTTTACCGCCGGCAATAATCACAAAATGCAAAGAAGTTTCGACAGCTAAAGCTTGTTGCACAATCGCAAGCAACTCTTCTTGCCCATGATGTGGCTCAATCGTGCCATGGTAAACCGCTAGCAATCCTTCTCCACAAAATTGTTTCCTAACGTCATCCATTTTTTTAACATCAATTTTTTCCCGACAAAAAAAAGATAAATCCACGCCATCCCCATTCACACAAATTTTTTTAGCTAAAATAGGTCGCTCCTTTTCCACACGCTCCGCCATTTCTGGCGAAATCATAAAAATTCGATCGTGCCAACTCAATAACCACGCCTCCAAAGCAATCAAACGCGCCATCCATTTTTGAAAAAAAGCTTTCGAAAATCCAAAATATAACGTTAAAAGATCCGTCGTAACCACAAAACTAGGAATCTCATATAAACTTCCCGCTACCCGTAGTGCTGGAGTTAAAACCACATTCTTGCCAATTAAAACATCGACTTTTTTTTGCCGAAGAAAAAAAAGAAGTTTGGGAACAAACAACAAGCTATACAATATATAACGCAATGTCCTCAATGAAGCATTTCGATGCATATAGAAAGGGTTAAAAGGAATAAACGTGATCTCCCAGCGCCTTTCAATCTCCTCACACGAAGCGTGCGCCGGCGCCATGACCGTCACCTCATGACCCAAACGTTTCAACTCATTAACCACCGCCAACGTGCCGGAGGTACCACCCCCCGTCAAAGGCCAAAAGGGTTCATGCGTGCAAAAAAGAATTTTCATGAGCGAAGTAATTCCAGTTGCCTCATTGTCTTAATTTTTTATCCATTGTGACTCCTCCAAAATTTCTATATCCTATTCATTCAAATATCTCAACATGCAACATCAACAGATCTACTATCAAAATGAAGCTTATACCCAATTTTTAGCGGAATGGGACAAGGATTTTTATAAAAAATATATTGATGCGCTTTGTCCTAAAACAGTTAGTGGTCACATTCTTGATATAGGATGTGGCGTTGGCTATGTAGTAAGCCAACTTCAAGCACGAGGTTACAACGCCCGCGGAGTTGAAGTTTCTGCCACAAGTGTTCAAATGGCCCAGCAATCCAATCTACCTTGCCAGCTTTATGATGGGAAAACACTCCCTTTCCCAGATAATTTCTTTGCCAGCGTAGGATCATTAAACGTTTTGGAACATGTCGAAAATCCCGAACTTTTTATTACCGAACTCGTACGCGTCACACAAAAAGGTGGCCATATCGTTCTATCTAGCCCTAATTTTTACCGTGTCATTGGCTTTCGTGATTATCATCCCAAAATGCGAGGCTTCCGAAGCAAATGGCTTAACTTCAAAACTATTTTACAATTTAAGAAACAAATTAAAACAAATCCAGGGGCTATTCATTTCGAAACAATGACTCCTATCGTTCGAAAAAAATTTCAGCCGGACGACGATGCCATTGTCGCAACAAACCCTTTTCATATGAGTTTTTTTCTTGAAAAAGCAGGCTGTAAAACTCTATCTATCTCCTGCACAGATCGTTACATGTCAAAATTCTTAGATTTTTTGCTTAATGCCACTTTTTTACGTTATTTAATGCTTAATGCTTTTATCCAGGCAAAAAAGCTTTAACTCCATTGCTTTTGAATCAATTTAGATTATAGTTAGATATTGATCATAAAATTTTTGGCTTTAAAAATAAATCGAGCATAATAATTCCATAAAAAACTATTCGTAACAGAAGGATTATGACCGAAACATCAGAACTAGACTTAACTGCACTCCACTTTTTACCAGCTTGGGCAAAAGAAAGTGAAGACCCTAATCGTTACGCCAATTACGAAGCCAAAAATCCTTCGCCCGAAAAAAGAAGAAACGAAAAATGGAATAGCTCAAACCAAAGTAATAAAAATTTTAAAAAAGATCACCGAACTGAAAAACATCATAGCAAAAATTCTAAGCGTCCTTTCTCCTTCAACAAACCATCGATAAAACAAGACTCCCGAGAAAATATTTCTGCAACATTGCCAGGAATCAAAATTAATCTTATTCCCGAAGAAAAAGGTGTGCAATCTCTCACACGCCAAATCAAACTTACCGGCCGTGCTTATCCCATGTTCGACATTGCGCGCATGATTTTACAGAAGCCCGAGCGCTACCATTTCCATATTACAACCGAAAAAAATGAGCTGTTTCTATTTCACTGTCTCTCTGACAACTCATTATGGCTCACCGAAGAAGAAGCGCTGAAACATTTACTGAAACAGTTACTAGAAACTTACTATCGCACGGAAAAAGTCTCAATCGATCCACCTAAAGGCAATTTTACATGCATTGGAATTTGCGGCTTTAGCGGCACGATACTCGGTCCCCCTAACTATCACGATTATCCCAACAAAGTAAGAAAACTTTACACAGAACGTTTCTCCCACATGCCTTTTGAAAAATTCAAAAATCGCATCAAAACTGTTCATGATGAAGCTACAGTCAAACAATGGATTGAAAACCTAAGTTTTAATTTAGAATATCATCCCCTCAAAAGCGCCGAAACCACTCCACTTAAAAATTGGACAGAAGTAGAAACCCATTTTCGCATTCACCACCTGCCAGAATTAATTCAAAAAAACAATTCTCATCAATTCACGCAAATCGAAAAAAATAAACTTTCTCCTATTTTATTTTCTCATCTCAAAAACACAGAACAACAAGAACGCCGTTTTCCCATCAAACTAGTCAACCAACTCAGCCAAGAGTTCTCTAAACACAATCTCCGTTTCTTCAAAGCCAACAAAAACATTACCTACGTTTCCATTGCACGCCCTCAATATCTTGATATTGAACAAACACCCGTCTCGGAAAATATCAAACAAATCATCGATTTCATACAAAATAATCCGCGCACCAATCGCTATCAACTCCTGACCGCATTGATTGCTGACAGTAATTCAACCACTACCGCAGATTCTTCAGAGCTCTCACCTCAGGAAGTTAATATTTTGCGCGATCTTCATTGGCTCATCCATCAAGGTCACGCCATCGAATTTGCCAATGGCCAACTAGAACTTGCAAAAAAACCCAAACCTAAACCTGAAGTAGCAAAGCCTGTCCTTGAAGAAAAAGAAAATAAAATTCCAGAGCAACCCACAGAATCTCACGGAACTACTGAAGAAATTACCCAAATCGAAAATACTCAGGAAAATCAATCCCCCATAACAGAACCTGTTACCGCAGCGACTTCAGAACCGCCGGACAATCCATCACCTAGCTAGAATTCACCCTACTTAATTATCATTCCTTGTCCCCTCTCGTATCACCCTCGGGCTTGACCCGAAGATCCATAATGACAATAAAAAAAATGGTAAAATAACCGCTCAAACCTCATGAAACCGATGCGCAATCGGCATCCTACGCCCACGTCCAAACGCGCGCGAAGTTACCTTTAACCCCAACGCCGCTTGCTGACGTTTATATTCATTGATCGTCACCCAACGCATAATCTTTTTTACTAAGTTGGGCTCTAATCCTGCTTGCACCATATTTTCAAATGACTGGTTATGCTCCACATAACGCGTTAACACCTCATCCAAAATCTCATAAGGAGGCAAAGTGTCTTGATCAGTTTGATCGGGACGCAACTCTGCACTCGGAGCCTTGGTAATCGAAGCCTGTGGAATCGTCTCTTTTTCTCGATTAATCCAGCGCGCCAACTCATAAACCTTCGTCTTGGGCACATCCGCCAACACCGCAAGCGCTCCGCACATATCTCCATACAACGTGCAATAACCCACAGCCAACTCCGACTTATTGCCAGTCGTTAAGACTAAAAAATGAAACTTATTAGACAAAGCCATTAAAATTAATCCTCGCAAACGCGACTGCATATTTTCTTCTGTTACATCCCAAGGCAATTCCTCAAAAACCTTAGCACATTGTTTCTGCACCGATTGAAAAGACTCTTCAATCGGAATAACCTTATAAATAATTCCTAAATTCTTAGTCAAAATTTCCGCATCCGATAAGCTACCCTCACTCGAAAAGCGCGACGGTAAAGAAACTCCCATCACATTTTCTGCACCCAAAGCATGAACCGCTATCACCGCCACCAACGCCGAATCAATCCCACCGCTTAACCCCAAGACTACTTTTTGAAATCCGCACTTTTGCACATAATCGCGCGTGCCCAATACCAACGCTTGAAACAAATTTTCCAATCCATCTCCTAACTGGACATCCGTTCGCTGCTCCATATCCACCATCACCAACTGCTCTTCAAACCCTTTCGCTTGTGCCAAACATTCTCCCGTAGCATTAAAACAAACACTATGTCCATCAAACACCAACTGATCATTGCCTCCCACCAAATTACACAATACAACCGAAATTTTTTCACCCTTTGCCACCGTCTTCAACATTTCATAACGCACCTTTTCCTTCTGCCAATGCCAAGGCGAAGCCGATAAATTAACAATGAGCGTACAACCCTTTTGCTTCAACTCTTCAATCGGATCCTTCACATAACGTCGATCCTTCCAAAAATCTTTGTCATTCCAAATATCCTCACAAATACTCACTCCAACTCGCTTGCCTTGCCACTCAAAATAATCTGAACTTTTACCCGGCTCAAAATAACGATCCTCATCAAAAACATCATACGTTGGCAATAATCGCTTGTGAAAAACTTTTTTAATATCACCATCCTGCAATAAAACGGCTGCATTAAACAACGGACGCCCAGGACGAGACTCATTTTTTTTGATCGTCCCAACCAAAGCTGGCACTTCACCAATCGCTTTTTGCAATCCTGCCAAAGTCTGCTCCGCCTTTTGAAGAAACGCCTCATGCAACAACAAATCCTGTGGCGGATAACCCGTCAACGCCAACTCAGGAAAAACCACCAATTCAGCTCCTTGCAAAACGGCTTGCTGATAAAATTTTAAAACCTTTTCCGCATTCCCCGCCAAATCCCCCACCGTAGTATTAATCTGTGCCAAAGCCAATTTCATCCCGAAGGCTCCCGTTTAATATAAACATCCACCAACTGTCCCACATAAACATTAGTTGCTGGAGGATCAAATTGATAAATGACCTGCAGCACCCGCGTGTCCACTCGCTCCATCGTATCACCCGTCAAGGATCGTTTTGGAACCACATAAGGCTCAATCCTCACAAACTTCAAAGGCAATGGTCCACTCGCAATCCCTCGCAAATAAGCCGTCGCTGGCGCATTTGGTTGCACTAACAACGCATTTTGCTCATCCACATCCACACGCACCTGAAGATCCTCTACATTACCCAAAATAGCCATGGGTTCCTCAGGATTCGTCCCCGCAAATTCTCCCGCCCTCACATTCACCTGCAAAACACGACCATCACGAGGCGCGCGCACTTCATGCAACTCCAATTCCACTCCGATTTTTTGAATCTCCGCTTGAGCTGCCTCCACATCTGCCTCCAAACGCGCCACACGCGCTTCCGCTTCTTGTTGCTCAAAATAACGCCTCAACTTCTCGTCCTCCGAAACCACTTTCTCTTTCGCCAAACGTTCCGCTCTTTCCCAACGATCTTTTGCATCCGCCAAAGCCACTTGTTCCGTTTTCAAAGCCGCTTGAGTTGACTTCAATTGAGATCGCGCCAATACCAAACGCGCCACAGTTTCCCGATCATCAATTTTAAATAAAAGCTCTCCTTGCTCCACTCGTTGACCCACCTTCACTGCCACTTCAGAAACCACACCTGCCACTGAAGGCGCAAGCTTCACATTCTCATTCATCGCCTCCACCATACCCACACCTGCCACTGCAGCCTGATAAGGCGATCGCGCAGGCTCCACCAACGGTGGCGCTACAGGTGGCTCTTCACGCATCTTAACCATTAAAAATGCCGTGGCTACAATCCCAAGCACAGCCAAATAAAAAGAAGGCCTTTTCAATAAAAGCAACATAAGAGTTAAATAGCGAAAGCCAACAACTTGCGAAGCATAATTTATTCAACTCATATTAAATAGATCGCTTCCCAACAACATTTTTAAAATATATTTCCTCACCATTTTCACAAAGAAATCGATCCCCAAACATGATTTTTATAAAAAAACCATTGACAAAGAGAGACAAGAGGTAAGAATTTGTGGGGATGAAGGTTAGACTATTTTCCTCAAAAGTTATTTTTCATCTTAAACGCATCATTAACAAACAATATTGGATAGTTAGC